>JBFYPZ010000056.1:0-13611 GCA_041303035.1 Flavobacteriaceae bacterium
CAATGAAAAACGTATGTTGCAGGAGTCGGTTGATTCACTTTTTGACAATACAAGAAAGGCGTCAGCCGTAAAAACAGAGTCTAACAGACCTTTAAAATCCCTGTCAGATTCACTCAAGGGCAAGCAGGGCCGGTTCCGTCAGAACCTCCTTGGTAAAAGGGTTGATTATTCCGCTCGTTCGGTAATCGTCGTGGGTCCTGAATTAAAATTGTATGAATGCGGTATTCCTAAGGATATGGCAGCCGAACTTTACAAGCCTTTTATCATTCGTAAATTAATAGAAAGAGGTATTGTTAAAACAGTTAAATCTGCTAAAAAAATTATTGACAAAAGAGAACCCGTTGTTTGGGATATACTTGAAAATATATTAAAAGGACACCCGGTATTGTTAAACCGGGCTCCAACCCTTCACCGTTTGGGTATACAGGCGTTTCAGCCAAAGCTGATCGAAGGAAAGGCTATTCAGCTGCACCCATTGGTTTGTACGGCCTTCAATGCCGACTTCGATGGTGACCAGATGGCAGTGCACCTGCCCCTGGGAAGCGAAGCCATACTGGAAGCACAATTGCTGATGCTCGCCTCACATAATATCCTGAACCCAGCCAATGGTTCACCTATTACCGTTCCTTCTCAGGACATGGTTTTGGGTCTGTATTATATGACCAAAGAACGACGTTCAACTCCTGAAAATAAAGTGAAGGGAGAAGGATCAACTTTCTATTCTCTTGAAGAAGTTGAGATCGCTTTTAATGAAAAGAAGGTCGACCTGAACGCCATTATCAAAGTTAAGGCAGATGACCTGAATGAAAATGGAGAGATCATATCCAAAATAATTGAAACCACTGTTGGTCGGGTATTGTTCAATGAAGTGGTACCTGTAGAAGCAGGATTTATCAATGAGGTACTCACCAAAAGATCGCTGAGGGATATTATCGGAAGAATTTTAAAGGTAACCGATGTGCCAACTACCGGCAAATTCCTGGATGCCATAAAGGATATGGGTTACCAGTTCGCTTTTAAAGGCGGTTTGTCGTTCAGTTTGGGGGATATCATTATTCCTGAAGAGAAATATGCGATGATCGAAGCTGCCAACGGACAGGTAGATACCATTATGGCGAGCTACAATATGGGTATGCTGACCAATAAGGAAAGATATAACCAGGTTATTGACGTTTGGAGCTCTGCCAATAATAAATTGACCGACCTTTCCATGAAACGTCTGCGTGAAGACCAGCAGGGATTCAACTCGGTGTATATGATGCTTGATTCAGGTGCCAGGGGTTCGAAAGAGCAGATCAGACAGCTTACAGGTATGCGCGGACTGATGGCAAAACCAAAGAAATCTACCGCGGGAGGTGGTGAGATCATCGAAAATCCGATCATCTCCAACTTCAAGGAAGGACTGTCCATTCTTGAATACTTCATCTCGACCCACGGAGCACGTAAAGGTTTGGCGGATACCGCTTTAAAAACTGCCGATGCAGGATATCTGACAAGAAGGCTTGTTGACGTTGCACAGGATGTGATCATTACTGAAGTAGACTGTGAAACGCTGAGAGGATTGGAAGTTTTCGCATTAAAGAAAAATGATGAAGTGGTTGAATCACTTGGTGAAAGAATTTTGGGACGGGTTTCTTTGCACGATGTGTACAATCCGGAAACCGATGAACTGATCATCAAATCCGGTGAAACATTTAACGAAGAAAGGGTAGCAAAAATCATGAATTGCCGCTTGGAATCAGTTGAGGTGCGTTCAGCGCTCACCTGTGAATCCAAAAAGGGAATTTGCGCAAAATGTTACGGCATCAGTCTTTCGACCAATAAAACAGTACAAAAAGGTGAAGCCGTGGGTGTTGTGGCGGCACAATCGATCGGTGAGCCCGGTACCCAGCTTACACTTCGTACCTTCCACGCCGGTGGTACCGCCGGAAATATTTCGGAAGAAAATGAGATGGTGGCCAATTTCTCCGGTAAGATACAGATAGATGACCTTAAAACCGTAAAAGGGGTAGATACCAAAGGAGAAGCTGTTGATATTGTTATTTCCAGAACTACGGAAATCAGAATTATCGATCCGCGTACAGATCTTGTGTTGAGTGCCAATAACATTCCATACGGTTCGAACCTCCTGATCAAAGACCTGGAGACCATTAAGAAGGGGACAGTAATTTGTAACTGGGATCCATATAATGGGGTTATCGTATCAGAATTTAAAGGTAAGGTTGAGTTCGAGGATATCCTTGAAGGCAGTACCTATAAAGTTGAAATTGACGAACAGACCGGATTCAGGGAAAAAGTTATCGCCGATTTCAAAAAGAAAAATGTTGCACCGAATTTGTTGATCAAAGATAAGTCCGGAGAAACACTTCAGTCATATAGTTTACCTGTTGGTGCTCACCTGCTTGTAGATGATGGTGAAAAGATTGAAGCCGGTAAGATCCTGGTTAAAATACCAAGAAGATCTGGTAAAGCAGGCGATATCACGGGTGGTTTACCACGTGTTACCGAATTGTTCGAAGCCCGTGACCCATCAAATCCGGCAGTTGTTTCTGAGATCGACGGGGTAATATCATTTGGTAAAGTTAAACGAGGCAACAGGGAAGTTGTGGTAGAATCCAAACTGGGTGATGTTAAACGCTATCTGATCAAGCTTTCCAACCAGATACTGGTTCAGGAAAACGACTTTGTAAAGGCCGGAATGCCTTTGTCTGACGGAGCCATTACACCTACTGATATTTTGAATATCCAGGGGCCATCAAAGGTTCAGGAATATTTGGTGAATGAAATTCAGGAGGTTTACCGCTTACAAGGGGTAAAAATCAATGACAAGCACTTCGAAGTTATTGTGCGTCAGATGATGCGCAAGGTAAGAATTGTGGATTCAGGTGATACCCTGTTCCTCGAAGATCAGCTGGTTCATAAAGATGACTTTATGGATGAGAATGACAAGATCTTTGGAATGAAGGTAGTAGAAGATCCGGGAGATTCTGAAAACCTTAAATCGGGACAAATCGTGAGTGCGAGAAAATTGCGCGACGAAAACTCACTCCTGATCAGGAATGACAAGAATATCGTGGTTGCAAGGGATTCATTCCCAGCAACAGCAGAACCGATCCTACAGGGTATAACCAGAGCTTCGCTTCAGACCAAATCATTTATTTCCGCGGCCTCCTTCCAGGAGACAACCAAGGTATTGAATGAAGCAGCCGTTGCCGGTAAAGTAGATTACCTTGAAGGTTTGAAGGAAAATGTAATCGTTGGTAAGAAAATTCCGGCTGGAACTGGATTACACGACTACGACCATATTATTGTTGGCAGAAAAGATGAAATTACGATTGAAGATTAATTAATTTGAAAAGCCGGGAAGATAGCTTCCTGGCTTTTTTTTTACCTATGGACAATACAGATAACAAGAATCAGTTAAATATTGAACTGGATGAGCAGATGGCAGATGGCACCTATGCCAATCTGGCTATTATCAACCATTCTGTTTCAGAATTCGTGGTGGATTTTATCAATGTTATGCCGGGAACACCCAAGGCTAAAGTAAAAGCGAGAATCATACTTACACCACAGCATGCAAAAAGGTTTTTAAAGGCCCTTGGAGATAATGTCAGCCGGTTTGAGAAGTCGTACGGAGAGATCAAAGACCACGATGTACCACCCATTCCGCTGAACTTTGGTCCAACAGGAAAAGCCTAACCGAGTTATACTCGGTTTTTTTTTGCCATAACCCTTGTTCCAATCCCGGTTGGTTTATAAAAATGATCATCATGAAAAGCTATTTTTTCATTCTGTTTTTCCTCGCAGGACTTGGTCTGATATACGGTCAGGAGGATCAAACCGAGAACCTCAACGAGGTCATATTGAATACAGACCGAATTGAGCTCCCTTTTTCCGAACAATCAAGGACCATACAGGTAATTACCAAAATGGATATCCAAAAGAGTGCAGCTACCAACCTTACTGAACTGCTGCAGCAGGTAACCGGTGTTGATGTGCGGCAAAGAGGGGTTGAAGGAATGCAGGCTGATTTGTATATCCGCGGAGGAAGTTTTGATCAGACCCTCGTGCTAATTGACGGTATAAAAACTGAAAATCCCCAAACAGGTCATCATACCATGAACATGATGATCCCTTTGGAAAATATTGAAAGGATAGAAATTATCAAGGGGCCGGCCGCAAGGATCTATGGTCAGAATGCGTTCACCGGAGCAATTAATATTGTTACAAAAAAGCATGTTGAAACCTATATTAAAGGAACCGCCGCCCTGGGATCCTTTGACCAGCAACTGTACGAGATCGCAGGAGCTGTTCGTCTGGATCATTCCTCCCACCAGGTGCTCTATTCAAATGTTTCCTCAGACGGATACCGGTATAATACTGATTTTAAAAATCAGAATGTCCTGTTGAAAAGCAAATTCAATACCGGGTCTGTACCCATCGACCTCATTGCCACTTTTATGGAACGAAAGTTCGGTGCCAACGGTTTTTATGCCAGTCCCAATGCCAAAGACCAGTATGAAGAAACCCAGGCAAGCATTGTGGGAATTTCTTCGGCGTTCACCAAAAATGATTTTATCTTCAAACCCAAACTATACTGGACGAGGGGTCAGGATATGTACGAATTTGTACGCGGAAAACCGGAGATCTACAGAAACCACCATATTACCAATAAAGCAGGAGCTGCTGTAGATATGACCTATAGTTCAAAACTGGGAATAACTGGAATAGGTTTGGACCTTGCCAGGGTATTTATTGCGAGTAACAATCTGGGAGACCACAACAGAACCATGTTTACTACCTTTTTGGAGCAAAGATTTTCACTGGGCGGTAACAGGCTGGATATCACTCCCGGAATTGCCTTTACCTATTATTCTGATTTTGGTTCCCAAACCTTTCCGGGTATCGACCTGGGTTATGAACTTGCGAAAGACCTGAAAATATACGGTAACCTGGGTTATACCTACAGAATTCCTACCTATACGGATCTGTATTACAGCGATCCGACCACTTTGGGCAACCCCGATCTGGTTCCTGAAAGCGCCCTTACCGGGGAACTGGGGATCAAATGGACAAGGAAAAATATTTTTCTTGAGTTTGCTGCCTTTTCCAGAAATGCCGAGGATCTGATCGATTATGTCAAAGAAAATGAAGATGAAAAATGGCAGGCAGAGAACATACAAGAGGTGAAGACGAATGGCTTAGAAGCTACAATAGACTACCGCTTCCGGGCGAAAAATTTTGAACAGAAACTCGGGTTTGGTTACGCATTTCTTGATGATGAGATCAAAAACTCGGATTTTAATTTTTCCCGTTATTCACTGAACTCATTGAAAAACCAGGTAAATATTGTGTATGAGAGCCAGTTCTTCAAACATGTGCGCCAGCGCATCTCATACCGCTATGCCGACAGGCCGGCAGCTGATCATTACCAGGTTTTTGATGCAAGCCTGACGGGCAATTTTAAAAACCTTGAATTGAGTGCGGTATTTAATAACATTTTCAGTGAAATCTATACAGAGACAAATCTGGTGCCGATGCCGGAATTTAATTTCATGCTGGGATTAAAATATATCTTCCGATAACGGAATCTTCACTTTTTTTCTTTTCTTTTTTATTGTTATATTCATCATTTAAAAAAGGATATGTATTATTTTAGTGAAGATTATTTGATTTTTTTTAAGGAATTGGCTGCGAACAATCACAAGGAGTGGTTTGACAGCAACAGAAAACGCTATGAGAGAAGTGTCAGGTTGCCATTTCAACTTTTTGTCAGCGATCTGATCACTGCGGTTTCTCAAGTTGATCCGGACCTTCATATCGAAGCCAAAGACGCCATTTTCCGGATTAACAGGGATGTCCGGTTTTCCAAAGACAAGACTCCCTACAAATTATTCTGCTCAGCGATCATTTCAAAATTCGGGAAAGCCAATAAAGGCTATCCGGGTATGTATATAGAAATGGGCCCGGAAGGCTATTTTATATACGGTGGAGTATATATGCCTGAGAAGGCGGAGATTGAAATGATCAGAAGAGAGATACTGTATAACCTGAAAGCTTTTAATGCGATCGTTGAAGCCGACGATTTTAAAGAGATGTTCGGGTCTGTGCAGGGCGACAGAAATAAAAAAACAGACCCCGCATATGCAGAAGCAGTTAAAGTGCAGCCTTTGATACTCAATAAGCAGTGGTACCATTTTGTGAAACTCGACCCCCAGACGATATTGAGACCTGAGCTGATGGAAACTACGCTGAAACACTTTCAGACAGCCCTTCCCCTGCAAATTTTTTTGATTGATGCCTTAAACAATTAAATATGGAAAACAGAATTAAAACCTATCCCGAATTTTACCGTTTTTATTTGAGCGAGCACAAGAACAGGACCTGCAGACTGCTTCATTTTATTGGCACTGCCTTGGTCTTCGTCATATTGTTTATTGCCGCATACACGGGAGCAGCACTGTACTGGTTTCTGATCCCTGTTGTTGGGTATGGCTTTGCCTGGTTTGGTCACTTTTTTTTCGAGAAGAACAAACCGGCCACCTTTAAATACCCCTTATGGAGTTTGTATTCGGATTTTAAGATGTTCTTTCAGATTCTCAGCGGAAGAATAAGTTTTGACAGCAGCAAAGATTCTTAGGACCTTTTTATTCTGCCATGCCTGATCAAACAGGGGGCTAACCATCCACTGCCGTCTGTTCAAAAAAAAAGCCGCTTCGAAAAGCGACTTTTTTAACAATTTCCGAGAAGAAATTACATCATACCCGGCATACCACCACCCATAGGAGGCATTCCGGCATTCGCATTTTCTTCTTTGATATCAACCAAAGCACATTCAGTTGTTAAGATCATTCCGGCAACTGAGGCTGCATTTTCAATGGCTATACGCGTAACTTTTTTAGGATCGATGATCCCTGCTTTAAACATATTTACGTATTCACCGGTTTTGGCGTTAAATCCAAAATCCTTTTTGCCTTCCAGTACTTTTGAAGCCACTACAGATCCTTCATGTCCTGCGTTTTCTACAATTTGTCTTAAAGGCTCTTCAATGGCTCTCGCAACGATCTGAACACCTGTTTGTTCATCTCCGTTCTCAGTAACAACTTTTGACAGTGCTTCTTTTGCTCTGATAAGGGCCACACCACCACCGGCAACTATGCCTTCTTCAACGGCAGCTCTTGTAGCATGAAGTGCATCTTCAACACGGTCTTTTTTCTCTTTCATTTCAACTTCGCTGGCAGCACCTACGTAAAGTACGGCAACACCACCGGCAAGTTTAGCCAGGCGCTCCTGCAATTTTTCTTTGTCATAATCGGAGGTTGTGGTTTCTATCTGGGCTTTGATCTGATTTACCCTGGCTTTGATCTCACTTGCATTGCCTGAACCATTTACAATGGTCGTATTGTCTTTGTCTATCGTAATTCTTTCGGTTCTTCCCAACATATCGATGGTGGCATTTTCAAGGGTGAAGCCTCTTTCTTCAGCGATCACAGTTCCACCTGTCAGGGTGGCAATATCCTCGAGCATGGCTTTTCTCCTGTCGCCAAAGCCCGGAGCTTTTACAGCTGCAATTTTCAAAGAACCTCTTAATTTATTGACTACCAGGGTAGCAAGGGCTTCTCCGTCAACATCCTCGGCTATGATAAGCAGCGGTCTTCCGCTTTGTGCAACGGGTTCAAGTACAGGAAGCAGGTCTTTCATGGAAGAAATCTTCTTTTCGTACAACAAAATATAGGGAGAATCAAGTTCAGCGATCATTTTGTCGGCGTCGGTAATAAAATAAGGAGAGAGATATCCCCTGTCGAACTGCATGCCTTCAACGATATCCACGTAGGTTTCAGTACCTTTTGATTCCTCAACGGTAATGACACCCTCTTTACCCACTTTATCAAAAGCTTTGGCGATCAGGTCACCTACCGAATCATCGTTATTTGCAGAGATGGCAGCAACTTGTCTGATTTTATCCATTTTGTTACCGACAACTTCTGACTGCTTTGCAAGATCGGCAACAACGGCTGCAACCGCTTTGTCAATTCCTTTTTTCAGGTCCATTGGATTGGCACCTGCAGCTACGTTTTTCAAGCCCTCTTTTACGATAGCCTGAGCGAGAACAGTGGCAGTAGTCGTGCCATCACCGGCAAGATCACTTGTTTTTGAGGCCACTTCCTTCACCATCTGGGCACCCATATTTTCCAAAGGATCTGAAAGTTCAATTTCTTTTGCTACAGTAACTCCGTCCTTGGTGATCTGAGGACCTCCGAAGGCTTTTCCTATCACAACATTTCTTCCTTTAGGGCCTAAGGTTACTTTAACGGCATTCGCCAGTGCATCAACACCACGCCTAAGGCCATCTCTTGATTCTATATCAAAAATTATTTTTTTTGCCATAATAAATTGTATTTAAATTTGGTTTTTGGGATAGGTTATTAAATAATTGCAAAAATTTCGTTTTCACGCATGATCAGATAATCTGCTCCATCGAATTTTAATTCCGTTCCTGCATACTTGCCATAAAGCACGGTATCACCAACTTTTACGGTAATTGGTTCATCCTTTGTACCTTTTCCAACAGCAACTACTTTGCCTTGTTGTGGTTTTTCTTTTGCAGAATCAGGAATAAATATTCCGGAGGCTGTTTTGGTTTCAGCTTCCATTGGCTTGATTAGTACCCTGTCAGCAAGGGGAGTGATGTTTAATTTGTTCATTATATAAAAATTTTAACGTTATTAATTTCTACAGGAATCTATGCAAAAACGTTGCCAATATGGATTTACTGACAAAATGAAAACAAAAATGCCAACGCTGTGACACGTTGGCATTCTATTATTTTTTAGAACAATTATTTTGCACTGTCAAGATCCTTCGAAGTGTCAAGAGTGGCAGGCGCATCCAGCGCAGCATCTCTTTCATTGACAATATTTTCGGTCTCAGATATGGTATCCATAGAATTTGTTCTTGGTATCGCAAAGCTGGATAACAGGATCAGCGCGAACAGAACAGTAGCCAGGGTCCAGGTACTTTTATCTAAAAAGTCATTGGTATTCTGAACACCTCCCAGGTTTTGTACACCTCCAAAAGAAGACGACAGTCCCCCTCCTTTGGGGTTTTGAACCATAATGACTAGTATCAGCAGAACTGCTACTATGAAGATCAGTATTAAAAATAAGGTGTAAGTCATAATTAATTAATTGTTTTTCTGTAATTCTTTTATAGCCTCAATTTGGTGCGCAAAGAAACTACTTTTTTCCGGATATTTCAAACTTAAAATCTGAAAAGCTGTTATTGCCTTGTTAAATTTTTTCTGTTCCAGATAGACATGTGCCAGGGTCTCGGTCATCAGGTTTTCATTTTCCTGAATGCTGTAGTCAGAAATAACTTCTGGCACACCTGCATCGACCGGGCCGATTTTCGGATTATTCGCAATAAACTTTTCAATCAGGTCAAACTTGTCTTCTTTCCGGTTTTTCTGAGGCCGGAATTCATTTAAGTTTTTGATTTCTGTAGTTTCAATTCTTTCTATGGGCTTGAAATTGGTGAGCATCAGCCATTCATTAAAGGAATACTGATCATTGGCCTTGAAATTGATGGGTTTACCTAAGGGCAGTATCTCCTTTTTATCTTCAATACGTTCTGTAATTTCTTCAGTACTATTTTCTTCCGGTGTTGGATGAGCTTCTGTATCAGAAGTTGCGCTTTCAACCAACCCGGCATCTTCTGCTATATAATTGACGATCTGAAATTCTTCACGGGTAATAAAATCAAAAAGTATGGCTCTGTCCGTGGTATAGGCTGCCGTTTTTTTCAGCGCAGTATTATACTTGTAGCTGCCCTGCTTTTTTAATCCCAGTAAATGAAGGGCTCTTGCGGCCTGAAAGTATGGAAATTCAGTGATCATATCATTTAAGGCGACCTCCGTATCGGCATCAATGCGATGGGGATTTTGTAATAAATGAGTTAGTTCGATCAGATTGATATTCATACATTCAAAAATTGATTACCATTTTGCCACGGAGGCGTTATAGATGTCCTGGGTGATCCTTTCGAAAATTTCGTCATAGGCCGATTCCAGAACGCTACCCGTCAATTGCGTATTCGCATCGAAATCACTGAAAAAAGAAAAAGTTTGCTCAAAATTATCCGCCTCCACCAAGCGGTTGTAAAACCTGACCCGCACTGCAATGGTCAAACGGTTCTGTGCGGCGGTCTGTTCTGCTGTGGCCGCGATCGGAATGACACGGTACTGGGTAATTTCCCCTTCAAAATGAAGGTCGCCTCCCGAATTGGTCAATTTCAAATTTGTCTGCCTAAGGAACCGGTCCTGGAGAGCCAGTGTGAATCTCTGACTCAGTGAAGGTTCCACCAATTGGGCATTGTTTGGAAAATTATCGATTTGTACGGTTTGGGCATCACCGGTACTTCCTCCGGTAAAAGAATAGACTCCACATGACTGTGTGATAAATACGGCAAGAATTAAAAAAAGGAATACGGATCTGTTCAATGAATTATCATTTAGTATTGGCATGATCAGCAAATTAACAACAAGCTACCAAGAATTACAAGTCAAATTGTTTTAATTTTCTGTACAATGTTCTTTCAGAAATACCCAGTTCTTTTGCAGCGAGTTTTCTTTTCCCTTTGTTGCGTTCCAGGGATTTTTTGATCATCTCTAATTCTTTCTCCTGAAGCGACACGGATTCATCTACTGTTTCGGCTTCCTCATAACTCACATTATACTGAGCCGTTTCTCGTCTTTCCTTTACGGCAGGTCGAATGATCTCAGGTCTATCATTGCTGTCATCATAGTCCTCATCGTAGTCTTTATCCATGAGTAAATGTGAATTATCCACTGTACTTTTGCCGTAATTTTCTTTCGAAAGCGACTTGGTCAGGTTTTTAAGGTCATTGATATCATTGCGCATATCAAACAGAACTTTGTACAGAATTTCTCTCTCATTGGAAAAATCGGAGCTGCCGTAGCCGTCTTTTATTACGGCAGGCAAATTTGCCGGTTGTGCAGGCAGGTACCTTTGCAGCACGTCTTTACTGATATTGCGATTTTGTTCAATGACTGAGAGCTGCTCGGTAATATTTTTTAACTGGCGGATATTCCCGTTCCAGGGATAATTCAACAGAACAGGGATTGCATCATCATCAATTTTTATGGTTGGCATTTTGTATTTCACAGCAAAATCGGAAGCGAACTTCCTGAACAGGAGGTGAATGTCTTCTGCCCTGTCTCTCAGCGGAGGCAGGTGGATTTCCACGGTGCTCAGCCTGTAGTACAGGTCTTCCCTGAATTCGCCCTTTTGGATCGCATCCAGAATTTTGATGTTCGTTGCTGCCACGATGCGCACATCAGTTTTTTGGGCTTTGGAGGAACCCACCTTCATAAATTCTCCCGTTTCAAGTACACGTAACAGGCGTACCTGTGTTGGCAGGGGAAGTTCGCCTACCTCATCCAAAAAGATCGTGCCGCCATCGGCTTCCTCAAAGTATCCGTTGCGCGATTGCGTAGCGCCGGTAAAGGAACCCTTTTCATGACCGAACAATTCACTGTCTATGGTTCCCTCAGGTATGGCCCCGCAATTTACAGCGATGTATTTGCTGTGTTTGCGGTGAGAAAGCTGGTGGATGATCTTAGGAAGGATCTCTTTTCCCACACCGCTTTCTCCGGTAACCAGCACAGAGATGTCTGTAGGGGCAACCCGGATCGCTTTTTCTAAGGCTACATTCAACATGGGATTGTTGCCAATTATCCCGAATCTTTGTTTGATTGTTTGTAGAGAATCCATTTTTTTAGGTTTATTGGGGTAACAGGACTAAATTTTTTCTCCAAGCAGGGTGGCAGAAGTGCAACCGGTGATCCTGACCTGCACCAGATCGCCGATTTTTTCATCTGTCTTTTCAAAAACAGCTACTGCATTTTGGGTGTTGCGACCCATCCAGTGTTTTTCGCTTTTCTTGGAATTGCCTTCGATCAGCACCTCTACGGTTTGGCCAACAAACTGTTGCATCCGGTATAATCCGTGTTCCTGTTGCAGGGCAATGATCTCTGCCAGCCTCCTTTTTTTTGTTTCTGCAGGAACGTCGTCTGCCATTTTTTTTGCTGCCAGGGTTCCGGGTCTTTCGGAATAAGCGAACATGAACCCAAAATCGTATTTGACAGTTTCCATAAGCGAAAGGGTTTCCAGGTGGTCTTCTTCCGTCTCACCGCAAAATCCGGTGATCAGGTCCTGGGATATGGCACAATCCGGAAGTATCTTTCTTACATTTTCAATCAGTGTGATATACTCTTCTCTGGTGTGCTGTCTGTTCATTTTTTCTAATATCCTGGTACTTCCAGATTGAACCGGCAGGTGTATGTATTTGCAGATGTTGTCGTATTTGGCCATGGTATGCAATACAGCTATTTTCATATCCTGCGGATTGGAGGTAGCAAAGCGTATGCGCATCCCGGGTACCGAAAGAGCAACCAATTCGAGTAAACCGGCAAAATCAATGGCAGTTGTTTTCGCAATTTCAGAGGCCGCGTCAAAGTCTTTTTTCAGGCCGCCGCCATACCATAAATAGGAATCTACATTCTGGCCGAGCAGGGTAATTTCTTTATAACCGGTATTCCATAAATTTTGAGCTTCCTCAACGATACTTTTTGGATCCCGGCTTCTTTCCCTGCCGCGGGTGAAGGGCACTACACAAAAAGTACACATGTTGTCGCAGCCCCTGGTAATTGATATAAAGGCAGATACACCGTTGCTGTTCAGCCTTACAGGTGCCACATCACCGTAAGTCTCATCTCTCGACAACAACACATTCACCGCTTCTCTTCCGCTTTCCACTTTTTTTACGAGGTTTGGTAAATCCCTGTAAGCATCCGGCCCTACGACAAGATCGATCATTTTTTCCTCCTCAAGGAATTTGGCTTTCAGCCTTTCAGCCATACAGCCCATTACCCCGATCTTCATGTTCGGGTTGATCTTCCTGACGTGGTTGTACTGCTGCAATCTCTTTCGTATGGTCTGTTCCGCTTTTTCGCGTATAGAACAGGTATTTACTAGAACGAGGTCGGCTTCTTCCAGCAGGTGGGTTGTGTTGTAGCCCTCCTTGGAAAGTATGGCCGCAACGATTTCGCTGTCATTTAAATTCATCTGGCAACCGTAACTTTCGATGAAAAGTTTTTTCGTGTTTCCATCGAGCTGTTCAGTTACCAAAGCCTGACCCTGCTTTTTCTCCTCTATGACGTGTTCGCTTGACATTTTAAAAAATTGGATTGCAAATATACAATCAAAAAACAGGACTTATGACATAATGGCAGAATTTTATCGTTTTTTTATGTTTTTATGTTTTTTTATGCGATCACCCCGCATTTAAAAAAAACTGTCTAAATTTGCGGACTATTTTTTATACACTTTTGTTGAAATAAACGTTTTAACAAGAGTAAGGTAAATCTAAAAAAACATTATGGCGAAAAATTTGGTTATCGTAGAATCACCGGCAAAAGCGAAAACAATTGGAAAATTTCTGGGAAAGGATTTTTTGGTTGAATCGAGTTTTGGTCATATCGCCGATTTACCTTCTAAAGATATAGGTGTCGATGTAGAAGGCGATTTA
>JBFYPZ010000057.1:0-13538 GCA_041303035.1 Flavobacteriaceae bacterium
CAAAATCTATATCGTTATAAAAACCACTTATTTTATTATCAAACAGGTTGAAGGATAAATTGAATCTCCAGTTTTTTATGGGTGTATAATTCGCGGCAACCTCAAAACCAAAACGCTCCTCTGTACTTAAATTGATGGGCGATCTCTTGATTATTGGAATGCCATCCTGTGTATTGTCGCCGGTAGCTTCCGAAATCATTTGAAAGATGTCTGTGGCATAATTATAATAGACAGAAGTATTAAAGGTTACTTCCTTCCAGCGGTTTGAATATCCAAGTTCAATAGCATCTGTAATAGAGGGATCCAAATAGGGATTTCCCTGAAAAATATTGGTTTCGCTGGTTCTGGAAGGGAAAGGATTGATCATTCTCGATCTCGGTCTTCGGATCCTTCTGTTATAACCCAGGGTAAGGTTTTCCTGTTCGCCTAGCTCATAAGCCAGGTTTATGGTTGGAAAGAAATTGGTATAATTTTTCTGTGCCTCCAGATCAGGCCTGTCGACGATCTCTATATCGATATCGGTTACCTCCATGCGCAACCCGAGCAAACCCGAAAATTTGGTGAACTTTTTGCCGTATTGTGAGTAAAGCGCATGTATTTTCTCATCGTAATTAAAAATATTCGACAGATTCTCGTCTAGGATAAACTCGCCGGACTCATTTTCAAAATATTGGGCATAATCTGTTGTCTGGTCGGTGATGTTACTCCTGAATCCCGCTTCAAATTGTTGGCCTTTATTAAAGGGCAGTACATAATCTCCCTGAAGCAAATATTGTTTTTGCGGATCTTTTGTTAGGGCTTTTTCATCAAGTTTATCAATAAAAACCGGAAATTGTTCTTCTTCGGTTATATAGGTAAAATTTTCCCGGTAATTATCTTCAAACTGGAAATCCAGATTTAATTTATGTCCGGAAGAATTAAAATTATTCAGATAATTCAAAGAATACTGCCAGTTTGAAGCATCGTTTTCTTCTTCAGATTCCCTCAGGTAAAAGTTGGATTTAATAAAATTTTCATCATAGGTAGTGGTCTTGTTTTCTGAATCGCCACTTCCATTTGAGCCTCTGTAGAGCACACTTCCCGTTAGCGAGCTTTTTTCACTTATGAAGTATTCCATTCCAAAATTGATATTGAAATCGTTGGAAACCCGGTTTATATCTCTGTCTTCGATCAAAAATGGGGCAGTCTGGGAATTGAAATATTCGGTATAATTATAAGAATTTCCGGGAGCATCACTATAACTGTATCCGGTATTGTTGAAAAAATTGAAATCCCCTGTTCTGTAATTGATACTATATGACCCTCCGGCACTGGTCGGGTAACCGGCGTTGATCGTCGCATTTCCATTAAAGCCATCAGCAGATCCTTTTTTGATGATGATGTTGATAATACCTGCAGTACCCTCGGCATCATAGCGGGCAGAAGGGCTGGTAACCACTTCTACTTTTTCGATCATTTCGGCGGTAAACTGTCTTAGTGCTTCGTTATTTGACTGCCCAACCAGACTGTTCGGTTTGCCGTTGATCAGAATCTGCACGTTTTCATTTCCTCTCAAACTAACAACACCTTCCACATCCACTGATACAGAAGGTACATTATTGAGCACGTCGGCAGCGTTACCTCCCTTAACAGTCATGTCCTTGCCAACCGTATAGATTTTTTTATCCAGTTTGATCTCTACCGTACTTCTTTCAGCAATGACCTGCACTTCCTGTAAAGATTCAGAATCTTCAGAAAGTACGATAGTTCCCAGGTCTGTGTCTTTATTTATCGTCATATCAGCTTCACTGTGCGTCTTAAAAGAAATAAATTCAACGCTGATGTGATATTCTCCCTGGGGTACGAAAATGGAAAACTTTCCTTTCGCATCTGTAATGCCTCCCAGAATCCGGTCTCCTTTTAAGGGCTTGATAACAACTGTTGCGTATTCCAGTGGTTGCTGGGTACTTTTTTCAATCACTTTACCTTTGATTTCAAAGGTTTTTTGATTTGGATTTTGACCCGGCCGGCCCGGCACCTGCTGACTTGTTGCAGAAATAGAAGCAAGAAAGAAGGTCAGGAAAAAAAAAGGAAAGAGAGTCTTCATATTTATGTTTATGGTCTAATTTTTTTAGACACGCAAAAGTACTGTGGGTTTAATCCTGATTTTGTTAATTCTGTGTTAAATAAAATCTTTAAATTTTTTGCAGATTATAGGAGGATTATAAAATTTATCTTAATTTTGACGAAAATATTTTTTTATGGACATGGAATTATCACATTTTTTAGGTTACCTGGCGTTTATGGGAATCTTTACCATGGGTTTTTGGCTGATGATCTTTTTGACAGCCTTCGTTATTCCCTATTGGTTGATCGGTAATTTTATGGAAGACAGAAAATTAAAGAAGGAAGCTAAAAAGCAATTAGCCGGTAAGTAATAAAAATTGTAAAGGGTTTGTTTTCAAACCCTTTTTTATTTGATCACCTCTTCGTCCAGCTCAAAAATATTCTTATTGACCTCACCCGAGCGGTTCTTGCTGTTTCTTTTCGCAGCTCCGTTAAACCGATAACTGAAGGATAACAGGTATTGTGGTTCAAAAAAGGCATAGCTGTTCGTTTGTATGCCCGCTTCCATCGATTCGTAATAGATCTCTCTGCTTCTAAAGATATCCTTTGCCGTAAATGACAGAGTGGCTTTTGACTTGAACAAATCCTTGCTCAGAGCGAGATTCACAAACTGGATGGCCTTAAGCTCTGTTAAACCCGTTGTTTTTGGGGATTGGTAGGTATAATTGATCTGAAACTTCCAGGTTTCAAGGAATTTATAGTCAGCTATGGCATTTCCATACAAAACGAAATCATCTGTATCATAAGCTCCGTCGGTTGTATTGATTATCTCAAAGTAATACGGACTTAACAAAGCCCTGAAGCGCAGCGCATTGCTCGCGTTGTAAACCAGGTCCATTTCAATTCCGTATTGGTTCAGATCGCCATTATTTACAGGTTTTCTTGTGTAAATATCAAAGCCGTCATCTGTTTGATTTCCTGTATTCTCGAGCACAGTTAATATCTGATCGTCATCCATTGAAGCAAAAAGAGCGGTATTCAGCGACACTTTTGCTCCGAACTTTTTAAAGTACTCGGTTACAAAATAATCTGTGTAATAGGGTTTTAAAAGAGGATTTCCCATAACAATAAATCGCTCGTCGGCAAAAGAAATGAAGGGGTTGAGCTGCGCCACTCCGGGTCTGGAAATGGATCGTGAATAATAAAGTGTCAGCAGACTTTCATCTTTAAAAGTATAACCCAAATTTGCGGTTGGGAAAAAATCTGTGTACTGATCAACGGTAGTATTGTCATAGATGAGGTCACTGATACGGACATCGGTGTATTCGGTTCTTAATCCCAAAGAAAAATTCAGACTGTTCAGTTCTTTCGAAAAGTTCAAATAAGCAGCGTACACTTTTTCATCATAGCTCAGGTTGTTTTCCCTACCTGAAACAGGATTAAATTTAAATTGTATAGGATCATAGTCATAAACCAAAAGCGCACTTTCATATTCCCTTATATTGGTTTTCACACCGGTTTCTACCAATCCGAAATTATTTATTGGCTGGGCATAATCCACCTGGAACAATCCGGTGCTGTTTGTTTGATCTGTGGTCGTTTTTTGGCGATCCTGGGGTCCGGCAGGTAAAACAGCTGTATCCACAATATCTGTTATGTTGTCTGACAAGGAATGGTCGTATTTCAGATCAAATGACAGAGAATGCTCTTTTGTTTTAAATGAAGTAGTATAATTTAACAGCAGCTCAAAAAAACTGTCGTCTGTATTGTCATCCACATTTCGATCCGTTTGGTTGATTACCTGGCCCATGTTCAGGTCTGTTAGCATAAGATCCGAATCAAAGTTCTTATTCGACATGCTGTACAGAAAAGAGGAATTAAAAGAGTTCTTTTCATTGATCATGAACTCGCTGCCGATATTAAACAGGAAACTGTTTCTCTGTCTGTTGTCATCGCGGGTCTCAAAAAAAACGGGATCTTCAGTCTGGCTGTTTTGCTGAAACTGCTCGATCTCGCTGTATTTGATCTGATCCTGATGGTTAAAGCCGGCTGTTGAAAAAACATTAATCCTTTCCCCGTTGTAATTGATGAATGTGGAAACGCCGTCATCATCCGGTATGCCGCCATGAACTTCAACGGTACCGTTATAGCCGTCGCCGGTTCCTTTTTTTAGTACCAGATTGATTATACCACCTCCCTGTGCATCGTATTTGGCCGATCGGGATATGATCTCCACCTGGCTGATCGAATTGGCAGGAAGGTTCATCAAAATATTCTGGTAATTGCTCTGAGAGGCAAAAGGCTTCCCGTTCATGAGTACAGTGGCTTCATTTCCTCTGATCATCAGTCTTCCCTGATCGTCAACCATCACCGTTGGCGTATTCTCGAGTACGGTTAAGGCATTTCCACCCATATTGGCAATGTCTTTACCCGCACTGTAAATCTTCTTATCAAATTTGTATTCAACCAGATCACCCGTTGTGTTCACCTCAACCTCCTTCAGAATTTCCGAATTTTCTTCTATTTCAAATACACCCAGGTCAAGGTCGTCATCAATCTTTAATTCATTAATTACAAACGGTTTAAATGATAGAAATTGAATAGTTACTTTATAATTTCCATAGGGTACTTCAAGTAAAAATCCCCCCTGATTATCGGTGATCGTTCCACTAAAGTTGGAATCTTTTAGATTTAAAAGCGTGATGGTAGCATAGGGTAATGGCTGGTTGGTTTTTGCGTCGTGGATCTTTCCATTGATCGTCGCTCTCTGGCCCTTGTCCTGGCTATAAAATGCACAAGTAATAAAAAGAAATATAATTAGGTGAATATATTTCATTCAGTAAAAATCAATCGTTAAAAGTATTGAAATTAAATTAAGCAACGTTCGGGGATATCCGGTAATTTAAAGACTCATGGAAAACCATGATTTTTTAGGTGCCGGGTTTCAATATTTTGAGGATGTTTTCCGGCGGTCTCCCAATAACTGCCTGATTTTCTGAAACGACTAGAGGTCTTTCAAGCAAGATGGGAAAATCTTTGATTCCCTGAAATATCTGCACATCAGTCAGTTTTTTATTTTTAAACTTTTCCTTCCAGATGGCTTCATTTTGCCTGATAAGACCCATGGGTTCCATTTGGAGCTTTTCGGTCAGGGATTTCAGTTCGGCTATTTCGGGAGGATTATTGAGATAGTCCCTTATCTCAAAAGGAAGTTTGGATGCTTCAAGCAAGGCCAGGCCTTCACGGCTTTTTCTGCATCTGGGATTGTGGTATATGGTGATCATCAGGTTTGATTTTGATAATGACAAATATATGCATTAATCCATAATAGCCACACGAAACCGTATCATGAAATGGCCATTTTGGGCATATCCTGTATATATTCTGTTTAAATCACAAGCAATCGTTTTTAAAGAACATAAGACATGAAAAAATCAGGTTCAATAACAAAATAAGTATCTTTGCACATATTAAAAATCAGTTGTTTTGATTCTCACCGACACACATGCACATCTCTATGCAGATGACTTTGATGAAGACCGTGATCTTGTTCTGAAAAGGGCGATAGACGCAGGAATAGAGAGGTTTTTTATACCGGCCATTGACCGCCATTACTATCCGGCCATGCAGGCATTAAAGAACCTGTTTCCTGACAAGATCTTCCTGATGGCAGGGCTTCACCCCACGCATGTAAAGGATGACTATGAAGAAGAATTGCAGGTTGTTCAGGAACAGCTCAATTTGCATACTTATTGTGCCATTGGCGAGATCGGTCTGGATCTATACTGGGACAAATCCCATTTCGTTCAGCAGCGCCTTGCCTTTATAACCCAGCTGCGCTGGGCAAAAGAAAGAAAACTTCCTGTTGTGATACACTGCAGGGATGCTTTTGATGAGATCTTTGAAGTTCTGGAAGAAGTGGCAGACGCGCAGTTATGGGGTATCTTTCACTGTTTTACCGGAACCTATGAACAGGCGCAGCGGGCCATTGGTTTCAACATGAAACTCGGTATAGGTGGTGTTGTAACCTTTAAGAACGGAAAAATAGATCAGTTTCTCGACAGAATTCCGTTGCAGCATATCGTTCTTGAAACGGACGCGCCGTATATGTCGCCGGTACCTTACCGGGGAAAGCGGAATGAAAGCTTGTATTTACTTGAGGTACTTGATAAATTGAGCGAAATATACAAGCTCCCCAAACAGGAAATAGCCCGCATAAGCACCGAGAACTCAAAGATCATTTTTGGGATCTGAACCTTCAAAATTATGGACAACAGCATAACTGCCTACTTGAAAACACCGATCGGATTTGCCCGAATTACAGGTACTGATCTGGGAATTTCTGAAATAACTGTTGTGGATGAGATCGGGGATCAACCCGAATTTGTTCCCGATTGTATTGAAGAGGCGCAGGTGCAGCTGGAGGAATATTTCCTTAAAAAAAGAACTGAATTTGATCTGAAACTACATTTCCGGGGAACAGATTTTCAAAAAAGGGTTTGGGAATTCCTGATAAAAATACCTTATGGTAAAACGATGAGTTATATGGAGCAAGCTCATTGTTTGGGGGATAAAAAGGCGATTCGCGCTGTGGCTTCGGCCAACGGTAAAAACCCAATTTGGATCGTCATACCCTGTCATAGAGTAATCGGCAGCGATGGGGCTTTAACCGGTTATGCCGGAGGTGTCTGGCGCAAAAACTGGCTGTTGCAACATGAATCGGCAGTAGCCCAGCTTCAATTATTCCATAAAGCCCCAGTAAGCTGAAAAAATCTGCTATTTTTGGTGGATAAATGGGTATTTTACAGATGAAATAGCCCGTTTCCTGTGAACAAAAACAAGCAGTATAAAAATTTACAATGCGGGTGTTACCTGCCGGTTAACTTGCCGGACAGAAGAGCATCATACCAAAATATATCAGTTTTATTATGATGAAATTCCGGTTTCTTATGGTTTTCCTGATCAGCAGTATTGCAGTGCTGGCACAGGACAATCCCGGTAAGCGCATCATAAAGGATTTGGTTGTTACTGACAGCATACTTCAAATAGACAGCCTGAGCCTGAGTCCCTATGACTTTAAAATTTTTAATAACCAAAATATAGAGATCGGGCCTTCACTTTATTCGGTTGACTTTAGCAGAGCACAGTTGCATATCAAAGCCAGTCTTGATAAATTTCCCAAGGAAATCCGGGTGCAATACACTTTGCTACCCGATTTCATCACAAAGAAATATTCCGCTCTTGACCCGCGTATCATCAGTGATAAGACTGTTGATATGATGAGCCTGTACTACCCCGAAAAGAGCAAGGGACAGGTAAATGAGTTGTTCGGGGGTATCAATTCTTCAGGCAGCTTGTCCAGGAGTATTACGGTAGGAAATAACCAGGATGCTGTTGTAAATTCGAATTTCAACCTTCAGCTGGATGGGGAACTTTCAAAAAATGTGTCTATCAGAGCCTCTATTACAGACAATAACATTCCTTTAAGCGAGGGAGGTTACTCACAGCGAATTCAGGATTTTGACAGGATCTATCTCGAGATATTCAGCAAAGACTGGACCTTGCAGGGTGGCGATATCAATTTGACAAACAGCCGAAATTATTTTATGAAGTTCAGCAAAAAAATTACCGGCCTTTATATGGGAGCAAAACTTGAGCCCGGTTTTGGCGAGACGGACTTTTTTATCTCCGGAGGTGTGGTAAGGGGTAGTTTCAGTACCTACAAATTCAATGGAACGGAAGGAAATCAGGGTCCTTACAAAATTACGGGCGAAAACAGTGAACAGGTTTTTTACATTTTGTCGGGCAGTGAGACCGTTTATGCCAATGGTGTGCCCTTGAAAAGAGGTGATAACAATGATTATATGATCGATTACACGAACGGTGAAATACTATTCACACCCTTGTTTCCGGTTAATGCCAATATGCGCTTTACCATAGACTATCAAATTGCAGAGAACAGTTATACCCGGTTTATTACCTATGACGGCGTTAATGTTTCCAATGAAAAACTGGATATTTCAGTCAGTTACTACAACGAAACAGATTCTAAAAGTAGGCCTGTGGAACAGGATCTGACCGAACTTCAGCAAAATATTTTATCGGAAGCAGGCGATAACAAACTGAAGATGATCAGTCCCTCAGAAGTACCTGCAGAATATGAAAGCAATAAAATACTGTACAAAAAAAATCTGGTGAACGGAGCAGCGGTATACGAATACAGCAATGATCCTGCCCAGGAACTTTACGAAATCAGGTTTTCACTTGTAGGGAAAAATAAGGGTGACTACGAAATTGTAACCACCCTGGCTGCCGGCAGGGTTTTTGCGTATGTTCCTCCACTTGATGGCAAAAAGCAGGGATCTTATGCGCCCCTGATTCAGTTAATTGCCCCGGAATCGTATCAGATTGCAGACATATCAGCGGATTACCAACCCAATGATAGAATCGAACTCAATGCCGAACTTGCCCTGAGCGTATTCGACCAGAATTTATTTTCAGATCTGGATGATGACAATAACAATGGCTTTGCATCTAAAATTCTATATGAGCACTTATTGGTGGATAAAGTTTGGGATCTCAGGGGGAATGTAAATTTCGAATACATCGCTGATAATTTCAGAACCATTGAAAGGTACAGAAATATTGAATTTCTCAGGGACTGGAACCTCATTGACCCCCTCTTGTTTTTACAACAGGATCAGCAGTTTGCAGGAGCCGGACTGGCTTTCTCTGACAAGAAGGAATCCCGGTTGCTGTACCGCTTTGAAAATCTCCGTTTCAATGAGGCTTACCAGGGTACCCGAAATACTTTGTCCGGAACTTATCTGAGGAAAAATACCCGGGTTGATCTGGATGCAAACCTGCTGAATTCTGATACCAGGGTCGACGAAACCAATTTTTTAAGATCCTTTCTTGCGCTGAAACAAAACGCAGGCAAAGGCTGGGTAGGGGCGAGGACTGCTTTTGAACGCAATGAGATCGAGGATAAGGTGAGCGGGAACCTGAACTTATTAAGCCATCAACTGTTTGATATAGATGGTTTTACAGGGTTAGGCGACAGTACAAAGACCTTTGCGGAAATAGGTTACCGGTATCAAAAAACGGACAGCGTAAGGTACAATGATCTGACAAATTTCAACCAGGCGAATACCTATTATGCCAGATTTAAAATGGAACCATTTAAGGACGGCACCTTCCTGTTGAATGCGAACTACAGAAAGGTGAACAATGTATTTGCTGATGATGAAGAAAGCATCAATGGCCGGTTTACTTACAATCAGGCTCTTATTAAGAATATGGTGAATTTCAATATGAACTACCAGACCAGGTCGGGTGTATTGCCACAACAGGATTTTTCATATGCAGAGGTAGAGCCCGGAAAAGGATTTTATTCCTGGATCGATTTTAATAACAACGGTATTCAGGAACTCGATGAATTTGTTGTAGCCGCCTTTCCCGATGAGGCAATTTACGTCAAAATTCTTCTGCCGACGGTAGTTTATATCAAATCGCATGAGAACCGGTTTAGCCAGGCCATAAATTTACAGGCCACTGCCTGGAGGAACCGCACAGGCCTGAAAAAAATACTTTCCCATTTCAGTGATCAGGCCTATTTTTTAGTCCAGGCCAATGAAAAGAGAGATAAGGGTTCCATAAACTTGAATCCCATGGCATATGATGAAGGCGAACTTCTCTCCCTGGATCAGCAGATCAGGAACAGCTTATTTTTTAACCGCGGACTCCAGAAATTCAGTACCGGATACCTCTTTTCTAAAAACCGCAAAAAAACTTTTTTTGCCGTTGACAACCAGGATGTGTCCATACGCAGCCACGAACTGACTTTTTCTCATCGCATCAACAGCTTCTGGCTTTTTGATCTGAACACGGCACTGAGCAATACCGAATCTGAATCATCTGTTTTTAGCAACCGGAATTATGAGTTGGAAACTTATGAACTCAGTCCGAAAATTTCCTTTTTTTTGGATAGAAATCTCAGGTTCGACAGTTCATATACATTTAAAGATAAAGAAAATACCATATCAGCCTTTGAAACACTTGATATGCACAAACTGAGTTTGGGTGGTCAATATTCAAATGAGAATAAAATTACTGTTTTGGGAAATTTCGGCTATATTCTGAACTCCTTTGAAGGAAGTGTGAACTCGGTTGTTGGCTATCAGATGCTGGAAGGTTTTCAGCCGGGGAAGAACCTCACCTGGAATTTGAGTATGCAAAAAAGATTTCTTACTTACCTCGATTTGAACTTTAATTATACCGGAAGAAAATCTGAGACTTCAAATACCATTCATACAGGCACCGTGCAGGTCAGGGCAAGTTTTTGATCAGTCGACCCCCTTCCATTCAATGCGAATGGAACCCATTTCAGGATTATCGGTATTCTCACCGTTATAGGCAATAAATTCCTGAACCAGGTTGTTGCGAATTTCTGTTTGGAAGTTTTGTCCGTCGCCCACTATGGCAGTGTATTCAACTGAGGGTTCCAGAACCACATTCTCGTGTAAAATAGTTTCACCGCCGTTGGCTCCGCTCAGTATGATATTGGCTTTGATGTTGTTGGCATTGATCACAAAAGCGAATTTCCCCGGCTGATTAAACTCATAGCTTCCCGATATCTCTTTCAGGTCTTCGTTTACCGAACATGAAAAAAGAGACAACAGGCAGATCAAAAAAAAGACGGTTCTCAAAAACAACATACAAATGCTTTTACATAAATAACGTAAAAGACACCTTTTTTATTGTGTAAGTAATTGATTAACAGATACTGAAAAATGTGCTCGCAAGCAGCATACACAGGCCCTGTTATGCAGAATTCCGGCTCGCGTTGATGTTTCCGAATAAAGACCGGGTCACGATCGTTTCATATACTTCAATGAGTTTTTCGTTTTTGTTCTGCTCTCCTCTGAGTTCATTCAAACGCATCAAAGCGTTTTGCTGAATGGTCAGCAAGGGCAGTACAATGGACTCTCTGATCTCAACGGAAGCTTTTCCTTCGGGATAGTTTTCCATAAGTTCCCGGTGATTGGCCAGTTTTAGGGTCAGCCTTTTTGCGGTCATAAATTCGTCGTAGATCAGTTGCCAGAAATCACCGTAATCCGGATCATCCTTCATGTATCTGGTCAGATCGAAATTCGATTTTTTCATCGCCATCATACTGTTTTCGATTAGGCTTCTGAAGAATTTGGAATTGTTGTACAGGGCGATCAATTCATCAAAGCGGCCGTTATCTTCGTATTTTTTAAGGGCTGTCCCAACACCGTAAAACCCCGGTACATTTTGCTTTAACTGGCTCCAGGAGCCGACGAAAGGGATGGCGCGGAGATCGGTGAAAACAAGTTCACTGGATTTTCCTCTTTTGGAAGGTCTGCTGCCTATATTGGTTTTTGAGTAGTAGTTCAGGGTACTCACATTTTCAAGATAGGGTAAAAATTTAGGGTTGTTTTTAAAATCTTCATAAGCACGGTAGCTCAGATCGGCAAGGTCATTGAGCAGGATCTTTTCTTCAGGATTCAGCCTGTTCTTAGAGCCTTCCAGAATTTGGTTAGAAATTCCGGAACTGATCAGTTGTTCCAGATTGTATTGTGAAGAATCGATTGTGCCGAAATTCGAAGAGATCGTTTGCCCCTGAACGGTGAGTTGAATTTCCTCACTTTCAATATCGGGTCCCAGAGACGCATAAAATTGATGGGTTTTTCCACCACCTCTTGCAGGCGGGCCACCCCGGCCATCAAAAAAGATGATCTTGATATTGTTTTTACGCGATATTTCTGTTAGTCTTTCCTTGGCCAGATAGATTGCCCAGTTCGCTTTTAAATAACCACCATCCTTTGTTCCGTCAGAGAAACCGAGCATGACCACCTGTTTATTTCCTCTGAGCTTTAAATGCTTTTTATAGCCCGGACTGTTGTAGAGTTCCGTCATTACGGTTTCGGCATTCGTCAGATCATTGATCGTCTCAAACAGAGGTACGATATCGATCGGGAGTTCCTGTCCGTATCCTGTTAAACGGAACAGCGCAAAGACCTCATATACATTGAGTGCGCTCTGGTTATTGCTGATAATATATCTGTTTGATCCTTTTTCTCCATTCATTTCCTGAATTTGTCTGATAGCCTTTACAGAACCCAGCGTGTTTTTGGTCAGTTCATCCGCAAAACTGTTGGGTTCGAGGTCTCCGGATACTTTTTCCAAAACCTGTATGCGCTCCGGGGAGCTCAGTTTGAAGTAATTTTCGGGTAATAAACCCGGTCTGGCTTCAGCGATACTGTGCAGGATCTGGTTGTGAATTCTGCTGTCCTGTCTGATATCCAGTGCAGCAAAATGGTAGCCGAACAACCTGACTTTATAGATCAGGTCATCCAATTCAGGTAAATACAGTGACTGATGTTTTTCGATGATCAGCTTGCGGATGCCGGCCAATTTATTTGACAACTCCTCCAGAGAAATGAGCGGTTCCTGGTAAGGGTTTGTAAAACTTTGGTACAGTTTAATTTCAATTTCGATGACGATGGGTTCCACATTTTTAAATGTGAGTCTTCTCTTCAGGCGTCGGATGTCTCGGTAATAATTTCTTAAAGCCGCATTCCTCAAACGGTTAGCTACCTGTAGGGTGATCTCGGTGGTTACGTAAGGGTTTCCATCACGGTCGCCGCCGGGCCAGAAACCGATGCTGATGATCTCATTATCAATTTCCTTGTTTTCGTATATGTTGTTTTTTATGTACTGATAAATATTGCTTACCGAATAATAAAAAACATTTTCCAGAAACCAGGTCAAACTGATCGCCTCATCGAGTGGAGTAGGTTTATCGTCTTTTAAGAATGGAGTTTTACCCAGCTGGGCCAGGAGTTTTTTAATACCGGTAAGATCATTTTTTTCAATTGCAGATGTGAGATCGGTTATAATGCCTAGCACGGATCCGGGGTAGAACTGGGTAGGGTGGGCGGTTAAAACAACCCTGACCTTAAAATCCTCCAGGTACTGCTGCAGGGCTTCTTTCTTGTTGCGTTCAAAGGCGATCTCTTTAGTACTCCGGAGGGTTCCGATTCCATCCATGTTGTTGACTACAGGAAAGGCTGCATCTTCAACTGCATCGAACAAAACTACCTGCCTTTCTATGTATTGAATGAACCGGAACATCAGGTTGATCCGCTCTTCTTCAGTCGGGTTGTCGTCGTACTTTTCAAAAAAATAACTGAGTATCTGTTTTGGATCTTTGCCTTTGGCCAGGCCCGCTTCACAAACCTGTTTAAACAGCGGAAGTAATACACCGGTATCGCCAATATTATCGAATGGCAGGGTGATGAAAATGCTGTTGTATATTTGAAATTTCGATAAAACGTACTGATTAAAACGGGAAAGTTTGGGTTCAGTAATCATATGCTTTTTTCTTTTGCCTACAAAAATAAACTTTTATAGTGGATAATGATAGTTTTGAAAAAAATGAATACTTCTTTATTTTATCTGTTTGA
>JBFYPZ010000058.1:0-13362 GCA_041303035.1 Flavobacteriaceae bacterium
TTCAGGTGTATACCTTCCGACCACACTTCTTGTTGCAGATCGCATAGCAGGTTTGATTACCCGCTCCAGATAATTCTCTCCTTTGGTTTGATGCAAAAGTCCCAATTTTTCCACTTCGGGCTGGTACCAGGCTGTAGCTTCCAGCTGAATATCAAGACCATTTGAAGAAAGTATCTTCATTTTTTCAGTGAGCTCCTGTTGTCTTACCTCATATTTGATCACTTCATTCCATGGGGCTACAATGTGAAAACCTTCACCAAGCGGTACTTCATTCGTCACAACCCCACCGGAAAATCTTTTCCAAAGAACTCCGGCTTCACCGGCTTCTATAGTAACAGTAGATTTTGAAAGAAAGATCAGGGCGATAACCCCAATTACTACAAATGGTATAATACTTTTTGGAAAATCAATACCTGAATGCTGCATAGCGTGGGGGAATAATAAAGTTAAATTAAACAACAAAAATGATTATTTACAAAAGTCCTTTGGATTTTCTCAAAAACCATTCCGCAGACAAAGATACAACAATTATAAAAAACAACCATTTTAAATCAATCAATGTTTTTTTACTTATTATTTCTTTCTGTATTGTTTTATATGCCTGATCTTCAACTAAGTCATTAATGAGCTGATCTATATTTGCAGCGAAATATTCTTTTCCTTTTGCGTTGTAAGCCAGTTGTCGCAGTCCGGCAGTATTGGCGGACAGGTCCTGATCTTCCAGGGTAAAATCCAGAACCTGAAAACTACCCTGTCCCTGCACATCCATTTTTTCGACATCTATAAGGAAATCATAAGCAGAAGGCTGCACATCCGATAAGGCTATTTCGTAAGAATTGTTTTTAAGCACCATAGGTAATCTGCTACCAACAGTTTTTCCGTCTTTCATAAGTGTTAGAAATGGTGTTTGATCCGGGTCAAATCGATAATTGGCATCGTTCAATACTGCGGAAATAATAACATCCTCATTGGCGTAATACATGGGTCTATAGTTTATTTCCAGTTGGTTTCGATTCTTTTCACTGCTTAAGAACTGAAGTATGGAGTTAAAATAATTTTTAATCTGCAGATCGGAACCATGCAGATGCTGATCGAATAATTGCCACCTGAATATATTTTCAGCTAAAAGAAAGACATTTCTGCCTTTGTCATTCTCAAAAAACAAGAATACTGGTTGTTCATCTGCATTGTTTGTCTCCCATAGACTCTGGTGCTTCTGTTTTAATTTAATTCCATCTTTAATATTCGATAAGGGCGGAAGTTTATCAAAATTCAGCGGACTCGTATTAAAATAGGTAAAATCCTCATCTTCGCTTATAAGGGCTTGTGGGGTGTATTCTGCATTCCTGCTCTCCAAATAGGGCTGTATACTGTTTAAAAAAGTCCAATCGGTTGATCCGCCTGCCTGAATGAGATAATTCAACGGTTTATCCAGAAGCAAACGCATGATCCTTTCGAATTTGGGGTTTGGGTGCATGATTATAACAAATGAATAATCCGCAATTTCATTGTTAAAATCGGATATATGTGTGACCTCAATATCTCTGAGCTTATCCTGTATGGCCATTCGTTGCCAGAATCCTATATCGGGGTGCGGCTGATCATAGAGAAGCAAAATACCGGCCTTATCATCAAGCACCTGGACAGAAAAATTGAAATTGTTATTGATCCTGTTTTCTTCGCCTTCAAAGGACCCTAATTTTACTGTATAAAAGTGATTTCCTGTTGTTTCGGCTTTTAGCTGGAATTCAAGCTTTTTAAATGCATTATCTTCATCAAGGGTCAGCCTTTCGCGCTGCAATAACCTGCTCTTTTCCCAGATCTCTATATCCGTACTGACCAGGCCCGATCCGTGATAATTTATAAAAACCTCGACCGGAAAAGAATGATCTACATAGCTGTATTTATTGCTGTTCACCCTGGTAATACTGAGGTCTTTTTTTTTCACAGTATCGCCCAGTACAACAGGAAATATTTGTTTTGAAGAACGTAGATGCTCGAAACTAGTACCTTGATTCTGATTTCCATCGGTTAACAGAACAAAAAAACCGGCATCTTTTTCAAAGGTTTTATTTAGTTTCAGAAGAGGCTCAGAAATATTTGTGAATTTTTTGTTGAACAAAAGAGAATCCTTATTACTGATGCCTTCACCAAAAGAAAAAAGCCGCAGTTCATATTTTTGGTTAAATTCCTGATTGCCCAAAAGCTTTGAACGAATTGTCATCAAATCTTCTTTTTTACCTTCCTGTAACATAGAAGCAGAATTGTCAAAAAGGATGACGGCCTTGGGCTTATGGTTCTCATAAGTCTTTATCGATATACCTGGATTGATCAACAAAAGAAAGAGGCCAAAAAGTGAAACTGCCCTTAAAAATGCCAGTAAATATCTGTAGTAATTTTTTACAGGTGACTTGTACAAATAGATCGCCCAGGCTGAAATCAAGGAAAGTAACAGACCCAGTAACACCAATAAACCTGTTTTAATTTCCATAGTTTTCTATAACAATATGCTCATATACAGCGAGGAAAATTCTGCTTGAAAGCCAGCCTCTCTAGATCAACTTTATGCTCTTGATCAGGTCTTTTCCCAGAACCTCATTGATCATGCCTATTATTTTATCCTTACCGTAACTAAGCTCTTCCTTAAGCGTTGATGATGAGAGCTTTACGATTAGAGTATGCCCCTTTAAAGACACATCATCCGTATAGCTCGCAATACCCTTACCCATAACATCCTGCCACACCTGTTTTACGGCAACTTCATCAATTCCTTTTTGCAAGGAGCCCTTGGCAAGAACTTCTTCAAGTATTACATCAATGCGCAATATACTGTTATCTCTTTTCATGTTCCTGCCCGGTTTTTACAATCTAAACACTTTGTATTGTTCATTCACTGTTTTCACAAAAGACTCTGTTCTTTCCTTATGTGTATCCGTAATAAAGATCTGGCCGAAATTGTGTTCATTCACCAGCTCGATCAGTCGGCTTACCCTATGGTCATCCAGTTTATCAAAAATATCATCGAGCAGCAGAATGGGATTTAAGTCAGTAAGTTGTTTAATAAAATCGAACTGTGCCAGTTTTAAAGCGATCAAAAAAGATTTCTGCTGGCCCTGAGAACCAAACTTTTTGATCGGAAAACCATTCATTTCGAATACAAGGTCATCCCGGTGTATACCACAGGTCGTGAACTGCAACAATTTATCTCTGTCCAGACTTTTTTTGAACAGATCGGTCATCTCATGGTTTTCCAGTTGGGATCTGAATTTCAAAGAAATCTTTTCCTGAGCCCAACCTGATTCTGAACCCAGTATTTGTTTATACCTGTCTTCGAAGACCAGACTGAATTTCTGAACGAATCTTTTCCTTTTTTCAAAAATTTTTTTCCCCAGTTGGGTCAGCAAATCATTGTAGATCTCCAAATTGTTCTGATCAAAAGTCCTGTTTGCAGCGAAATACTTTAATAAGGCATTTCTTTGACTGAGCACTTGATTGTAATTGATCACATCCTGCAGGAAGTCCCGGTCATCCATGGCAATGACACCATCGATAAATTTTCTCCTGTACTCACTGCCTTCTCTGATCAGGTCTGTATCTGCAGGTGAAATAATGACTACAGGCAAAAAACCGTAATGATCAGATAACTTTTCGTATTCTTTGCCGTCCCTTTTTAGTACTTTCTTTTGTCCGCGTTTCAGACTGCAATTCACGATCACGGATCTATTCTTTCTCTCAAAATTACCTTCCATCATAAAAAAATCCTTCTCGTGCTGAATATTCTGGGTAGCCACAGCATTAAAATAACTCTTCGTGTAGGACAAATGATAAATGGCATCGATAATATTTGTCTTTCCCGTGCCATTGTCTCCAACGATACAGTTTAATTTAGAATCGAACTCCAGAAACCGGGCGTCAAAATTCTTAAAATTCACCAAAGACAATGTTTTTAAATGCATGAATTATATCTGTAAATACCGTGATTAATTACCGAAATTAGATAAATTGAGCAGATGCTGATTTCAAACGGTTAAATTAAAATCTAAAAAAATTTAAATAGCTATTATTCAATTAGTTATGAAATATTTCTTTTCCTGAAATTGTTTACAAAAAAACAAAAATTAATCCAAAAACAGCCTAAGATATAAAATAATATTATATTTTTGCGCCAAAATTTTATAGACGATGGCTACATATAAGAAAAAGGCAAGTACAAATAAAAAAAACAACATCACAAATATTGAAGAACACAGCACAACGGCTGAAGTTTTTAACACCTTGGATGAAACCGCATCCAAATCAGAGCATTGGGTAGAAAAGAACCAGCGTCCCCTTTTGATCGGTTTGCTCGCGATTGCTTTGGCTATTATTGGTTACATAGCCTATAATAAATTTGTTCTCGAGCCCAAAGAGAAGGAAGCCGCTGATGAACTGGCCTTTCCAAAGAAAAGTTTTGAGCAGGCACTTATGAATGAAGCCAGTGCAGACTCCTTGTTCACTATAGCTCTGAACGGAGGGGATGGCAAATTCGGCCTGGTGGATATAGTTGATAACTACGGAAATACCAAAGCAGGTAATCTGGCAAAATATATGAGTGGTATCGCATTTATGAAAAAGAGCGACTATGAAAATGCGATTAAATATTTGAATGATTTTGAATCAGATGATGAAATATTAGGCACCCTGGCAAAAGGAAATATCGGTGATGCATTTACCGAAATAAACCAGCCTGAGGATGCACTAAAGTATTATGAAGATGCCGCCAATCTGAGGGATAATGAATTTACCAGTCCTTTATACCTTTTTAAAGCAGGACAAACGGCTATGGATATGAAGAATTATGATAAGGCTGTGGCCTTGTTCGAGAAAATAAAAAAGGAATATCCGCTTTCTGAGGAAGCGAAACAGATCGATGTCTTTATTCACAGGGCAAAGTTGGCAGTCGCGAAGTAATTTTTCATGGCTACAGAAAATTTATCTTCATACGATCCAAATACGATCCCAAACCCGAAAGATTTTCGGTTTGGGATTGTTGTTTCTGATTGGAATTTGGATATAACAGAAAATCTTTTAACCGGAGCCCTGAATACATTACTCCGGCACGGGGCGATAGAAGATCATATAAAAATTCTCAGGGTACCGGGAAGTTTTGAATTGATCTTCGGTTGTAAAAAATTACTGGAAACCAAAAAGTTTGATGCCCTGATTGCCATTGGAAACGTTATCCAGGGAGAGACAAGGCATTTCGATTTTGTTTGTGAAGGAGTTACACAAGGGATAAAAGATCTCAACCTGCAGTATGAGACACCCACCCTGTTTTGTGTGCTGACAGACAAAAACAAACAACAATCCATTGACCGTTCAGGAGGAAAGCACGGAAATAAGGGTGTTGAATGTGCAGTAGCTGCAATCAAAATGGCCGCCATCAAAAATTTATCACTCTGATCAAGAACTTTTTCTTGTTGATAAAGTATTAATAATCAGTACAATTACTTTTTTTAACAAAACTTTATTGGATTAACTCCTGCCAATATGTATATTTGTATTTGCTGTAATTTTGTGTCATGCTCGGAAGTTTCTTTAAAACCAACTCTCATTATGTTTATGATTATAAACCCCGGTATTATGATCCGAGAAAGGAACGTCTTGAGCAAATGAAAAAGAATGCCGAAGAACAGGAATCCGGCGAACTTACACCAAAACTTACCATTAGCAAAGACACCCTTCGAAAAGACTGGGCCAGGCATAAAAAAAGTGACGCCGACAGAAAATCGGCTATCCGGCTGGCCATTATTATCGCCATACTGGTCGCTATTTTCGCTTATTTTCTTGAAATATATAAACTTTTTTAATTTTGGATATTATTCAGCTTCTTCCTGACAATGTGGCAAATCAAATTGCTGCAGGTGAGGTTGTACAAAGGCCTGCTTCCGTGGTAAAGGAATTGCTGGAAAACTCCGTTGACGCTCAGGCAAGTTCAATCACACTCATTTTAAAAGAAGCCGGACGGTCAATGATACAGGTAATAGACAATGGCCTTGGTATGAGTTCCACAGACTGCAGACTGGCTTTTGAACGGCATGCGACTTCGAAGATCAGGATTGCCGAAGATCTTTTTAATTTACATACCAATGGATTTCGCGGGGAAGCCCTGGCCTCGATTGCCGCCATTTCACATGTAGGTATAAAGACAAAACAAGGAGATCAGGAATTGGGAACGCAACTGCTCATTCAGGGAGGCAGGGTGATCTCGCAGGAGCCGGTTCATACAGCAACCGGGTCAAACATAGAAGTTAAGAACCTGTTTTACAATATCCCGGCACGCCGAAATTTTTTAAAGTCGAATGCCATTGAAACCCGCCATATTATCGATGCGTTTCAAAGAATTGCCCTTACCTACCCAAAGATTGCATTCGTACTGATCCACAATGACAACGAAATTTACAACCTGAAATCGGCAAACCTCAAACAGCGTCTTGTACACCTTTTCGGTAAAGGCATTGACGAAAAACTGGTCCCCATTCAGGAAAATACAGAAATTTTAAAAATAAGCGGCTTTGTTACCAAGCCCAATTTTGCCAAAAGAAACAGAGGGGAGCAATTCATTTTCGTAAATGACAGGTACATCAAAAATCAATACCTGGATCATGCTGTACATGCCGCTTATGAAAATCTGATTCCTTCAAATTACCATCCCTCCTATTTTCTTTACCTTCAGGTTCCGCCTAAAAGTATAGATGTCAATATCCACCCAACAAAAACGGAGGTAAAATTTGACAATGAAAAGGATCTGTACGCCATTTTAAGGGCTGCGGTAAAACACAGTCTGGGACAGTACAATGCTGCTCCTTTACTCGATTTTAACAGGGATCCTAACCTGGACGTTCCCTATCAGTACAGACATAAGGAAATTACCAGTCCGGCAATTACAGTTGACCCGGATTTCAATCCCTTCAGCAACAGCACATTTCCACCAGCGAAATTTCAAAAAAAAGATAGTGGGAACTGGGAATCACTGTATGTAGAATCAAAGAATGAAAAGGAAAGTGCTGCGATCAGAAATATCGATTTTGAATTTGAAACCGTAGCCTCAAAATTGTTTGATGACAAAGAACCCGTTCATTTCAGCACTTATCAGTTACATAATAAGTACATACTTGGGGCAATAAAGTCGGGTTTGGTCATCATCGACCAAAATGCAGCCCACCAGCGGATCCTGTATGAAGAATATCTGACCAAGATTACTTTAGAAGGTATCGGAAGTCAGAAACTACTGTTTCCGAAAGTGATCCACCTCCTGGAAAATGAAGTTCCTTTTGTTCGTGAGATACAATCAGACCTTGAAAGTATCGGTTTTCATTTCGAAATAAAAGACAACAACCAGCTCTTTATCTTATCCATGCCCAATAACATACCTTTTGAGAGAATCAATGAACTCTTCGAAACCCTGATAGACAATTTGCAAAGCAACAAACCAAACGACAATTACAGCCAGATAGATACCGTTGCAAAAAGTATGGCCAGATCCATGGCAATAAAAAATGGTGTAAAACTTTCAAATAAAGAACAGGAAGAAGTCCTAAATAAATTATTTTTGTGCAAGGAACCAAACTATTCGCCAAGCGGTAAAAAAATATTTATCACAATTACATCGGATTTTATTCAGGAAAAATTCGATTCTTAATTAAAATCCATGGGAAGAATAACCGAAGCTGTAAAGCATATAATTATAATAAATGTAATCCTTTTTGCGGCAGGCCCTCTGATGGGCCTGAATTTGCAGGAATGGCTCGCGCTCTATTTTCCGAAAAATGAACACTTCGGGATCTGGCAACTTGTCAGCCATATGTTTATGCACGGCGGATTTGCACATATACTTTTTAATATGTATGCCCTCTGGGCTTTTGGGACACCGCTTGAACAAATGTGGGGCAGGAACAAATTCCTTTTCTTCTATTTCTCGGCTGGGATTGGTGCCGGGCTGATCTATACTGCAGTTAATTACTACCAGTTTAACAACACATATCAGGATCTCATTCAACTTGGCATGAATGCTGAAAGTATTCAGCAAATTTTAAATACCGGGCAGTATAACTCAGAGATCCTAACAGCCATACCCGAAAAAAAAATATCAGAATTTTTCCAGATCTACCATACTCCTGCTGTGGGAGCCTCCGGGGCAATATATGGGGTACTCGTTGCCTTTGGAATGTCATACCCTAACGCCAAACTGGCCCTGATCTTTTTCCCGGTGCCCATTGCGGCAAAGTACTTCATCCCGGTTCTGATCGCCATAGACCTGTTTTCAGGTGTCACGGGATTTTCCCTATTTGGTGGAGGAATTGCTCATTTTGCCCATGTGGGTGGTGCTGTTATCGGTTTTATCATCATGCAATACTGGAAAAAACACCAGTTTAACCGCTGGAATTAGTTTATATGTTTAATCAATTTTAGTCTGTGGGTTTACAAATCAAAAATATTCAGCAGCAGTTTTTAAATGCCAATGTGGTATACCGGATTATATATATTACACTTGCCATTTTTTTAATTTCCCTGGTATTTAATACGTCTTCCTTTTTTCTGAACAAGCCATCCAATTTTATATTTGATTGGTTCGCCCTGGGCCCTGATTTTAGCAGTTTGTTGCACAAACCCTGGACCCTCATTACTTATGGGTTTTTACATGATGGGTTTTTGCACATTCTCTTCAACCTGGTGATGCTGTATTATTTCGGAACCTTATTTTTAGATTATTTTACTGAAAAACAATTTTTGTATTATTACTTTGCAGGCATCGTATTTGGCGGACTCATTTTTCAGTTGAGTTACAATTTTCTTCCGGCACTCAAATCTACAAATTCCCTGCTCGTTGGAGCTTCTGCAGGAGTAATGAGCATTCTGGCCGGTTTGACCACCCTCATTCCGAATTATGCCCTGCGGTTTCAATTTATTGGCTTTGTAAAACTTAAATACCTACTTTTCTTTGTTCTTATGCTGGATCTGCTTCAGATGCCCATGGGAAATGCAGGCGGACACCTGGCCCATCTGGGTGGAGCTCTTACCGGCTTTCTCATCACCCTGAACTTTGTTAATAAAGGGATCTCAGCACCAAAAAATGGAGTACATGGAAAAAAAACAAAAAGCAAAAACCTCAGAACTGTACACAAAAAGGAGAATCCGTCCAGGTTTGTAGCTCAAATTAAAAATGAAGAACAAAAAAAAATTGATGTAATTTTGGATAAGATCGGCAAATCGGGTTATGATGCGCTTAGCAGTGAAGAAAAGCAGTTCTTATTCGATACGGGTAAAAAATAATTGTGCATGAAGGATCTGTCACTTTTCAATAAGATCGTATTTTTTTTCAACAACGTATGCGCTCTTTTGTTCATTGCTTCTTTTGCCATACCCTATATCGCCCCAAAGACTTTTCCACTTATTTCTATCATCAGTCTGCTCGTGCCATTCTTGCTGAGTGCGCACCTGGTTTTTATTTTGTACTGGATCCTTGTCGGATTTAAAAAACAGGTCTTTCTTTCCGTCTTTTGTATTTTATTATCTATCATCTTTTCGGCATTTCCTTATGAGTTCAATAAAAAAGTTATTTCAAGCAATGACGAATTGTCCCTGATGACCTATAATGTACACTTGTTCAATAAGTACAATTGGATCAATAAAGACAATATAGCCACAAATATTATGGATTTTATACACAAAAATGATCCGGATATTCTGGTGCTTCAGGAATACAGTCCCAGTGCCAAGGTGCATTTTAATTATCCCTATAAAGCTGTTGTACTCAAGGGAGAAAAGATCAATTTCGGGCAGGCGATCTATTCTAAGCATAAGATCATCTCAAAAGGGTCGGTCGATTTTGAAAATTCATCCAACAATGCCATTTATGTGGATATTTTGAGAAAAAAGGATACCATACGAATCTACAATATACATCTCGAATCCCTGAGGTTAGGTAAAAATCAGGAATTGCTGATGGAGGAAGAATCAGAAAAAATAATCAAACGACTGACAAAGGCATTTGTAAAACAACAGGGCCAGGTCGAAAAATTTCTGCTGCATAAAGCGCAGTTTAAAGGCAAGACCATCATTTGCGGTGATCTTAACAATACAGCCTATTCCTGGGCCTACCATCAGATCAAAAATCAAATGAACGATACTTTTATTGAAGCAGGCACGGGCTTTGGAAAAACCTTTGATCTGAGAAAATACCCGCTTCGGATAGATTTTATTTTGGTGGATAAATCATTGGAAGTAAATGAACATCAGAATTTTACAGAAAGCTATTCCGATCATTTCCCTGTAATGGCACGAATCGGACTTTAACATCCAAACTTAATTTATACAACTACTTTTATTCTAAGGCACGGTTTACTACAGCTTTAAATTTGTATTTTTGCCACCTCAAAGGATCTGAAACAGTGAATAATAAAAAAGTAGCATTTTATACCCTGGGATGTAAACTGAATTTTGCAGAGACCTCAACTATCTCAAGAAATTTTCAGGCACAGGGTTTTGAAAAAGTTGACTTCGAGGAAAAGGCGGATATCTATGTTATCAATACCTGTTCAGTTACAGACAATGCCGATAAACGATTTAAAACGATCGTTCGAAGTGCTCTGTTGCAGAACGAAAATGCATTTATTATTGCAGTAGGCTGTTATGCACAATTGAAACCTGAGGAACTTGCCAGGGTGGATGGAGTTGACCTGGTCCTGGGCGCTACAGAAAAATTTAAGGTTACCGACTATTTAAATGATCTGTCTAAAAATTCTATCGGGGAAGTACATTCCTGCGAGATACAAGAAGCAAACATTTTTGAAGGTTCCTATTCCATTGGCGACAGAACCCGTGCATTTTTAAAGGTACAGGATGGCTGTGATTACAAGTGCACTTATTGTACCATTCCCATGGCTCGGGGAATTTCACGCAGCGATTCACTGGGAAATGTGTTGATAAATGCCGGTGAAATAGCAGAAAAAGGTATTAAGGAAATCGTCCTGACCGGTGTAAACATTGGCGATTATGGCAAAGGTGAATTTGGAAATAAAAAACATGAACACACTTTTTTAGACCTGATCAAAGCCCTTGACGAAGTGAGCGGTATCGCCAGATTCAGAATTTCCTCCATCGAACCGAATCTCTTAAAAAATGAAACCATTGATTTTGTGGCTTCATCAAAAAAATTTGTGCCTCATTTCCATATTCCCCTGCAAAGCGGAAGTGATACCCTGCTAAAATTGATGAAAAGAAGGTACGCCAGGGAGATTTACACGAACAGGGTTGAGCAGATCAAAAGAATGATGCCTGATGCCTGTATCGGTGTGGATGTGATCGTGGGCTTTCCGGGAGAAACCGATGAGCACTTTCTGGAAACCTATCATTATCTCAATGAGTTGCCCATTTCATACCTGCATGTCTTTACGTATTCGGAAAGACCCAATACCGAAGCAATCGACTTGCCGGATCCGGTTCCCATGAAGATCAGAAACAAGCGCAGTAAAATGCTGAGAGGCCTGTCGGTTAAAAAACGCAGGGCATTTTATGAAAGTCAGATCGGCAAAGAATTGACTGTGCTTCTTGAAGGAGAAAACAAGCATGGTCTGATGTATGGATTTACAGAAAATTATGTTAAAGTTCAGACCGCTTATGACCCTCTACTAGTCAATACGACTCATCGTGTTATCCTTACCAGTATAGACGAAAATGGATATGTTGGGATCGATTTTCTCTCTGAGATCCAGGTTGGTTAATTTGCGTAATAATTATATAAAATGGATCAGACTGCTGAAAGGCTCAATGTTTACTTTATACCCGGCCTTGGAACGGATTGTGCCATTTTTGAGTATCTGAACCTGCCTGATGCCTATTTTAAATTACATTATCTGGAGTGGATCATCCCGGAAAACAGTCTGGAATCACTTCAAAGTTATGCCCACCGCATGTCTGAACAGATCAGGGAAGATCATTTCGTCCTGATTGGCATATCTTTTGGTGGTGTAATTGCTCAGGAAATTGCCAAGATCAGAGTTGTAAAAAAAGTGATCATCATTTCAAGTATAAAATCAAAGCACGAATTGCCGAGAAGACTCAGACTGGTCAAGTTCCTGAAAATCTATCAGTTATCACCTGTTATTGGTAAACTGAATTTTGAAAAGTTACAATATTCAGGTGTTGGTAAGTTGTTAAAAAGAAAGCTGTATCTGTACCAGAAATACATGTCGGTAAAAGATAAATTGTACTTACTTTGGGCAACAAAAAATATGCTGTATTGGGATCAGTCAATGGCTGATTCAAATCTTGTGCATATACATGGCACAAATGATCAGGTTTTCCCGAAGAAATATTTACAAAATATTATCAGTATCGAGGGCGGAACACATACCATGATCCTTACAAAAGCAAATACGATTAGCAACCTTATAAATTCTATTTTGTTAAATAATGACCATAAAAACAACACTGATCGCTGATATACTTTTACTGGAACCCACGGTGTACTATGATGAAAGGGGCTATTTTATGGAGAGTTTCAATGAAAGAGAATTTGAAGCCCTGCAAAAAGTCAAGTTTGTTCAGGACAACGAGTCTATGTCTAAAAAAGGTGTTCTAAGGGGCCTTCATTTTCAAAGGCCCCCGCATGCACAGGCAAAACTGGTGCGGGTAATCAGCGGAAGTGTATTCGATGTGGCTGTAGATCTGAGGTTATCTTCCCCCACTTACGGAAATTATTTTGGCCATGTTTTGAGTGATAAAAACAAACTGCAGTTATATATTCCGGCAGGATTCGCCCATGGCTTTTTAAGTTTGGAAGACAATACCATAGTTAACTATAAATGCTCTGATTACTATTATAAAGATGCTGAAGATTCCATACTCTGGAATGATGAACAATTGGGAATTGAATGGGCTGTAACAAACCCTGTTTTGGCTTTTAAAGATCAAAATGCCCAAAAATTTTCAGCTTTTAAAAGTCCGTTTAAATAAATAATATTGAATATGAAAAATACAGCCCGAAACCTGAGCCTGATTGGTATACTCATCATCGCAACTTTCTTTATCACTGCAAAAATCTCAGGAGATAAAGACAATGTACAAAAAAGTACCGGTTTGTATTATGAGATCAAAGCCCTTAAAATACCAGCAAATCTTTCCTTTGCCGGCGAAAAGGTACCCTTGAACGAACCTGATGTTCGCGAAAGGATAGACCGTGAATTACTGGTCAATGTGTATTGGCAGTCCAATACCCTGCTGAATATAAAACGAGCGCATAAATTTTTTCCTGTTATTGAGCCCATACTTAAAAAAAATGGGATACCGGATGATTTTAAATACCTCGCCGTTATTGAAAGT
>JBFYPZ010000059.1:0-13407 GCA_041303035.1 Flavobacteriaceae bacterium
CTTTTCTTGTCCTAAAAATCAGTTGTAAAATATTTTAAAGCTAACAATCAGTATTAATTTTCTGCGGTCCTCAGGGCATTAAAAACAAAAAAATGCGAAAGTCAGCTTTGTGTTTGTTAGAAAAAATAGTACCTTTAATTGTTATTTTGTAGTCTAATTTAAACCTAAACCCTATGAAAAAAATTATTTTATCATTATTTATTTTTTCGGCAATCTTAACGCAATCCATTGCGCAAGAAGTTGATCGCTCCTATTTTGGAGTAAAAGCCGGAGCAAATATTTCTACCATCGACTGGAATATGGAAGATTACCTGGATTCCAGTACCGATTACAAATACGGATTTGCAGGTGGTATATACTACAATATTGGGATTGGGAATATATTTTCCATTCAGCCTGAATTGTTGTACTCTCAAATGGGTTCAGAATTGGGTATTGATTTAAATTTTGTTCCTGTTTATAAAGCTAAAGCTGTTGAGACAACGGAAGAATTGCAATTGGATTACATATCTGTTCCCGTGTTGTTTAAAATTAGCCCAACATGGAGGTTGGGAATATTTGCTGGACCACAATTCGATTATTTGCTGATGGCAGAAATAGACGGGGATGACCTAGAAGAAGATTTCGAAGATTTTGACTTTGCCGCGACTGCAGGTTTGGAATTTTGGCTTACAAGGAATATTGGCTTGTACGGAAGGTATATTTGGGGATTAACTGATATTTATGCAGGTGATGTTAATGATGGAGATTTTGAAATTAATAATCAAGGCTGGCAAGTTGGCCTTACCATTGGATTTAGGTCTAAAATGAATGAAGCTGTCGTTGCAGCTCCGGTTGTGGCTGCAGCCGCAGTTGTTGATCCAGACAGGGATGGTGATGGTGTTTTAGACAAAAATGATGCCTGCCCGGATGTTGCCGGAACTGTTGCATTAGCTGGTTGCCCTGATACTGATGGGGATGGAATTATAGATAGAGATGATCAGTGCCCTAAAGAGTTTGGAACAGCTGCATTGAATGGATGCCCAGTTAAAGATGCTGATGGGGATGGTATAGTTGATGCAGAGGATCAGTGCCCTACTGTTGCCGGTAATGCCGATAACAAAGGTTGCCCGGGTCTTTCTGTCGAGGCACAAAAACAAATTACTGATTTAGCCAGAGCAATCTACTTTAATACCGGTAAATCTACTTTTACTACAGAAACTATGGTAAGATTAGAGGGATTGAATAAAATTATGTCTGGATATCCTAATTTGAAATTTAGGATTGAAGGCCATACAGACAGCACTGGAAGTAAGGCAGTAAATGATAAATTATCTCAGGCCCGTGCGGATGCGGTGATGAAATATTTAGTTGATAATGGTATTTCTGCTGGCAATATGAGAGCCGTTGGCTACGGTTCTTCTAATCCAATTGGTGATAACGCCACAAATGAAGGAAGACAGGCGAACAGGAGGGTTGATATCTTCCAGGATAAATAATCAGGTTAATATTTAAATGAAGAAACCGTCTCGCAAAATGAGGCGGTTTTTTTATGTGACATCTCACTCCTCAAAATGATAAAAAGATGCCAATCAGATTGTTTTTAGTGAGATTTGAATTAAAAAAAGTACATATCAGCCCCGACTTAATTTACCTAAGACCAATAACGTATTAAACGGGTCTATTCTTTATATGGCTTTATAGGCATATCCAAGTGCCAAGGGTATTATGAAAGTAAGAATGAATAGGTTCCTATTTTAAAGAGTTTCATTTAGTGTACCATAAAAAAAACCGCTTCAACTTATGAAACGGTTCCTATTTTAGCTATTAAAATTGACTTTTTATTATTTTCTAAACTTGTTAACTTTGGTTTTTACTTCCTCTTTTATATCAGCAGCACGCCCTTTAACTTTCTTAAGCTGCAGAGAAAGAAAAATATTTCCAATACCCAATAACAAAAAAGCAAAAGCCAAAGTAAATACCAGGTAGCTGGCACCTACCAAAGGATTGATAATTGCAAAAAATGCAAAAATAGCGGTAAGTATACCAAATAACAGTACCCAGCCCCAGTTGTCAATACCGTCTTTTTTCATTTTGAATGCACCACTTACCATAAAAATTCCGCGGAACATCAGCCAGAAACCAACAAATACAGAAAACAATACCATGGTCACTCCGGGATACTTGAGCAAAATAAAACCAACAAGTATATCCAAAACTCCACCGGCAAGAAATAATCCCCAATTCTCAATATCCTCCTTATTCGCAAATGCATAGAAGATAGTTAAAACACCCGAGATCAAGATCAGAACGCTGAAGAAGGATGCGAGTCCGACAAAACTCTCAGCAGGATTACGGAACATTTGAATTGAACCAATGATAAAAACAATACCGACAATTAAAAAAACCCACCAATTTTTAATTGAGCGAGCAAATTTCGAAACAGGTTGTGACATAAGATTTTAGGTTTAGTGTTTACCCGATAAGTAAACAGATTAATAATTGATTTTTCATTAACAGAGTAAATCTATAAAATTCTGATCAAAAAATTAGACAGGATTTGTATTTTTTGTTAATAAAATAATGAGACACCCATTTTGGTCTATGGCCATTTATATAAAATGCAGGTTTCAGGATGAAAAGGAATATGATTCTCCATTCAGATTAATGTTTATTTTATTTATTTCAGATAATTTAAAAAATAATTGCAGTTATTAAAAAGTCCTTTTATATTTGCCTTATGAATTTATCAGCAACAAACTCTGCATTCTTTTATAACATTTGTGGAAATGCCACAACTACAACTATCACCACCCCTTTGGGGTAAGGTTCTATTTATTCAGCACACATTTTCGTTTTATTACATTTTACCTAAATTTTTATTTTTTAAACCATGATCGTAGCAAAGTTCGGCGGGACCTCGGTAGGCACTGCTCAAAATATTCAGAAAGTTATTCAAATTATAGCCGGTAAACAAGGCAATTCAATTGTGGTTGTTTCTGCCCTGGGCGGTATAACCAATATGTTGATCAAAGCCTCTGAGCTGGCGCTTCAGGGCGATGAAGCCTATATCAAGATGATAAATGAAATAGAATGCAGACACACAGAAGCGATCTCTTCTCTGTTTGGCAGCAAGAAAAACGGTTCCAAGGACTTCCTGTCGGGACAGATCAGGCAGTTATCAGATACCTTAAAAGGTGTGTATATGCTCAATGATTTGTCGGATAAATCACTGGCGCGGATCGTAAGTATTGGAGAAATTTTGTCTTCCTTTATTGTTACTGAAGCCATGCAAACCAATGGATTGCAAGCCCTGCTTCAGGACAGCAGAAGCCTGATAAAAACAGACAGCAATTACAGCAATGCGGCTGTCGATTATGCGCAAACCTATAAAAATATTAAGGAATTCATTAAAAACAACCACAGTAAAATTGTGGTTGTTCCCGGTTTTATTGCCTCAGACACTAAAAACAACACCACTACTCTGGGACGTGGTGGTTCGGATTTTACGGGAGCCATCTTTGCCAATGCAGTGAATGCAAAGGTCCTTGAAATTTGGACGGATGTGAGTGGTATGTTTACGGCAAATCCCCAGATCGTAAAACAGGCCAAACCCATTGAAACGATCTCTTATCAGGAAGCCATGGAACTCTCACATTTTGGTGCCAAAGTGATCTACCCGCCTACTATCCAGCCCGCGCTCGATAAAAAAATTCCTATACTGATCAAAAATACCATGGCACCTGAAGATGCGGGTACGCTGATCACAGAAAAAACAGAAAAAGATTCCACAATTGTTAAGGGCATCAGCCATATTGATCAGATTTCGCTGCTCACACTTGAAGGTAACGGAATGGTCGGTGTTCCGGGTATTTCCAAACGACTGTTCGGTGCTCTCGCACAGAATAATGTAAACGTCAAATTCATAACCCAGGCGTCCAGCGAACATTCCATATGTTTTGCTGTAGATCTGGGTGATGCAGAAATAAGCAAAAAGTCCGTAGACCAGGTCTTTGAATACGAAATTCTCCAGCACAAAATAAATCCTGTGGTTGTCGAAAACGAACTGGCCATTATCGCTCTGGTTGGCGACAACATGAAATCTCACCAGGGAATCAGCGGGAAAATGTTTAGTAGTCTTGGCAATAACAACGTGAATATTAGAGCTATAGCCCAGGGTTCGACCGAAAAGAATATCTCGGCAGTGATTGCAAAAAAGGATGTTAAAAAAGCACTGAACTCGCTCCATGCCGCTTTTTTTGAAAATCAGGTCCGCCAGATCAACCTGTTCATAGCAGGCGTTGGCAATGTGGGAAGTAAACTGCTCGACCAAATCAGCCGTCAGCAAAAATTCCTGAGGGAAAAACTCAATATTGAAATGCGCGTGGTGGCTCTTTCAAATTCAAAAAAAATGCTTTTTGAGGAAGAAGGGATCGACCTGAAGAACTGGAATGGGAAGTTGGAGGCCGCTCAGGATGCTGCTGACCTGGATATCTTTTTTGAAAAAGTCGACCAGCTCAATTTGAGAAACAGTGTTTTCGTCGACAACACAGCAAACGAGAAGGTCACCGATCAATATGAGAAGTATTTGAAAAAAAGCATTGCTGTGGTGGCCTGTAACAAGATCGCCTGTTCTTCGGCTTACCCCAACTACCTCAGTCTGAAATCACTTTCCCGGGAATACAATGCACCCTTTCTGTTTGAAACCAATGTGGGTGCAGGTTTACCCATTATTGACAACCTCCAGAACATGGTCAATTCAGGTGATGAGATACAGGAAATTCAGGCCGTTCTGTCGGGAAGTCTGAATTTTATTTTCAATCATTTTGATGAGAACAATTCTTTTTATGAGGTGGTAAAGAAAGCCGGAGAAGCGGGATATACGGAGCCTGACCCCCGAATTGACCTCAGTGGTGTTGATGTGATGAGAAAAATACTGATCCTCGTGCGCGAAAGCGGTGTAAAAATGGAATTGGGTGAAATAGAGAATGCGTCCTTTTTACCCGTTTCTTCTCTAAAAGCAATTACGGTCGATGATTTTATGAAAACCCTGATTTCTGATGCCGATCATTTCAATGAGCTTAGAGAAAGAGCCTCAGGTAAAGGCTGCAAATTAAAATTTGTGGCCGAATTTAACCGTGGAAAGGCTAAAGTAGCACTAAAAGAAATTCCTGCCGGCCATCCTTTTTATAACCTGGATGGAAAAGACAATATTGTGCTGTTTTATACGAACAGATATACCGACCAGCCCCTGATCATCAAAGGTGCCGGAGCCGGGGCAGAAGTTACTGCCTCAGGGATTTTTGCGGATATCATCAGAACGATCAATAAATAAGAACTTATGAACGAGATTCAGATCTTTTCCCCAGCCACTGTGGCAAATATTTCCTGTGGTTTTGATGTTTTGGGCTGCTGTCTGGAAGGGATCGGCGATGTGATGACAGTTCGAAAGACCGGTGATAAGGGAATCAAAATCACAAGGATCATCGGGGAAGACCTGCCGCTTGAAACCGAAAAAAATGTGGCCGGGGTTGCCGGATTGGCACTGCTGGAGAAATTGACTATAAAACCCGATTGTGGATTTGAAATAGAAATAGACAAAAGGATCAAACCGGGCAGTGGTATTGGCAGCAGCGCTGCCAGTGCTGCAGGAGCAGTTTACGCGATCAATGCTTTACTGGCTTATCCCTTTGACAATTTTGAGCTGATCGATTTTGCCAGAGCAGGTGAAAAACTGGCCTGTGGCTCACCTATTTCCGATAATGTTGCTCCCGCGCTTTTGGGAGGTTTTACCCTGGTGAAAAGTGCAGATCCTTTAAAAGTACTTAAACTACCTACACTTAAAGATCTGTATGTGATTATTTTACATCCTCAAATCGAAATAAAAACTTCAGATGCAAGGGATATCCTGCCCAAACATTTTCCTTTGACTGAAGCTGTTAAGCAATGGGCCAATGTAGGCAGCCTGGTTCATGCCCTGCATACCGGTGACTATGAATTGTTCGCCGCATCCCTGCATGATTATATTGTTGAACCCTACCGGTCAAAACTGATACCCGGCTTTTTTGAGGTACAACGAACCGCACTGGAACATGGGGCACTTGGCTCGGGTATTTCGGGCTCCGGACCCTCAATATTTGCATTTTGCCAGGGCATAGAAAAGGCGAATCGGGTAAAACAGGCCATAGACCTTGTTTATAAAAACAAACAAATACCGTATCAACTGTATCTTTCTGAGATCAATACAGATGGCATAAAGGTTCTTAATTCAAAATAGAAAATGAAGTATTACAGCTTAAACCGCAAAGCTCCCGAAGCAACCTTTAAAGAAGCCGTCATCAGTGGGATCGCCCCTGATAAAGGTTTGTATTTTCCTCTTAACCGAAAGCCATTGGATAAAGGTTTTTTTGATCAGATAGAACAATTGTCAAATGAAGAGATCGGGTTCCGGCTGATACAACAGTTCGTTGATGGCGAGATACCTGATCAGATATTAAAAGAAATAATTAAAGAAACTTTGTGTTTTGATTTTCCACTGGTGAAAATTTATCCTGATGTGTTCGCCCTGGAACTTTTTCACGGACCTACGATGGCCTTTAAGGATGTTGGTGCCCGTTTTATGGCGAGGTGCTTGTCTTATTTTAACCAGTATGAAAATGACGAAGTCACCGTTCTCGTGGCAACATCGGGTGATACCGGAGGTGCTGTAGCCAGTGGTTTTTTAGGTGTTAAAGGGGTAAAAGTAGTGATCCTGTATCCGAGTAAAAAAGTGAGTGAAGTGCAGGAAAAACAGCTCACTACACTCGGGCAAAACATTACGGCGCTGGAAGTCAAGGGCACCTTTGACGATTGTCAGGCCATGGTTAAAAACGCTTTTATGGATCGTGAGATCAATGACAGAATTAAGCTCACTTCTGCCAATTCTATCAATGTGGCCAGGTGGTTGCCGCAGATGTTCTATTTTGCCATTGCGTACAAGCAACTGGAACATAAAGGAAAAAAACTGGCAATTGCCGTGCCCAGTGGCAATTTCGGGAATATTTGCGCTGGCATGATGGCGCAGCAACTGGGATTGCCTGTCGATCATTTCATCGCTGCAACGAACAGCAACAGGGTCGTACCCAACTACCTGGAAACTGGAAATTACGTACCTTCCAGATCGGTACAGACCATTTCAAATGCCATGGATGTGGGTGATCCGAGCAATTTTGTCAGAATACAGCAAATTTACAACTATGATTTGAGCACCCTCAGAGAAAATCTGTCATCCTCGTCCTTTACCGATAATCAAACCCGAAAGGCCATGGAATCTGTTTACAATCAAACGGGTTATATGCTGGACCCCCATGGGGCTGTGGGTTTTCTCGGTTTGGAATCCTACAGAAATAATAATCCCAACACCCAGGGAATTTTTCTTGAAACGGCCCATCCGGTAAAATTTCTGGAAGTAATTGAACCGGTCATTCAGCAAAAAATTGACTATCCGCCACAAATATTAAAGGTGATCGACAAAGAAAAAGTGTCGGTCAGGATCAGTGATTACTCAGAATTAAAAGCGTTTTTACTAAGCCGTTGAACTGGTTTATTACCGTTCACACTGAGTTTATATCGTATTATAACGCTACTTTTAAATCTGAAGATTTTTCTATATTTACAATAGGAATGCCAATTATTCCTCAACAATCTGAAAAATACTTTGACCTTCAAAATTTTAAAAGCTAGAACAATGTCCGTTTCTTTGAAGAAGTTGATCTTTTTTGTTTTAATTATTTCTAATGCCGGTTCCGCGCTCACGGCACAATCCTTTAACAGACAAGATACCCTTCGCGGTTCGGTCACACCGGAAAGAGCTTGGTGGGATCTGTTGCATTATGAACTAAAAGTAAAAGTTGATCCGGCTAAAAAATACATTTCCGGCAGCAACACCATCCGGTACAAAGTACTCGAAAGCAGCAAACTGGTTCAGATCGACCTCCAGGATCCGTTGAGGATCACAAAAGTTAGTCAGGATGGCCAAAAGCTTGGTTTTAAAAAAGATGGCTTCGCCTATTTTATTGACCTTGAAAAAAATCAAATGACAGGGGATATCAATGAACTGATGATTGAGTATGAAGGCCTGCCGGTGGAAAGTATCAATCCGCCCTGGAGCGGTGGTTTTACCTGGAAAAAAGATGGCAATGGCAAAGATTTTATCGCTACCTCCTGTCAGGGTATAGGAGCGAGTATCTGGTGGCCGAATAAAGACCATATGTATGACGAACCGGATCAGGGAATGATTATCCATGCAACCTGTCCGGAGGACCTGACAGCAGTAGCTAACGGCAGACTTGTATACACGATAAAGAACCCGGATAAAACCCGGACTTTCGTTTGGGAGGTAAAAAATCCGATCAACAATTACGGGGTGAATATTAACATCGGTGATTACGTTTCCTTTGACGAAAAATATACGGGGCTCAAAGGAGCACTGGATTGTACTTACTATGTGCTGCGCGACAATCTGACTCAGGCAAAAGAACAATTTAAACAAGTGCCACTGATGCTCAAAGCCTTTGAACACTGGTTTGGCCCCTACCCTTTTTATGAAGACAGCTTTAAACTTGTGGAAGTACCTTACCTGGGCATGGAACACCAGAGTTCAATTACCTATGGCAACCAATACAAAAACGGTTATTTGGGAAGGGATCTGAGCCGTTCCGGCTGGGGTTTGAAATTTGATTTTATTATCATTCACGAATCCGGACACGAATGGTTTGCGAACAATATCACTTACAAGGATGTTGCGGATATGTGGATACACGAAGGATTTACTGCCTATAGTGAAACGCTTTATACGGATTATCACTTTGGAAAAGAGGCCGGAAATGATTACATAATCGGTACCAGAAAAAATATAAAAAATGACCGTCCAATTATTGGAATTTATAACGTGAACAATGAAGGATCGGGAGATATGTATCCAAAAGCTGCCAATATGCTGCACACCATCAGGCAGCTCATTGACAATGATGAAAAATTCAGACAGATCCTGACCGGATTAAATAAAACATTTTACCACCAGACCGTGACTACCAAAGAAATAGAGGATTATATTTCATTAAACAGCAAAATGGATCTTGCAAAAGTATTTGATCAGTATTTGAGAACCACAATGATTCCTGTCTTCGAATACCAAATAAAGGCAGGGGAACTACTATATCGATACAATAACGTTGTTGACGGATTTGATATGCCGATAAAAGTAAGCCTCGGCAAGAAAACACAATGGATCAAACCAAATCAGCAGTGGCAGAAAATGTATATAGACAGTTCTGTGGATACAGATTTCACAATCGACAGAAATTTTTATGTGATCCATTCAAAACAGCCATAATATTTTTTAAAACGCTGCAATTTAAATAGCTTTGTAATTGATAAATTACCCTCGATGAAAAACATTACCCTGCACAAACTGCACGAAGAATTAGGAGCAAAAATGGTTCCTTTTGCCGGATTTAATATGCCGGTGCAATACGAAGGCATAAACATGGAACATGAAACAGTAAGAAACGGAGTTGGCGTTTTCGATGTATCTCATATGGGTGAATTCCTCGTAGAGGGAGAAAATGCGCTTGCCCTGGTTCAAAAGGTAACTTCAAACGATGCTGCTGCTCTGCAGATTGGTGATGCACAATACAGCTGTATGCCGAATGCTACAGGTGGAATTGTTGATGATCTGATCGTATACAGGGTGAAAGAACAAACCTATTTGCTCGTGGTCAATGCCTCTAACATAGAAAAAGACTGGAACTGGATCAAAGACCACAATACTTCTGGCGCTGTGATGAAGAATTTATCAGATAATTATTCCTTGTTGGCCATTCAGGGTCCCAAGGCTCTCGATGCCATCCAGCCACTCACTTCAGTAGATCTTAAAGCCATCCCTTTTTACAAATTCAAAGTGGGTGATTTTGCCGGTATTGAACATGTAATCATTTCTGCCACGGGTTATACCGGTAGCGGCGGAGTGGAAATTTATTGCAAAAATGAAGAAGTAGAACAGATATGGAACAAAGTATTTGAGGCCGGAAAACCCTTTGGTATTAAACCCATCGGACTTGCCGCCAGAGATACCCTGCGGCTGGAAATGGGCTACTGCCTTTATGGTAACGATATTGATGACAGCACCTCGCCTATTGAGGCCGGATTGGGCTGGATAACCAAATTCACTAAGGATTTTGTGAATTCGGCAGCTTTGAAAACACAGAAGGAAGTTGGTGTTTCCCGCAAGTTGGTAGCTTTTGAATTACTGGAAATGGGAGTGCCCCGTCACGATTATGAAATTGTGAACAAGAACGGTGAAATCATTGGAAAAGTAACTTCCGGCACGATGAGTCCGAGTTTAAAAAAGGGAATCGGTATGGGATATGTTCTGATAAATGAATCAAAACCCGGGAACGCAATTTATATACAGATCCGCCAGAAAGCTGTTCCTGCCACTGTAGTCAAATTGCCTTTTTATAAGGGTTAAGAATAATCAGAAAAAGCGGGATCTATTCATCCATGTGGAGATGAAAATCGGCATCGAACTGTTCCCTGTTCTTGCCTTCAAAGTCTTTGAAAAACTCATGGAAGGCCTTAAAGTCAGCCTTGATGTCATTTTTCAGGACATATGGTTCCGAAATAACCACACTTTTGGTTTTGTAATCAAACCCGCACATCACAATGGGGATCTTTGCTCCAAGAGCGATATAATAGAATCCCGTTTTCCATTTGCTCATCCGCTTACGCGTTCCTTCCGGAGATAAGGTCAGAATAAAACGATCATTCTCATTAAAAACCTTGGTAATGGCATCTACCCTGCTCTCACTTTTACTTCTGTCTACCGGAGTACCGCCCAAAGCCCGGAAAATAAAACCGAATGGAGGCTTAAAAAGGGTATGCTTTCCAATATAATTAGCAGGCAGGTGCTGTATACTCCTCAAAAAAACTCCAACAGGAAAATCGATCCAGGAGGTATGCGGTGCCACAATAATGATATACTTTTTAAGATCCTTTGGAAATGAATTGATGATCTTCCAGCCCATTAAACGCAATAAAATGAATTTTGAAATTGTATGCATGTAAAATTCTTGTCTGTAGGTTGAGGTATTATTTTTTGTAATATAGCAAGGATACAAATGAAAGAATAAAATTAGAATTTTTGAATTTTTTTTTCTTTGGTTTGCGTTCATGTAAAAATTTCAGTAAAGGTTTCAGATTATTTTATGGTATCCGATAAATCGACATACAATCCACCCCTTATTTTTACGAATAGCCATCTGAATACCGTTTACAGAACACTTTTTTATACGGCACCTGTTGTATTCGAAAGGTTCAGGCTCGAGTTGCCCGATATGGATTTTATCGACCTGGATTTTGTATTCAGGCAATCAAAAAGGATCATGCTGATCGTGCATGGCCTCGAAGGCAGTTCCTCATCAAAATATGTCCTTTCCCTGGCACAGGGTTCCATATCGGCTGGATTGGATGTACTTGCCCTGAACCTGAGGGGTTGCAGTGGAGAACCGAACCGAATTTACCCTTCCTACCATAGCGGACAAACAGAGGACCTCGAATTTGTTATCGGTCATCTCGCCAAACTGGGTTATGAAGAAGTTTTTTTGACCGGCTTTAGTCTGGGAGGTAATCAGATATTGAAACTTCTGGGTACCTGTGATTTAAAAGATTCTTTAGTCAAGGCTGCCGTGGCGGTTTCTGTTCCCTGCGATCTTTCCGGTTCAGCAATTCAATTGGCAAAAACAGAGAATACAATTTATCTGAATCGTTTCCTCAGGTCGCTTAAAGCCAAAATATTCGAGAAAAGTGAAAGATTTCCTGAATTAAGATTGAATCCGGAAGAAATAAGTAAAATCAAAAATTTTGTTGAATTTGATAATTTTTATACGGCTCCGGCACATGGTTTTGCTGATGCCGCGGACTATTACCAAAAATCCGGCAGTGTGCATTATTTAAAAAACATAAACATACCTGCTCTGCTGATCAATGCACTGGATGACTCCTTCTTATCACCTTCCTGTTTCCCTGAAAAACAAGCGGCTCAGAATCCGTATTTTCATCTAGAAATTACCCGCTATGGAGGTCATGCAGGCTTCAATTCATCACTTTTTTCAGATCGCAATACCTGGATGGCAAAACGCATCCTCCACTTTTTGCTGTCCTAAAAAGAGTCTGTCCCTTAAACTGCAAGGGATTAATTATATTTGTACAAAATTGAAAAATTGAAACAGAAGACCTGTACTTTTCTCTTTCTGATTTGTTCGCAAATTATTTTTAGTCAAAGCCTGCGCAATTACTCCAATGAATTTTTAAATTTAGGGGTTGATGCAGCTTCTTTTGGCATGGGTAAGGCGGTCATTGCTTCGAGCAGGGATGTGAATTCTGTTTATTGGAACCCGGCCGGATTAACGCGTATTGAAGACTACCAGGGGGCAGTGATGCATGCAGAGTATTTTCAGGGAATTGGGAAGTATGATTACCTGGCCTTTGCAAAACCCATTAACGATGAAAGCGCTTTTGCCCTTTCTGTGATCAGGTTTGGTGTGGATGATATATTAAACACCACAGATCTTATCGATAACCAGGGGAATATCAATTATGAAAATATCAGTTTGTTTTCTGCCGCCGATTATGCCTTTACAATGGGATATGCCCGGCATTTTCCGCTAAGCGGTTTGCATGCAGGCATCAATGGAAAAATTGTACACAGGGCCATAGGTGATTTCGCTTCCTCCTGGGGCTTCGGACTGGACGCTGCACTGCAGTATGAAACCCAAAATGAATGGAGATTCGGACTGATGTTAAGGGATATTACCACAACCTTTAATGCCTGGTCAATTGATGAAGAAGAATTCGAAAAGATTCAGAATGCCATACCCGGTGCCAATACAGAAAAGCCAGAAACCATGGAACTCACCAAGCCAAAAGCACAATTCGGCCTGGCCAAAAAGTTTTCTCTTTTCAGGGATTTCAGTATGCTGACCGAAATAGATCTGAACATGCGTTTCTATGAAACAAATGATCTCATCTCTACCTCTTTTTTAAGCGTTGACCCGGCATTTGGAATTCAGTTGGATTATATCGAAATGGTTTTTGTGCGCCTTGGAGTAAATAATTTTCAAAACTATACAGAATTTGATCAGAGTACCTCAGTATCGTTCGAACCAAATTTTGGCATTGGCTTCAGGTATTCAGGTATTCAGGTGGACTATGCCCTGGCAAATGTGGCAGGAGCTAATGGCACACTGTACTCAAATATTTTTTCCCTTAAATTTGATTTCAGTTATTTCAGATAAATTATGAGAACAAGTTCTTTTTTGGTGGGCGTAGCCTGAATTGTGCAGCTGACTGTGGGTGCCCAGGGTTCTGGAGTGTCACCTGCTGCGCAGG
>JBFYPZ010000060.1:0-13346 GCA_041303035.1 Flavobacteriaceae bacterium
AGGAACTTAAATGCCGGGTGTCCATCATAATTTTCAGGAAGATCGGCCAGCATCTGAATGGGTGAATACAAAACCACATACAAGGCCAGTTGTTTGGCTGCGGTAGTATGTACATCTCTTCCATCATAGCCTTGCTTGATTCCCACATCCAGGATACCCGGAGTAAAATCCATCGGACCGGAAAGCATTCGGGTGAAAGGAATAATTGCGGTATGTTCAGGAGGATTTCCTTCGCTCCAGGCATCGTATTCCATGCCGCGCGCACCTTCCCGCGACATCATGTTCGGATAGGTCCTGCGCTCCCCTGTATCTTTAATAGGCTCGTGAAAATTGACCGTCAAATGATATTTGGCGGCTTTTTCCAGAACAGACCGGTAATAATTGACTCCAAATTGTCCGTGATGCCATTCCTTCATATTTAATCTTGAACCTACCTGACCAATTTTTACATCGTGTATACCCACCTTTTCGTATAAGGCCATCCCTTCATCGATCTGTTTCAGGTAATTGATGATATTTGAGCCCGTTTCGTGGTAACCAATAATGCTAACACCATTCTCTTTTGCATAATCAGTCACCTTTTCCAGATCAAAATTATCCGCTTCTTCTGTAAAACTGAACATATGCATCGCATTTTCATACCAGGCCGGAGTCCATCCTTTATTCCATCCTTCGATTAACAAATGGTCTATACCCAATTTTTTGCAATAATCTATATAAGCGAAGGCATTTTTGGTGGTAGCCCCTTGAATGGGACTTTCCCAGAACGAATATTTTCCTATATGCATCCCCCACCAGATGCCGAGGTATTTATGAGGTTTAATCCAACTGGTATCTTCAATCTTACCGGGATCATTTAAATTTAAAATGAGGTACGAAGTGATCAGATCTCCGGGGGTTTCAGCAACCTGAATTGTCCTCCATGAAGACGTAAAACCATTTTTTGCTTTCACTTTAACCCCATCTGCCCAGGGAACAAGATCACACTTTAACTGTGTGCCGGTAGTTCGGGCCAGGGTCATACTGGCAAAATCTTTGAGATTGGCTTCATGAAAACTCAAAAACAAACCGTTCCTGCTTTTTATGGTGAGGGGTGTATGTACTGTATCTAGCGTACTTACTGCTGACCTGGTAAACAAATATTCATAACGGTTATCCCGGTAAGCAGGAATCCACCATGCTTCCCCATCAGATGTCAGATTGAATTCGGTCAGCTCATCCATAATAAAAATACTATCTTTCAAACCCTGCTCAGGAAATAGATACCTAAAGGCTATCCCATCGTCAAAGGCCCTGAACTGGATCTCTAATTTTCTCTTTTTTTCACCTGACAATTCTTCCAGGGTAGCCGTCAATTGTCTGTAGTTATTTTTAATGAATCGCTTTTCGCCCCAAACCTGCTCCCATGTTTCATCAACTGAACTTGTATCTATTTTTACTATTTTGAAATTTCCAGCCAAAGTATCCTGGTTCTTAAAAACAAAGCCCAGCAATGAGGGACTGATTACCATTGTGTCTTTATGCAGCAATGAATAATACGGGGTCGCATTTTTCAGCTCAAATTTTATCGTGTTACTGCCATTTGGTGAACTGAGCACATATATCTCATCCTTATCCGATTGTGCACAGGAAAACAATAAAAAAATCAGGAACGGTAATACTATTTTGGTGATCATATCATTGAATTAAAAGGTTTGTTAAATCTTATCTTGCCAGCTGAACATGGAATTTCGTTTTATTGGAAACGGGGTTATTTACTACTTCATACACATTCCCTTTCCTTGTTAGTTCTAACTGATATAATTTGGGGTCATTGGGTAAAAAAAGTTTGCAGCTTGCTGTTGCCGCATCAGTTGCATAAACTTTCAATTCTATATTACTCCAGTCCATCTGACTGGTAGACTGTGCCAATTTTATATGTGGCAGTGCTGTTCCTTCTTTAACAAGCATTACTATGGGTATATCACCGGCTTTAATTGAATGCCATCCACCCTGATAAACTGTGCCTGTCTGGTAATCAATCCATTTTCCGGGAGGCAGATACACGTTTCTTTCAGTAACATCCTCAAAAAGAGGCGCAACCAATATATCGGAACCAAATAAGTATTGATCATCAATCAGCCAGGACCCCGGATCATTTGGATATTCTACAAACAGGGCTCTCAGCATGGGAAGTCCGTTCTCTGAGGCATGTTTCGCCTGACCATAGATATAGGGCATCAATTGATACCGCAAATTATCAGCATTCCTGAAATCTTTCAAAAATTCCTCACTGTATTCCCAGGGCTCCGTGGGAGGTTCGCCATGACTGCGTACATGTGAACTCAGCATGCCAAAGGGAGTCCATCGCCTGTAGAGATTCTCAGGAGATTTGGTTGTAAATCCCCCTACGTCATGACTCCAAAAAGTGAAACCACTCAAACCCAGGGAAAGACCTCCCCTTAAAGTTGCCGCCATGGCCGTGTTGGTAGTGGCTGCATCACCACCCCAGTGCAAGGGATATCTCTGGCTACCCGACCAGGCACTTCTGGCCCAAATAATAGTATTACCGGTTACTTCCCGGGTGATTTCGGCTACAGCCTTATTATATCTCAACGGATACAAATTGTGTTCGTAAAATCCGGTCCTGCCGTTATGATAAATTCCCGTAGCAGGTGCAGCTTCACCAAAATCAACTTTTATTACGCCCACCCCCTGTTTTAAGAGTGAAGCTATTTTATTCTGATACCATTTAACCGTTTCAGGATTCGTAAAATCCAAAGTTGCATCCTCATAGGGGATGTTGCCCTTTCCATCCTTTACTGCTAGCTCTTTTTCAATGATTTCCTGAAAGAGCGTGTTTTTGGGACTAAAATAAGGCAATTGCCACAGACAGACATTGAATCCATCTGCCTTCATATCGGAAATCATACCTACAGGATCCTTGAATCTGTTCTTTGAAAATTCATAATTGTTCCTCCAGTCAACTTCAAACCAACCGGTATCAAAATGGATGACATCACTTGGTATTTTGTACTTTCTTAAATTCTTGGCCACATCGCGGCCTTCCTGTTCCGAAAAATAAGTGATCCTGCTCATCCAGAACCCGAAAGACCATAAGGGTGGCATTTCCGCTTTCCCAGTCAGGTCGGTGTATTCATCCAGAATATCCTTTGGCTCTCCGATAAAAACAAACAGATCCGCTTCATCATCACCGATCATCATGGAGTTTGCCCCATTGAAATATTTTCCAAAGTCAATAGTAATGGGAGTAGTGTGGTGCATAAATACGCCATAACCGCGGCTGCTCATATAAAATGGTATGGGTTTGTACATGGTTTCATTCTGCACACCATTGGCATCATCAGTCCATAAGATCACTTTTTGCCCTCTTTTGTTGAACTGCGTAAAAGATTCTCCGCATCCGAATATTTTTTCTTCGGGTGACATCGAAAAAACGGCATTCATGCTTCGTGAATAGTCCTCAGCCCTTCGCACGAATGAGAAGGGAGTAACGGGTGTATAAGTACTTTTTACATCATCCAGATGCAGGGTGCTGGTGAGTAATTTGCCTTTAGCATCATAAATATAGACATGCCATGGCTTTTGGCTAATGACAACTGACCCTTTTCCGCTGGTATATTTGTGGCCTTCCGCTACTTTTGAATACTTCCACAGGCCCATATTGTTATCTGCCCTGCCATCAACCAGCATCAGGGATGTTTCTGTTTTCCCGGTTCGGGGTCCTGAGGCCGCTTTAATTCTTATGGTTCTGTCCGAAATAAACTCAATTGAAAATGGCAATACAGGAGCAGCTTCATATTCAGTTGTCGGAAATTCATTAGCCGGAGCCGGAGAAAGTTTTGACAACATGTTGTCAAAAGCCTGTCTGGTCGCGTAATTATGGCGAAGGTATTTGATACTGCCTTTGCCGGTTACCGGATCAAATGAAACCAGTTCATCCGCCAGATAATAGGTGTTGTGGTAGTTTTCGAAGTCTTTACTGATATCGGGTGGTTCGTTTAATACATTTGTGTTTTGCAACTGTGCAAAAGAATAAGCGGTGAGAAATACCGTTATCAAAAACGTTGGAATTAGATGGCATCGATTATTTTTTTTCATGGGATGTCCTATTTTGTTTTTTCTTATTTAAAGTCCTTTTTATTTCAAAATATTATTCAATTAGTCCCCGGATAGTCAGGATAGCCATCGACCATTTTCTGAGATCATATAAACTTGGTAATTTGACCCGATAAACTTCAATTAAATAAAAATGACTTGCCCTGATAAAATCACTAGTTTACACAAGCTTACGGCAAATTTCACACATATCGAAGGGTATTTGTTAAAGTAAAGTTTAAGTATAGTACGATACCGAAGATTGTAGGGGTATTGTAGGGGTAAGGTATGAACTGAAATTGTTATTGTAGTAAGTTTCTTCCCGACTGCATTGTAAAATGGTCAAGACCTCAAGGCGGAAGTCTGTAAGCAAGGGGATTGCCCAATGGGTGGAAATAAAAAATCGCAAACAATTGTTTTTCAATCATTTGCGATTTGTTTCAGTTGACCCACAGGGATTCGAACCCCAACAAGCGGTACCAAAAACCGATGTGCTACCGTTACACCATGGGTCAATACCAAACGTTAAGAGAATAAATTTCTTTCTTCCGCTTAAGCAGGCGCAAATTTAGTACATTTTTTTTCACTGCAAAAAAGTTTATTATCTTTTTTATTTCCAATCTGAAATTCTGGAATCCTAAAATTTGTTAATTAAATGCCATTTTGAATTTATTTAGTAAATTCGCACAATTTTAAGATCATTACATGCTGGTAAATAACTACAAAAAGTACAACAACGCCCTTGGCTGGGTCGTATTTGCTATTGCCCTGATCACTTATATTTTAACCCTCGAACCTACTGTTAGTTACTGGGATTGTGGAGAATATATCTCCACATCAGTAAAACTGCAGGTGGGACACCCTCCCGGAGCTCCCTTGTTTCAGATGATGGGTGCTTTTTTTGCCATGTTCACCTCAGATGTAATGCAAATCGCTAAAATGGTGAATTTTATGTCGGCCCTGGCCTCAGCATTTGCCATCTTGTTTTTATTCTGGACTATTACGGCCATTGCCAAAAAAATGGTCCTAAAATACAACGAACAGATAAGCGACGGTCATTTTATTGCCATCATGGGCAGCGGCCTCACCGGAGCGCTGGCTTATACTTTCTCTGACAGCTTCTGGTTTAGTGCGGTTGAAGCCGAAGTATATGCCATGTCCTCTTTTTTAATGGCCCTTTTATTCTGGCTGGGCCTTCGCTGGGAAACAGAAATGGACCGGCCCGGAGGTCATAAATGGTTGTTGTTGATATCCCTGGTTGTCGGCTTGTCTTTTGGCGTCCATATCCTGTCCCTGCTGGTTATTCCTTCAATCGTATTTATCTATATAAACAAAAAAACGACTTCCTTTAATTTTAAGTCTTTTGTTATCGCCAACCTTATTTCGGTAGGTATACTTGTACTCGTGTTTAAATTTCTCTTCCCCTTTACACTGGTGTATTTTAGTGCCCTCGAATTGTTCTTTGTAAATACCGTTGGATTGCCATTCAATTCTGGTAGTATCATTGCCGGAATTATCCTGATCGCCCTTTTTTATTTCGGTTTAAAACAAACTCAGAAAAAAAACAAACCTTTGGCTAACCTCATCCTGCTGTGCGTTTTGTTTATCATGATCGGATTTTCCTCCTGGCTCATGCTGCCCATCAGGGCCAATGCAAATACGACCATCAATGAGAACAACCCTTCCAGCGCGAGAGAATTACTCGCTTATTACAACAGGGAGCAGTACGGAGATGCCAACGTTTTTTACGGATCCTATTTTTCTGAAACCGGAGAAAGGGATAAAAATGATCCTTACGAGGATGCCAAACCAAAATATGAAAAAGACGAGGCTCAAGGCAAATATGTAATCGTTAATAATTACAAGGATGCCCTGCCCAAGTATTCAGACAAGCACAAGGGTTTTATCCCCAGAATGGTCGATCCGTCTCCTGGAACCGTTGAGAATTACAAGGCCATTTTAGGTATCCCCCAAAGTAGTAACCGCCGGCCAACCTTTGCTGAAAATATCAGTTTTATGGTCACCTATCAGTTTGGCTATATGTACGGCAGGTATTTTATGTGGAATTTTGTCGGACGTCAGGATGATATTCAGGGAAACCTGGATAACCATGGTAACTGGTTAAGCGGCATCGATTTTATTGATGAGTTCAGACTGGGTTCTCAAAAAAACCTGCCGGGTGATGTTGTAAATAATAAAGCCAGAAACAAATACTACTTCCTGCCGCTCATTTTAGGCATCATCGGACTGTTCTACCAGATCAAAAATGACAAACAGGATTTTTATACACTCTTACTGTTTTTTATTTTTACAGGGCTGGCCATACTCTTTTACACCAATCCAAAACCCTTCGAGCCCCGGGAAAGGGATTACGCAGTAGTAGGCTCCTTTTATGTATTCGCCATGTGGATAGGATTTGGCGTACTGGCCCTCTATGACCAATTCAGGGATAAATGGAGATCCAAACACCTGGCTACCCTGGTAACGGTTATTAGTCTGCTGGCTGTTCCCACGCTCATGGCCAAAGAAAACTGGGACGACCATGACCGTTCCGGAAGATATACTTCGCACCACAATGCAAAAGCTTATCTGGACTCCTGCGATAAAAATGCCATTATGTTCACCATTGGAGACAATGATACCTTCCCTTTATGGTACCTGCAGGAAGTTGAAAATTACAGAACAGACATCAAACTGGTCAATACCAGCCTTTTTGCAAAAGACTGGTACATCGATCAGCAAAAAAGAAAAACCTACGACGCCCCACCGATTCCATCCCAACTCGTTCACAATGATTACAAGGAAGGCTCCCTGGATGTGGCCTACCATTACCCCTACCCCTTCCCCCAGTTTAAGGATTCTGTAATGGATATCAAATTCTTTATGACCTGGATCGCCAGCAAGGACAAAAGAACCTATGTGGATTTTGAAGAAAATGGCCATCCCGAAAAGGTATACCCCACAAATAAACTTCGTTTGATGGTAGACAAAGAAGCTGTTATTAAAAATGGGATCGTACCGGCTAAGGATGCGGATCTGATCGTTCCTTATATCGACATTACCATCAGCAATGTGGCCCTTACAAAAAACCGCATTTTAATGCTCGATATCCTGGCGAATAACAACTGGACAAGACCCTTATATTTTACTGGCGGAGCCCAGGCGGCCGAAGAATATATCTGGCTGAAAGATTACCTTCAACTGGATGGGCTGGCTTATAAATTCGTGCCCATAAAAACTCCCAACGAAGGTGCAAACTTCATGAACATGGGTAGAATCGACACTGAGGTAATGTATAAGAATGTCAAGAAATGGGATTGGAAAAATTCCAAAGGAGATTTTTATGTTGATCCTGAAACAAGAAAGAACGGCATCTCCTTCCGCAACAGTTTAGGGCGACTTGCAGATGAGTTCATCAAAGAAAAGAAATACGACAAGGCTGAAGAAATGCTCGACATGGCTATGGAAAATATGCCAATTGAAAAGTACGGATATTACAGGCTTGTTATTGGCTATATCGAATCGTATTACCAGATTGACAGACCTGAAAAGGCAAGGGCCATTGTAGAGTTTTTAGTAAATAACTTCCAGGAAATAAACCATTTCTACGGCGGCCTGTCTTCAGAGGAGATTAGTGCCGACTTCCGTGAACTGGAAGGAAATCTTGAATTGTACAGGTACATTATTGCCACCGTACAGGAATATGACGGCGAAGAATATACCTCCAAGTTAAAAGAGGATTTTATGGCTTCCGTTACTGTATTGGAAAAGGTTCTGGAAGAGTAGCATTGTGTGGTACAGCGTTAAAACACCCGCTTATATACCGCTTCTGTTCCCGAAGTTCCTTTGGCGCTATCCGGATAAAAACAGGGAGATCTTTCTAACCTTTGATGACGGACCGCATCCTGAAATTACCCCCTGGGTTTTAAAGGAACTGTCAAAATTCGGTGCAAAGGCAACTTTTTTCTGCGTAGGCGATAACATTAAAAAATATCCCAAAATTTTTGAACAGATCCTGGCTGCAGGGCATTCTGTGGGCAACCATACCTTTAACCATCTGAACAACTGGCAAACCGGAACGCAAAGGTACCTTGAAAATATTGTTATGGCAGAGCAAATGATGGCCGTATGCGGTGCTTCCGCAAAATTATTCAGGCCTCCGCACGGAAAATTAAAACCCGGCACCGCCGGAAAATTATTCGATAAAGGCTATCGTATTGTGATGTGGGATGTGCTTAGCGGTGACTTCGACAAAAACATTTCCCGGGAACAATGCCTGTCCAATATCTGTCAAAATTCAAAAGCAGGAAGTATTGTTGTTTTACATGACAGCGAAAAAGCCCGTAATCATCTGGAATACGCCTTACCCAAAAGCCTCGAATACTTCAGTTCAAAGGGCTTTTGTTTTAATGCAATTATTTAAGTGTATTGTTCCACCAGGCTGATCAGCGTATTAGCATCCTGAATTCCGGTTTGCCGCCATTTCATTTCGCCGTTCTTGTAAATAATAAAAGTAGGGTTGCCCTTGATGCGCAGTGCACTGGCCAGGGCCTCATTTTTACCGACATCTATTTTAACTACCCTGGCCTTATCTCCTAAGGCTGCTGCAACATCACGGAGTATAGAATGCGTACTATCGCTTTCATCATTTAATTTCGCATAGAAATCAATTAAAGTTGGTACGGGGGATTCAATTAATTCACCAAACTTCGTCATATTATTTTCTTTTTTGAAAACTTAAAGCAAATATAATATTTTAAACCATTTAGGTCTCTAAAAGCATACAAAAAAGCAATGTATTAACAATTTTTTAATCATAATTGAAAACCAAGCGATGCAATTGTTTAATTTTACGAGGTAATAAAGGATATCTATGTCTTCTTCAAAAAAGCTATTTTTACTCGATGCCTATGCTTTGATCTTCAGAGGCTACTATGCCTTTATCAAAAATCCGAGGATCAACTCAAAAGGCATGGATACTTCAGCGATCATGGGTTTTATGAATTCACTGCTCGACGTGATAAAAAGAGAAAAACCAAACCACCTGGCAGTAGCTTTTGACAAGGGCGGATCTGCTGAACGCTCCGGGCTGTTTCCTGAATACAAGCAAAACAGGGATGCAACACCAGAGGCCATCAGGATCGCTGTGCCCTATATACATGAAATCCTGAAGGCCATGCATATTCCGGTTATTGAAATGGAAGGATATGAAGCGGATGACCTGATCGGAACACTTTCTGTACAGGCAGAAAAAGCCGGTTATACCACATATATGGTTACCCCCGACAAGGATTTTGCACAGCTCGTCACCAATAACATTTTTGTTTATCGGCCCGCAGCCAACGGGAACGGCGTTGAGATCTGGGATGTGGAAAAAGTTAAGGAAAAATTTGATGTGGATGACCCTAAAAAAGTAACGGATTTCCTGGGTATGATGGGCGATGCCATAGACAATATCCCGGGCCTTCCCGGAGTGGGTGATAAAACCGCCAGAAAATTTCTGAAAGAGTACGGAAGCCTCGAAAATTTATTGGCCAATACCGATAAACTTCAGGGAAAAATGAAAGAGAAAATTGAAGAAAATGCCGAACTCGGACTGCTATCCAAAAAACTGGCTACCATCATTACAGACTGTCCGGTAGAATTTCATGAAAAAGATTTTGAATTAAACTCCCCTGATGTTGATAAAATCACCGCTATCTTTCAGGAATTGGAATTCAGACGCTTACTTGAAAACGTACACCAGATCTTCAGTCAGAACAAGTCTTACACACCTCCTGCAGGTCAGGAACCTGAGGTGCAGCCGGTGCCAAACTATCCTTCACGGCAACTGGACTTTTTTTCAGATCCTGTGGAGCCACAATCAGAAACAGATTACGATCCCAACCTGAGAAGTATTGATGCACATGACCATCTTTACCAATCAGCAGATACAATTACAGCACACAGACTGCTTGTCAGTAAGCTGTTAAAACAACATGCTGTTTGCTTTGATACAGAAACCACCGGCCTGAACAGCCTGACTGCCACCCTGGTGGGAATAGCCTTTTCATACGAGAAAGGCAAAGGTTATTACGCCGTAATGCCGGAAGATCAAGCAGCAACACAACAGATCCTCGAGATCTACAGGCCGTTTTTCGAAAATGAAGGAATCGTGAAGGTCGGTCAAAATCTGAAATACGATATCAAGGTTTTGGACAAATACGCGATCAGGGTGAAAGGTTCTGTTTTTGATACCATGATCGCACATTACCTGCTCAACCCGGATATGCGCCATAATATGGATATCCTGGCAGAAACCTATTTGAACTACCAGCCCATACCCATAGAAAATCTGATTGGAAAAAAAGGCAAGAATCAGGGAACTATGCGAGAAGTACCTCTGGATCTGCAAACTGAATACGCCGTTGAAGATGCTGATATTACCTGGCAACTTCATACTATTTTTTCAGAACAATTAAAAAAGGACAAGCTGACGCGCCTGTATGAAGATATAGAAGCTCCCCTGATCAAGGTGCTTGCCGATATGGAAATTGAAGGTATCCGTATGGATGAGGATGTGCTTTCCGGTTTGTCGGTTGCGCTTACGGAAGACATCAAATTTCTGGAGAAAAAAATATACGGTCAGGCAAAAACAGAATTCAATCTGGCCTCACCCAAGCAATTGGGTACGGTTTTGTTCGAAGAATTAAAACTGGTTGATAAACCGACAAAAACAAAGACCGGACAGTATGGTACAGGAGAAGAGATCTTGTCGAAACTGGCTTTTAAGCATCCTATTGTCGCAGAGATCCTTGAATGGAGAGGCCTGGTAAAATTAAAAAATACCTATGTGGATTCCCTGCCCAACGAAGTGAATAAAAAAACGGGGAAAATTCATACCACTTACAGCCAGGCTGTGGCTTCAACCGGCCGTTTGAGTTCCAATAATCCGAACCTGCAAAATATACCCATAAGAACAGAGCGTGGTAAGGAGATCCGGAAGGCCTTTGTACCCCGAAACAGCGATTACCTGCTGCTCTCTGCAGATTATTCTCAGATCGAACTGCGCCTGATTGCCGAGCTCAGCGGAGATGAGGAGCTCAAAACAGCTTTTTTGAGAGGTGAAGACATCCACCGTTCTACAGCCTCAAAAGTTTTTAATGTACCCCTGGAACTCGTAAGCCGTGAACAGCGCAGCTATGCGAAAACCGTAAACTTTGGAATAATTTACGGGGTTTCTGCCTTTGGCCTGAGCCAACAGACAGATCTCAGCCAGAAGGAGTCCAAAGAATTGATCGATACCTATTTCAGAACATACCCCGGCTTGAAGAATTACATTCAATCCCAGATAGATTTTGCCCGCAAGACCGGCTATGTTGAAACTATTTTAGGCAGAAGGCGCTATTTAAAAAATATCAATTCCGCAAACGCGGTCGTTCGTGCGGGTGATGAGAGAAATGCAGTAAACGCGCCCATTCAGGGAAGTGCGGCTGATATTATAAAAATAGCCATGATCCGCATCCATGAACAGCTGGAAAAAGAAAAGCTGCACTCAAAAATGATCCTTCAGGTACATGACGAACTGGTGTTCGATGTGCTGAAAGAAGAGATGGACATTGTTATGCCTTTGGTTAAACAAGCTATGGAAAACGCTTATCCCCTGTCGATCCCTCTGATCGTTGATGCCGGTGCGGGAGAAAATTGGCTGGAAGCCCACTGATGTGGTGAAATTTGTAATTTTTACTTCAAAATAAGTTATTTCAAAATCCTTAAGGAAATATATTCTCAATCCTGTTTGTTAAGTTCACAATTAGTTGTACTTTTGCACACCCTTTTTTTAAAGGGAAAACGAGAAGTCTAACAAAACAAAGAATTTAATTGTGAATACATTAAGTTACAAAACAGTATCAGCCAACAAGAACACCGTTAATAAAGAATGGGTTTTGGTTGATGCAGACGGTCAAACGTTGGGTCGTCTAGCCTCTAAAGTAGCCATGCTCATCAGAGGTAAATACAAGCCAAGCTTTACTCCCCATGTAGATTGTGGAGATAATGTGGTGGTGATCAACGCAGACAAAATTAATTTAACCGGAAACAAGTGGCAGGCGAAAACATATATTCGTCATACGGGTTATCCGGGCGGACAAAGATCTCTGTCTGCCAGCGAATTGTACAAGAAAGACCCTACCCGACTGGTAGAGAAAGCAGTAAAAGGAATGTTACCAAAAAACAAGTTGGGATCTGCCCTGCTCACTAACCTATATGTTTATACAGGTACTGAACATGATCAGAAAGCACAAAACCCAAAATCTATTAACCTAAACGATTTATTGTAATATGGAAACCATTCACAAAATAGGCAGAAGAAAAACTGCGGTTGCTCGTGTGTATCTGACAAAAGGGAAAGGTACCATTACCATTAACGAAAGAGAATTCGCTAATTATCTGACCACAGAACCCTTGCGGTATAAAGTTTTACAACCACTTACCTTAACAAAAAATGTGGAATCATTCGACATCAAAGTAAGTGTATCAGGAGGTGGAATTACAGGACAGGCAGAGGCTATCAGATTGGGAATATCCCGGGCACTTGTTGCTTTGGACGTTGAGAACAAGAGCATTTTAAAACCTGAAGGATTGCTTACAAGAGATCCAAGAATGGTTGAGCGCAAAAAGTTCGGTCAGAAAAAAGCCCGTAAGAGATTCCAGTTCTCAAAACGTTAATATTCAAATTATATATAATTTTAAACAAAACCATTGTTGTGTTTTTTTGTCTAGCATCCAAATAATTAAGACCGAAAAAATCGCTACTTAGTTATTGCTACTAAAACGGAACGTAAACTAAAGACATTATGGCAAACATAGATATCAAAGAATTAATAGACGCGGGTGTTCATTTTGGTCATTTGACCAGAAAGTGGGATCCAAACATGGCAAACTATATTTTTACTGAACGCAAAGGGATTCATATCATTGACCTTTATAAAACAGCGGCAAAAATTGAGGAAGCCCAAAAAGCACTGAAAAAAATTGCTTCCTCAGGAAGAAAAGTACTTTATGTGGCTACAAAGAAACAGGCCAAAGATATTGTTGCTGACAAAGCAAACAGTATTGGCATGCCTTTCATCACTGAAAGATGGCCCGGTGGTATGCTGACAAATTTCGCTACCATCAGAAAAGCTGTTAAGAAAATGGGAATGATCGACAGAATGAAGAAAGATGGTTCTTACGACGCACTATCAAAAAGAGAAAAATTACAAATCAGC
>JBFYPZ010000061.1:0-13084 GCA_041303035.1 Flavobacteriaceae bacterium
CAAGATCCTGGCCCTCAAAGCCTTGTTCCTTTGTATTTCTGTCTGGTGCTCCTGCACCTCCACATTGTACTTCGCCTCTACTTCGGCCAGGCTTTCAGAAAGGCTCGTCTTGTTAATATCCTCATACAAATAATAACTTTTGCGCAGGTTTTCATAAGCCAGATTGTATATTCTTAGTGAGTCATAAGAGATCGCCAGGTTCTCGTAAATGGCTCTCTCCATAACTTTTGTTGTAAAAGAAGAGTCCGATTCCAATGAAATCAATGCGTCTTGGTAATTTTTTATTGCCTCTTTATAGTTTTTTTCAAAATGGTATAAGTTTCCAAGATTAGCTGTAATGTAAGCAATACCTAAAGTGTCTCCTACTTTTTTCTTGATAGCCAGTGCTTCTCTGTTATAGCCTTTAGCAAGGTCATAATTGTCCTCCACCTGGGCGATCACCCCCAGGTTGTTGTAGGCATTTGAGATGCGTTGCTCATTTTCTTTGTTCACCGGTAACCGGATCGCTTCCCTGAAATAGATCTTGGCACTGTCCAGTTTTTCATTTTCATAATAAAAACTACCCAATCGCACAAGACACTTCAGAATGTTTAAAGTATCTTCATTTCTTCTTGCCAGTTGAAGGGCTTGTTTGTTGTAAAAAGTGGCCTTGTCAAAATTCCGAGATTCCGCAAAAACTCTGGAGAGAAAGTTAACATATTCAATATAAAGTTTCTGGTAATTCTGAATCTTCAGTTTCTCCACATTCTTCAGGGCAATTTCCAGGGCTTTTTCTTTATTCCCGCTTTCATACAAGATCTGAACATAAGTATAATCAATCTGTAGTTTATTGCGATCGGAATCTGAAAAAGAAAAAGTATTCTCCAGGTTTTTAACCAGCATTAAAGCCTCATCATATCTTTTGCTGAGCAGCAGAGAATCCGCAGTCCTGAGTTTTTTTTGTATATAAATTTCTCTGTTGCTGTCTGCCTGTCCGAAAACGGGATAAAAAGCAAATAAAAAAAGACAATACAGGATTGTCTTTACGCTTTTTAGAAACATGGCTGAAAAGTAGTTTTTGCGCATGAAAAGCAATCAAATGACCTCATTCTTTAAGGCAAATATAGCCAATCCGACACTATTCTTAACTTTTAATTTTTGCATCAGGTTTTTCCGGTGTGTCTCCACGGTGCTTTCACTGATATGGAGTTCATCGGCAATCTCACGGGTACTGTACTGCTGGGCCACATATTTTAAGATCTCCCTCTCCCTTTTGGTCAGGGAAGTGATCAGTACCCCATCCTGACTGCCTTTCTCCTTGATAGGCCTGTTCAGCAGGGTTTGCATCATTTTTTCTTTGATATCGTCCGTAAAATACTGCTCATCATTCGCCACCTTTTTCACTGCATTTACGATATGCTGACCGGCAGATTTTTTTGGAACGAAGCCCTGTGCTCCCATCTGGAGAACCTCTTTTACAAGTTTGATATCGTCATAACTGGAAAGCACAATGATCTTTGGTTTTTGATCCTTGGTTTCCAGAACTTTTAAAACGCTGATCCCATCCAGTTCCGGCATGTTGATATCGAGTATCAAAACATCGGCGTGGTTCTTGGTAAACCAGTCAACGACCTCCAGCCCGTTAAGGGAATATCCGGTAACTTCCAAATTCTTTTCAGTGCTCAGTACGGCTATGATTCCATCGATCAGGATCTGGTGATCATCGGCTATGTGTATCGTAATATTCGTATCCATGAGGGGCGTTATAAAATGGTATAAAAAAATCCGAGTTTGTGTTTCCCCCGGATTTTGATATTATAACGCTAAATTAAAAAAAATATTGTCTTAGTCCCAGATGATAAGACCTGAAGGCTTTTTACCAGGTGCCTGAGCAACAGATAATCCTTCTACTGCAGCAACATCGTAATTGCTCTGATAAATGTTGTTAAAAGAGGTAGCCAACTTACCGTTTACTGTTTGAAGGTCAAGGGTTACTGTTTTTGATTCGTTGGCATTGCCATTCTCGAACAAAAAGATCTCATTGGAATCGCCGATCAATGCTTTTGAAACCATAACGTTTTTGTCAACGTCAAAAGTAACGGTCACGGCACCATTGTTGTTTTCAATAACAGCTGGTGTTTTTAGCAGGGTTCCATCGATATCATCCAACACGGCTGATTTGATGCCACTGTTATTACCTGTAAAGGAGGCCAAAACCAGGCCAAGGGCAAATGCAATTGTTAAAGTAATTTTTTTCATAAGTAAGTAATTTAAAGTTGAATGTAAAAATTGGTTATTGCCAAATCAATGACATTCCAAATGTAATCGCTATTAACATGGATGTCAATAGGGAAAACAAGGATATTTACATCTACCTGGAAACCATGATTTTTCTACCTAAAAACCATGATACTCACAGCTCAAAGGTAGAAAAAAAATAATCAAACATTCAAAATTTAAATTACTATTTACTTTACTTTATTTATAATCAATTACTTATCAATTATTATATCAAATTAATTGCGAATTCCTTTTTAAATTCAAACTTATTTACTATTTTCGCTTAATAGTTTTAATAGTTCATATGTTTATAGTATAGTATAGAGAGTGGTTATTTGTAATTACAGTGTTTTTTTCACTGCTCTCTATCTCCCTTATTCCTTTCTCCCCCCAAAATAACCTTCCCCCAAAGAAGGTTATTTTTTTTTGGACGGATTTTAATAGTAAGGAGAGAAGCTATTTGTAAAATAGCTAATCTTTCGAAACTATGTTCGCTTCTCTCCTATCTCCCCTGTGTTTTTACCTGAGCGGATTTATATTTTTAATGGAATTAATTGCGGTTATCCCCAGAGATCAAAATTAAAATAGTAAGGAGAGAAGCTATTTGTAAAATAGCTAATCTTTCGAAACTATGTTCGCTTCTCTCCTATCTCCCCTGTATTTTTCTTCAACGCATAATTGAAGTGAATCATGAAAATTATGATACCTAATTTTCAATAGAGAAACTTTGATTCAAAATGTCTTTTTGTGTGGAATTTTATAGCAATTTTTTTCCTTTGTAATCTGAACGTATTTTAAAGTAAGGAGAGTGGATTATTAAATCTTACAGGATTACTAATCTCATCTCTCCTTTCTCCCCCCTTTTTTTTATTCTTCCTGAGAAGAATGATATTGTAATGAACGTTTTACTTTTAATTACATGACAAATATATGTCGGAAGAAGGGCCTGTGCAATAGAGGAAAAATGGATTTTTAAAAATACCTGAAAACCTTTAGATCTGATTTGGCAAAAAAAAAGCTGTTTGATAAACAAACAGCCCACACACTATAACTAAGGTTTTAAGAATTACCGCAACCTGTCTGCAGATTTTACAAGCCTTTCATCCTTTAAGATCGCCTTGGTGGCCAAAGACAACAACACCACGACAATTAAAGGTAAGAACGAACCAATACCTTTCTCAGAAACCGAAGTCTCTCCAGATAATGTTTGCAGCTGATAAACAATAAGTCCTAATAATAAGAAGTTCAATATAATGTTCAACCGGTTGAAAACGATTTGAGTTTTTCTGTTCTTAAACAAAAAGAGCGAGACCAGTGCCAGAACTGCCGATAACATAAACAGGGATGCAATCGCTTTCAGCAATAAACTGTCGGCCATAAATGCCTGTTCTATTCCCACCATTTCACCATTATATATATAGAAGGGAAAAATGAAAGCCAGCAGGCCCGATACGATCGCGGCCAAAATGAGATACAAGGACTGAACTCTCTGGATCATGCAATTTGTTTTGAATGGCAAAAATACATTAATCTTTTTTACAATAAAACACCTGATTTGAAATTTATTTTGTATTATTGCCCCATCAAATCGAAAAATATTGTAATTTCTTCAACTTACAAGTTTTCCTTTTCAAAAAAAAATTCAAAATATTCTAATTTTCCCCTACGGAAGTTTATACAGATTATTACCTAACAACTACATATATGAGGTTTGAAATCGAAGAGCTCAAAGATAAAAAGCTTTTAGAGTTACAAGAAATTGCACAAACACTTGAAATCCAAAAATTCAAGCAATTAAAAAAAACAGAATTAATTGAGCAGATCCTGGGCATTCAGGCAGCAAATCAGCAACAGAATAAGTCGCCTGAGGAAAATCAGATCAAGCAAAAAAGAGCCCGCATCTCAAAGCCAAACGGTAATCCCAAACCACTATTTTCGGAACAAAAACCTTTTTTTGAAAATAAGAAACCCAGACAGGATATCCCTAAGTTAGATGAGCTGGAACCCGAGATGGATGAACCGGTATATGATAATGAACAGGTCATCCCGACGGTACATGAAACAGAAGCTGCACCTTTCATTACCCCGGATATCATACAGGAACCCGTTGAAAAAATAAGCACGGAAAGAATACAGGAAGCACCAATCCACAGACATCCGGAAAATAAAGAACAAAGATATCCGGAAAAGAAAGAGCACAAACACCCCCATCCCGGAAACCAAAACAACGATAAAAATAAGAACAATCCCAATATCGATTTCAAGAATCGGAATAAATACCGCGATCCTGACTTCGAATTTGACGGAATTATTGAAAGCGAGGGAGTACTTGAGATCATGCCTGACGGTTACGGTTTTTTAAGATCCTCCGATTACAACTATTTATCATCCCCGGATGATATTTATGTATCCCAATCGCAAATAAAATTATTCGGATTAAAAACCGGTGACACGGTACGTGGAAATGTCAGGCCACCCAAAGAAGGCGAGAAATATTTTCCGCTGATCCGGGTCTTTCTGATCAACGGACTGAGCCCCAGTATCGTTCGGGACAGGGTTTCCTTTGAACACCTCACTCCTTTGTTTCCTACAGAGAAATTCAATATCGCCGAAAAGCAAAGTTCGGTTTCAACAAGAATTATTGACCTTTTTTCACCTATAGGAAAAGGACAAAGAGGCATGATCGTGGCACAGCCCAAAACGGGTAAGACCATCCTTTTAAAGGATATCGCCAACGCAATTGCAGCAAATCACCCGGAAGTTTACCAGATCATCCTGCTCATCGACGAGAGGCCTGAGGAGGTTACAGACATGCAGCGCAATGTCAGAGGAGAAGTGATCGCTTCTACCTTTGATGAATCTGCGGACAAACACGTAAAAGTTGCCAATATCGTATTAGATAAGGCCAAGCGTTTGGTTGAATGCGGCCATGATGTGGTCATCCTGCTCGATTCCATAACCAGGCTGGCCCGAGCTTACAATACGGTCGCCCCTGCTTCAGGCAAGATCCTGTCGGGTGGTATTGATGCCAATGCCCTGCACAAACCGAAGCGATTTTTTGGTGCTGCCAGAAATATAGAGAACGGCGGATCACTGACCATCATTGCAACAGCGCTTACTGAAACCGGGTCAAAGATGGATGAAGTTATTTTCGAAGAGTTTAAGGGTACAGGTAATATGGAATTGCAGCTGGACAGAAATATCTCTAACCGACGTATATTCCCCGCCATTGACCTTGTTAAATCAAGTACGAGAAGGGATGATCTTCTGCTTGATGAAAATACAATACAGCGTATGTGGATCTTCAGAAAATTCCTGGCAGATATGAACCCGATCGAAGCCATGGAATTTGTCAATGAAAAGATAAAATACACAAAAAATAATGAAGAATTTTTGATGTCGATGAACCGATAGAAATTTTCTAATTCATTAACCCATTGGAAGTCAGTAATAAAATGCTGACTTTTTTTGTTTAAAATATTTGCTAAGTAATACATATATTTCGTATCTTTGCCATCCAAATCGCGGGATAGAGCAGTAGGTAGCTCGTTGGGCTCATAACCCAAAGGTCACAGGTTCGAGTCCTGTTCCCGCTACTACAAGGCCTCAGTAATTAAAAAATACTGAGGCTTTTTTTATTGGGCTTCAGCACCTTTTTTCCTTCCAGAACAAACACCTTTGCGCATTCATACAAGAAAACATTGGAAAAAATCTTTTTAAAAGACAGGATTTTGATGTTCTGAAAACACAATCCTTCCTATATTTGAAAAAAAATGAGCTGAGTCTATAAGTATTTTGGACTACTATACAAGCCGTGTGAACAGATTTCATTCAAAAGCCAAAAATAATCGCCTTGGAAAAAAATGAATTGTACCCTGTCTTTTTGAAAGTGACAGAACTGGAGACCCTGATCGTGGGTGGAGGCAATGTGGGTTTTGAGAAATTGGGTTTTCTGCTTAAATCCAGTCCCAATGCCCGTGTTACCCTTATCGCAAAAGACTTTAAGCAGGAGCTGAAAGCACTGGCGCTTCAACATAAGGTCCATCTTGTTAAAGGCTCCTATAAAGCGGATATGCTCGAGGGAAAGCATTTGGTCATTGCTTGTACCGATAATCAGGTAGTTAATATGCAGATCCATGCAGATTGCAGGAGCAGGAATATTTTAGTGAATGTAGCAGACAACCCGCCCTACTGCGATTTTTATATGGGTGGAATCGTTACGAAAGGGAATTTAAAACTGGCCATATCAACCAATGGTAAATCTCCGACCACCGCCAAACGCCTGAGACAATTTTTTGAAGATGTAATTCCGGAAGATATCAATGAGCTGCTTGAAAATCTCAATGCGTTCAGAACTACGATCAAAGGTGACTTTGAAGAAAAAGTAAATGCGCTCAACGAAATTACGCGGGACTTGATCTCAAAGAAAAAATAAGTTACCCATTATTACTGACTAAAACCGTCATTTGGGCAATATAATAATTGAATACTTCTTTTTAAATAAGCAAAAAATAGTGTAAATTAGCTTTATGCTATCCATGAAAACCAAATACGGCATAAAGGCCCTAACCTATATTGCCAGGCAAAAAGATCTTAAAATAGTTCAGATCGCCACAATCGCGAAAGAAGAAAATATTCCTCATAAATTTCTTGAAAGTATTTTGCTGAGTATGCGTAAAGCCGGTTTTTTAGGTTCAAAAAAAGGCAAGGACGGGGGTTATTACCTTCTGAGGAATCCGGAAGAAATATTAATGACTGATGTATTCAGAGTACTGGAAGGCCCGATTGCCATGCTTCCCTGCGTGAGTTTGAATTTTTATGAAAGATGTCAAGACTGCCCGGACGAAAATAAATGCAGTGTACACAAATTGATGATTCAGGTAAGAGACAGTACGCTTAATGTTCTCAAAAACAATACATTAGCGGATCTGTCCTGAACTAAACTCCCCTGCCAAGCTACTGACTTCTATTAATCCATTTTCTATTTTTTCCCATTTTGTAAAATTTTATTACAATTGTATTGTTTATTTTTATAGATTTGCGCAATTCCTATTATTTCTATAGACTTTATAATTTATATGAAATACAGCACGGGAGATTCCAAAAAAATAGAAAAAGATGATACATTTTAATGAATTTGAATTAAATAAAATCAACGACAGGTTAAGAGATAAATCTCCGGAAGAGATTATTGCCTGGACCTTGTCATTGAGTGAAAACAGAATAGTAACCACCAGTTTTGGGGTGTATTCAGCCGTGCTGCTCAATACTTTTCACGAACTTGATAAAGATATAAAAGTAATCTGGTGTGACACAGGATACAACACCCCGGAAACCTACCGGCATGCCGTATACCTGAGAGAGTTACTAGAATTAAATATCCATCTGTACGCCCCGCTTCAAACTACGGCTTATACCGACGCTGTTTTGGGTATTCCGGATGTAGATGACCCGGATCATGCACTTTTTACAGAAATCGTAAAGCTTGAACCCTTCAGACGTGCCATAAATGAACACCGGCCCGATATCTGGTTCACAAACATCAGGGTAAGGCAAACAGAATACAGAAATTCAAAAGACATACTGAGCTACAGCAAAGATGGCATTTTAAAAGTAAGTCCATTTTATTACTGGAATGACGATCAACTCGACCGGTACCTGATCGAAAATAATTTACCTAAAAATGAGTCGTACTTCGATCCAACCAAAGCATTAAAGCACAGGGAATGTGGTATTCACTTACAATAATTATTTGCGATTGTATAAGGATTCTTTTCTTACCAACCTATTAAAATAAAACCAGACCAAACTATAGATTGAGATAACACATTTTCTTTTTATCAGGTCCTGATGAGTTCGTTCTCCCCCTCTTTTAAATGATTCATCAGGATTTTTTTTATAAAATTTTTAACTATGAAAAGCTTTAGAACAGAAATAGAAAATCCGGTGGTAGAAAGAGATATTCTTGAACTGGCCAAAAAAATAGAACTTTTTAAAAACGGAAAGATCAATGAGGAACGATTCAGGAGTGTTCGCCTTGCCCGCGGAGTTTATGGACAAAGGCAGCCCGGAGTCCAGATGATCAGAATAAAATTGCCCTACGGAAAGATAAACTCCCAACAACTGCACAGAATTGCCGAGGTATCTGACACGTATTCTAACGGAATTTTACACATTACAACCAGGCAGGACATACAGATCCATTATGTAAGTCTTGACAGAACTCCGGAGCTCTGGGCGGAACTTGAAAAAGATAAGATCACCCTGCGCGAAGCATGCGGGAATACAGTAAGAAATGTAACCGCCTCCGAATCCGCAGGTATTGATCCGAAAGAACCATTCGATGTAAGCCCTTATGCCCACGCTGTATTTGAATACTTTCTCAGAAATCCGGTTTGTCAGGAACTGGGCAGAAAATTTAAGATCTCCTTTTCCGCTACTGAAGAGGATACTGCCCTGAGTTTTTTACACGATCTGGGATTTATTCCTAAGATCCGAAACGAAAACGGAAGGCTTACAAGAGGCTTTAAGGTCATGCTGGCAGGCGGCTTAGGTGCGCAACCACGCCATGCCGATTTAGCCCATGAGTTCCTGGAGGCGGATCAGGTCATTCCTTTTATTGAAGGAGTACTCAGGGTTTTCGACCGCGAAGGTGAGCGTTCAAAAAGAGCCCGTGCCCGAATAAAATTCCTTTTGGATGACCTGGGCCTTGATACCTTTCTCAAGCTTGTCAGGGAAGAACAGACCGCCCTGGCACATAAGACTTATCCCATTGATACAAGCGCTTTCGAACAGGAGCTCATCCTGCCGGAAAAGGATATAAAAAAGATCGTCATCGCTGATCCCGGCGCCTATGCACTTTGGAAAGAAACCAATGTAAGTGCACAAAAACAACCAGGTCTGTATGCCGTAGGGATCCGTGTTCCGCTGGGAAATTTTGATTCTTCAAAAGCCCGTGCAGTGGCTGACCTTGTGCATACTTATGCAGGAAATGAGCTGCGACTGACCTTGCGCCAGAATATACAGCTACGGCATGTAAAAGAAGACCTGCTCCCTTTTATTTATGAGGAACTAAAAGCACTGGGCTTTGCCGGGCCGGGTTATAACAGTACCCGGGATATAACCGCTTGTCCGGGTACAGATACCTGTAACCTGGGTATTGCCAGCAGTACCGGGATAGCCAGAGAGCTGGAGCGGGTACTGGAATCAGAATTTCCGCAATATGCCGGCAACAAGGCCCTGACCATCAAGATCAGTGGCTGTATGAATGCCTGCGGACAGCACAGCATGGCCCAGATCGGCTTCCAGGGCATGTCGGTCAAATCCGGCAAACTGGTTGCTCCCGCACTGCAGGTGTTGCTGGGCGGAGGCGTACTGGGGAATGGCAAAGGCAGATTCGCAGACAAGGTTGTTAAAATCCCGAGTAAAAGAGGGCCCCAAGCCCTTCGAATCCTGCTGAACGATTTTGAAAAAAATGCAGAAAAAAATGAACGATTTCTGGATTATTACGACCGAAAAACAGAGAAATACTTTTACCAAATGCTGAAACATTTGTCGGATACCAATGAACTGAAAGAAGCAGATTTTATCGATTGGGGATATGACAAGTCCTATGTTACTGCCATAGGTGTTGGTGAATGTGCCGGAGTGGTTATAGATCTTGTAGCGACATTGTTATTTGAGAGTGAAGAAAAGATACAAAATGCTGAAAATGCCATCGAGTCAGAACAATGGGCAGACAGTATTTACCATGCCTATGCCTCGTTGATCAACACAGCCAAAGCAGTACTGATCGATGCCGAGATTAAAACAAATACACAAACCGGTATAATCACTGATTTTGACAGGGAATTTGTGGAAAAGGGAATTGTTCCTTTGGAGACATCATTTTCTTCGCTGGTCAATCAAATAAGGACTAATGAGCCCACTGCCGGATTTGCCAAAAAATACCTGGCCGGTGCCCGCTCCTTTTATCAGACCATTTACAACCTCCGATCTCAAGAACTAAGCCATGAAGTTGAAAAAACAGCCTAAATTAACGCTCGTTGGTGCCGGACCCGGCGACCCCGAACTGATCACCATTAAAGGTGTTAAGGCCCTGAGAACAGCAGATGTTGTTTTCTACGATGCCCTGGTGAATACGGAATTACTCGAATATGCACCAAAAGCCATTAAAGTTTTTGTGGGCAAGCGGAAAGGCCTGCACCGCTATGCTCAGGAAGAAATCAATGCACTGATCGTGCAATATGCCCTGAATTACGGACATGTGGTAAGGTTAAAGGGAGGTGATCCCTTTATTTTTGGCCGGGGTGCCGAAGAATTGGATTATGCCGAAAAATTCAATATTCAGGTTGAAGTTATTTCAGGTATCTCGTCTTCAATAGCGGTTCCTGCCCATGCGGGCATTTCACTTACAAAAAGGTTTATTTCAGAAAGTTTCTGGGTGATTACCGGTACTACTTCCGACGGGCAGCTCAGCGAGGATATAAATCTCGCTGCAAGATCAACAGCTACTGTGGTAGTCCTTATGGGGATGAGCAAATTAAAAGAGATCCTTGTGCTCTTCAAAGAAAATAATAAAGCAGAACTGCCCGTAGCGATCATTGAAAACGGAACCACTGCCTATGAAAGATCCGTTGCCGGAACCGTCAGCACCATATCCGGACTGGTGGAAAAGAAAAAAATATCTTCCCCGGCCATCATTGTAATTGGTGAAGTCGTAAGAGAGAGCCACAAACTGCGTTCCTTTTTCGCGCATGCTGAAGCTGCTCCTCATTTGATTTTTTCCGAATCAGAACCGAAAAGAATCCGGGTCGCCTGATTTAATTTGAATTTTTTTTGTACTAAGGCTTACCCAAAACTATCTCAAATCTCGCAGAACAGAATGCCCCGATTTCTTGGCCTAAGTGACCTACTTATGTCTTAATTATCTTCATATTTAATGATCTTTGGAGTAAACAGTTTACATGCATTTTTATTGATGATTCCGCCATTTTCAGCCAAAACGCATATCTTTACAAAAAATTCTTTTTATGAAAAAGTACTGGTACATCATGCTTGCCCTCCCGTTCCTGATTTATTCCTGCGGTGAATCTTCGGTCTCAGAAGACCCGATGCTGAACGCTTATGAAAACAAGAAAACTACAATAACAGACTGTGAAAGCATACAGGACGGTGTTCTGACCTATAAAACCGGTCACTATTTAGCCGGAAAGCCATTTTCAACTGGTAGTGACATATACGGATACAACTACCAAAGCCATCAATTCAAAGGATCTTATGCCAATCTCTACTTAGGAGAGGCAGGTTTCCCACCTTATGAAGGCAATGCAGAAATCTATATTTTAGAAAACCCGGGTGTCTTATCTAATGGTTATATCATGGAACATTACTGGCCATACAGGGATGCCCATGTGCTGATGAACTGGAATGATGCGAGGTGGTCAAATAAAGATTGTGATGGTGATAAGGAATTTGACAGACATTTGGGATTTGAGACTTATCAGGGTTCAGGTGCCTGGGAAACTTTTCAGACCAAAGGAATATATAAAGATGCTGAGGGAAATGACTGTCGTTATAATATCCAGTATAAATATGTTGCACCACCAAGTGGTGCGGTGCTTCAAAATGGAATTTGGTATACGGCTGAGGGAGGAGAGATTGGAAATGAATTTTATTATTTAGTAGAAGTTCAAAAAATAGCAAACGATCCCTGCGGCGGCTTTCAGGGCTTGCAGTATAAGAGTCCTTTAGGACCCGGAAAAGGCAAGTGGAACTAATATTTCAAAAAAGGCGATCATTCCGAACGCCTTTTTTTATGGGAAACATTTTGAATACTGTTTTCTTTTTATGTTATTTACCATCTATAAGTAACCACAAATCAAACTTTGACAATGGAATACGGTTTCCTTTCAATACTTCCACCCTTAATGGCTATTATTTTGGCATTAAGAACCAAGCAAGTCTATATTGCGCTGCTTTTTGGCATCTGGTTCGCTTGGTTGATCATGAACGACTGGAACTTTTTAAAAGGCACCCTGGCCACCATCGAGGGTCTGGTCAATGTTTTTAAGTCGCCGGGAAACACGAGAACCGTCATGTTCAGCGCTTTGGTTGGTGCCTTGTTGCTTTTTATTCAATACTCCAGAGGTGTAGAGGGATTTGTACACAGAATTAACCTGCTTATTGCAAGAATTGAAAGAAAGAAGCAAGGAAAAAGTCAGGTCGTGGTCCAATTGCTTGCTGTTGTTACAGGACTCATGTTGTTTGTAGAAACGAGTATTTGTGCTCTTACAGTTGGAACCTTATATCGTCCCATCTTTGAAAGATTAAAAATATCCCGAGAAAAACTGGCCTATATTGCGGATTCCAGTGCTCCAACTTCTGCAGTATTAATACCCTTTAATGCCTGGGGGGCATTTATTATGGGTTTGCTGATCACGCAGGGTATAGAAAATCCATTTGCATTAATGATATCGGCAATAAAGTTCAATTTTTATCCTATCCTGACCATATTATTCATGGTAATCATTATTATCACGGGCAAAGATTTTGGTCCGATGGTGAAAGCAGAAAAGCGGGTCAGGGAAACAGGCTTATTGCTCAATGCGGGCAGTACCCCCTTGATTTCAGATGCAATTACCTCTGTAAAACCAAAAGAGGGTATTGAAGCAAAAGCTTTTAACATGGTAATACCCCTTGCAACAATGGTTCTCATGATGCCTGTTAATCTGGCATTCACCGGATGGGAAAAGGTTACAAATTCAAATGGATTCTTCGATCATTTTTTTTCTGCGATCGGCCAGGGTTCAGGATCTTCCTCAGT
>JBFYPZ010000062.1:0-12908 GCA_041303035.1 Flavobacteriaceae bacterium
TGGATTGGTTTTCATTCTGACTTCGGAGCATTATGGATCAGCGAAGCTAATCCAGTTATGCAGTTTCATTTGCATAAGCTTGTGGAAATAAAAAAAGCAAATCCATCGCAGATGGAGGTAGTTGAAAGTTGAAAAGTTGGAAAGTTTTAATGTAGTACGCCCTCCAAAATGTCTAAAAAAATAATCTTCAATGATATTTTCCCTTAATCCCTAAAATGAAGTCATTGAAAATCAGCCACCCTTTAGGGCCGGGGTAAAGGCTGATTTTCTATATTTATTTTCAAAAGATGACTCAAAGTTGAAAGTTGAAAGTTGGAAAGTTTTAATGTTACATGTTGGATATGCTCAGACCGAAGCGTTTTTATACTGACTTCGCACTACGGTCAACAGCTGAGTTCACCAATTAAAAATTCCATCAAAACTGATTTTGGAAAAAAAAATTGAAACCTGATTTATATCATAATCCAAGAAAAAAAATATCCGTTAATTAGCAATCTCTTTTCATAGGAGCATGCAATTTAGTTAGAATTAATATTGATTATCGAAGTTTAATTTCGGGGGAATGTTAAACTTCATCCTTAAAGATCTTGGTTTTTAAGGAATTTTTTAGGGTTTGAATAAGTTCTTTACTTGAAAATCCTTAACTATGAAGCTGTCTCAGCGTTTACATGAGACAGCTTTTTTTTTGCAAAAAATATGTCCCTGCCCAAACGGCTAATCATTGCAGGCACTGCGATTAAAAACCATATATTTTGTTATAAATTCCTTTAGATCAGAATGGTCCTGTTCCTGAAATTCAGTCAATATTTTTAAAAAGCCAATTGGATCTTAATAACCTATCCATTTTCAGCTTATTCAGGAGTATAAGATCTGGTCTTTATAAAAAGTGTAAATATTGCAGCCAAAATTAGAAACACTCCGGCCAGGCGGATCACATTGACCGGATCATTGCCCAGAAAGTCGTAAACAAAAAACTGCATAGTCAGAATCTGGATGATCATGGGGATCACGATGAACATATTGAAAATACCCATATATACACCCGTTTTATTTGCAGGCACTGCTCCGGCCAGCAACTGGTATGGCATGGCCATCATCGATGCCCAGGTGAGGCCCAGGCCAAACGCGGCCAAATACAGTTCACTGATTGCAATTCTCTCCGCACCAAAGGGATTTGGCAGCGTAAACAAAATGCTGCCGTGATCCAGCAGAGGAATGCTGAGTATGGCTATCCCACCCAGGAGCAAACTGACAAAATGTACTCCCTTCGCCCCTATTCTGCTTGCAAGAGGAACCAGGGCAAAGGCCAGAAGAAAGCAGATTATATTATAAGTGCCATTAACCTGTCCGGTAAGTATTTGAGCCGAAGCATAAGCTGAAGAGCCACTGATAACCTCTTCTTTATTGATGTCCTCCAGAGGAATGCCGTATTGCGTAATGGCCAAAGTGGACGTTAGGTACATCCAGTAACAGAACATAGCATACCAGCTGAAAAACTTTACCGGAATGAGCTGTTTCATGGCAGGGGGCATTTGCTTAAACGCCTGCGAAATTTCCATCGAGGTACGTACTACTAAATTGCCTTTGCTTTTTTCCTCCTGCAGCCTCTTTTGTTCTTTGGCATCAGGCGGAAATTCTTTGGTAGTAAAAACTGAAATGAGTACCGAAGCGATCGATGCTATCGCTCCAATACCAAATGCCCAATAGGTAGATACGGGAATACCATTGTCCATCTTATCGGTAAGGGCAAAGAAACCGAGTGAGACAAGTATGGCCGGAGTAAAATTTGCCAGGGTAATTCCTAAACCGGTAAAAAAACTCTGCATCAAAAAACCCAGGGAATGTTGTTTTTTGTGAAGTTTATCAGACACAAAGGCCCTGTACGGTTCCATGGCTATATTGTTACCGGCATCCAGGATCCACAACAGGGAAGCCGCCATCCAGATGGTGCCTGAATAAGGCATCATCACCAGCGCTATGCTGGCGATGATCGCCCCCAATAGAAAAAAAGGTTTTCTTCTTCCAAAACGCGGAGACCAGGTTCCATCACTAATGGCCCCGACCACAGGCTGTACCAACAAACCGGTAACCGGCCCGGCGAGCCAGAGCAGAGGCATATCCGCCTCATTGGCACCCAGGTATTTATAGATGGCACTCATATTGCTTTGCTGCAGACCAAAGCTGAACTGAATACCAAAAAAACCAAAATTCATATTCCAGATTTGCCAGAATGGAAGTTTTGGTTTTTTAATTTTCATATGAAAGCTATTTAATTTTCCGCTTCACTCAAAAGCAGTTCAGGGATCTGAATTCTCTAAATCCAATAATAATCACCCGAAACCATTCTATGTATCCTGACCTAAGCTATTAATCATAACCTATTCCTTCAAGGGCAAGTAGATCTCCGTGATCCATTTTATCTCATTGCCATCGGAAAACGGATTGTTGTGAAAGATCTCAAGTGGGGTCTGTTCACAGTCAATTTTATGCCTCAGGGCGTATTCATGCAAGGCAAACCAGCCCCTGTCCGAATAAATATAATTTCCGTTATAGATGGTTTTTAATGCCGGTCTGGAATTGACAACATCGTAATTGAGTTCGGGATGAACAGGCAGACTGTCATTGGCTTCAATTTGATAACAAAAGCGGAAATCCAGACTGTTATTTTCTTTATCCCAGTTCTCGATCAACAAAAAGGGATATCCTTTCTTTTTGAGGTTCAATTCAGTGAGTATCCCGAGCAAATGTCCGTTGTTCTTCATCATATTCGCCGCCTTATCCCTCATGGGTACTCCATGTATCTGCAGATATGCATAAGACAGATCTGGCAGGGTATCCAGGCTGACCGTATGCACCCTGAATTTATCCCTGAGCGTATTATCCACTCCGGTTTTGTATTCATTAGCCAGATACAGCAGATCCTCTTTGAATTTGGTTTTAAAAAAAGGAGCTGTCAGACGGTTGAACATTTTCTTTCCCGGCTGCTTGTAACCAATGATCACTTGAGTTATGCTGTCGTTTAACGATTTAAAATTCCAGTCCAGCTCATATGATGTACCACCGTATTCAAGCTTTTGGGAAATAGATGTGTAGGGTATCTTTGACAGCAGGTCATATTCCAGCTTTCCCTGATCTTTCCTTATCAGGTTCCATTCTTCCACCATACTGTACAGTGTTCCAGGCGAAGTTTTCGCTTTAAATCTCACTTCGTAATCATACTCTTTAAACAGCAAATACCAGACAAAAAACAAGCCAATAAAAATGAAAATAAACTTTGTCCAGGCAGATTTTCGTTTAGATGCCATCAATTTTTAAGTTTCAGATTTTCAGCAACAAATTTTCCAACATTTTTACCCTGTTCCAAACCGTTTTCTATTGCCGCGCGGTAATGGATTCCGCCGTACATTCTGCTGATGGACGCTTCCTCGGCTGCATCATCAAATGATTTAAAAGATCGCACCGGCAAACCATAGGCCAGTTCTGTGGTATCATCAAAGGCAAAATTGTCACCGAAAATTTGAGTTAAAACCACGGAAGCGGCTCCTGATACTACCGAATGTCCACTTGGATATTCAGGGAAGGGCGGAGTCTGAAGCACAGGAAACCAATTCTCGTCGATGGTTTTGTTAATAAGCGTTTCCGGACGGATCAGATTACTGCTGTATTTCTCTTCCCAGCAACTGATAAATCCATCAAAAATGGCCACTGAAGTCATGGTGTAAGCAAATACAGTTTTGGCATAATCTGCATTCGACTTTTCACAGGCAATTTTACAAATGCCAATCCAGTGTCCGCCGGGACTGATCTTTTTAACTGCAAACATCAAATGGCCTTTGGTGGTTGACATATAAGGATTGCAATCCCAGAATTTCGCTATTTCAACTTCCTCTCCTTCTCTTTCAGGTCCGCCACCGCCTAATTTATAAACTTCCATAACCTCCTTTTGAAAGGTACTGTTTGCTGACATATCAAAAGCAGGGTGTGGTTTGGTCTTGAACTGGGCGGCAGAATCCATGACAAAGGGTCTGATCTTATCCCAGTGCGGTTCAATTCCATCCATATATAAGGGAGGTGTAGGCTGCCAGCGGGAAACTTCGTCCGATTTCACTGTATACTTTGGCATGGTGCGGGTTTGCTTGTAATTATCACCGTCCATCCAGTCTTTTACATGCTGAGCCACCTGCAAACCATAGGTTTTTGATTCTTCAAATTCTTTTTTGTTCTGACCTTCCCATATAGTGTAAAGGCTATCTCGATACTTAATCATTTTGTCTTCCGAAAAGATCAGTGCCCTGCCCACGTCCATAAATGCAATCAAAGAAGCCAACTCCATATTTACGTTGTCAGAAGTTGGTTTGGGCGTCGGTATATAATCTTTCATCTGCCCTTCAACTGACTTGTATTTTGGGTTATTTTGCGACATGACCTCATAGGCTGCAATATTGGGATAAGCATAAATTCGTGCTGCAACCACGGGCGAAAAAATATCATGAACCATTACTTCTGTCAATTGCTCAACTGCCTTGTGGTAATCCGATGCCGTAATTTCGATCTTCTTTTCCTGTTGACAGGACAAGAACATGGCGGCAATTACTAAAATTAAAAATCCTTTCTTCATTTGTTTTATTTTTTAATAAGATATAATTCAGGTTTATTGTTGTTCAAGGTTACCAAAATAAATTCTTTTTGCTGAATATTGATCACCTGTAATCCCCTTACCAGTTTATTTGATAAATTCATTCCCAGTTGAGAGGCCGGTGTTATTGTGGTATTGTTCTTAATCAGGTAACCCGGATTGGCATCCAGCCTGCCGTGAAAAGGCGTTACTCCAAAAAAGTTACCTGCCGCTAACAGTTCTTCCTTTCCGTCCTTATCAAAATCAAAGGTAAGAAATCTTGTTACAGGAGCCAGCTGAAGCTGCTCAGGAAACGCGTGAAAAATATAGTTGCCATTCTTGTTCTCCAGATAACCACTGGACAATTCATGCACTTCAAACAAGGCGGTCTTAGTAAGAGATTCAGGATCAAAAATCCCTTCGAGGTCCTGTTTCGCAAAGGAACCGTAATTGGTAAATTTCTTTTTCAGCATCGGGCTGAACTGTGAGGCGAGGTCGTCAAGACCCAGCAGCGGATAATACCTCCCCTTTTTCGCTATCGCTACTATGGTTTCAAAGATCTTGTTGCCATCCACATCCCCATAGTACATTTTTAATGGAAATTCCCGGGTTGCACTCAGCTTGCTGTTAAGACCCCAGTTACCCAGAACAATATCTTCATCCCCGTCGTCATCTATATCGAACAATACCATCTGCTGCCAGAGGCCATTGAGTTTCTGATCTCCTGTTTTATTGACCTTGACAAAGGTATTGTTCTCATTTTTAAAAAATTGCGGAGCCATCCACTCCCCGATCACGATCAGATCTGTTTTATTGTCACCATCAAAATCTGTCCAGATGGCGTCTGTCAGCATACCGGCATTTTGCAGACCTTCAATCCCGAGTTTTGTGAATTTTCCACCCTCATTTCTGAGGATATAGGAATTCGGAATTTTTCCAAAATCATAGGAAACATAACCTCCGCCAACAAAAATATCCATATCCCCATCGCGGTCAAAATCGCAGGTCTTCAAAACAGCGCTGTTTTCAAAATATTCCGGCACTCCCTGACTTTTTGTTAAAAATCCTTTATCTGAACCCAGATACAACCTGTCCAACAGGTTCTTATTCTCCCGATAGTATTCTCCGCCGCTACTCATTACAAAGAGGTCTTTAAAGCCATCCTTATTAAAATCTTCAAGCAGTAATTGAATATCTTCAGAAAGAGAATCATTGGCAATCACCGGGGCTTCCTGCTCTTTAAACAGTCCGTTTTTTTGTAAAAAGATCCTTGTTTTCTTATGAATTGAACTACCAAAAACAATATCCATGTTTCCGTCACCATCTACATCGTCAACAGTGACTCCCGGACCTTTGTCAGATATTCTGTAGGGAATCAGTTTTTGGCGGTTAAAATCATTAAAATTATTTTCCTTATGCACATAACTTATTCCCAACGAGTCTATGTTTACCTGCTGAAATAAAGGAGTCCTTTTGGGAAATAAAAGATCATAATTTACCTTTTGTCTTTGTGGGCTTGCTTTTATGGTGATGGTTTGATTCACAGGAACACTGTGCAAACTTTGAAAAGTATTGTCAGGCCAGATGACCAGCAGAGAATCAATGGTTTTTGCGGTATTATACCCGAAATGAACGAGAGCTTCTGAAGAGGACTGAAAGCCTTTTGAAGTAAAAAGTTGTCTGTGTTGGGTAAGCCCTTGGTGGTAAGAGATCACCTTTGCACCGATCGCAAACCGGTTGGCCTTCTCAAATTCCAGTTTAACCTTCAGGTAAGCGGCTTTTTCATTTGTTTTGTTCTCATAAAGGGCTGGTGTGCTGTTGAGGTTATTCGCAACCACATCCAGATCTCCGTCGTTATCAAAATCGGCATAGGCACTGCCATTGGAAATCATCGGGTCTTTGGAAATCCATTCTCCTGACCTGTCCTGAAACCCTATGCCCGGTTTGCCTTCAAAAATATAGTTGGGTACGATACCCGTAGGCATCAGATCCAGGGCTTCGTTGTCGACCAGTTTGGTCTGACTGATCTTTTTCTGTATCTGTTCATTGGAGATGTACTTTACATAATCAAGATTGTTAGGCCTTTTAGGGATCCCGTTAAAAACAAAAAGATCCTGTTCCCCATCCTGGTTATAATCTGCAAAGAGGGCCGACCAGCTCCAGTCGGTAGCAGCCACTCCGCTATACAGGGCAGTCTCCAGAAAATGATTTCCCTGCTGGTTGATCTGCAGCATATTTCGTGTAAACTGATAGTGGTATCCGAGCTGGTTTATGCGCAGTTGCAGTATATCGACAGATTCATCACCATCCGATGCCTTGAGTACTTCTTCGTCTTCGGGTAGCATATCCAGGCTCAGCAAATCCATATAACCATCATGGTTTATATCTGCCGCATCACTGCCCATCGAGAACCTGCTGGTGTGACCGAAATATATTTTCACCGACTCTGTAAAAGTACCATCTCCATTATTAATATAGAAGTAGTCGTCTTCATGAAAATCATTGCATATGTAAATATCCGTATAACCGTCATTATTAAAATCCGCCGTAACGAGTCCCAGTCCATAGCTGTTATATCCGCCAAAGATTCCTGCCTGTTCGCTCACATCCACAAAAACACCCTTGTCATTGCGCAGCAGTTTATCACCACTTTCGTATACCCTGGTTTCCCGGATACTTGCCGGCCCGAAAGAATTTACTGAATGGACAGCGTGGTTCAGCAGGTACATGTCCAGGTCCCCGTCGTTGTCAAAATCAAAAAAAGCTGCAGAAGAGGAATACGACTCGAAGTCCAGACCGTATTGCCTGGCCGATTCAGTAAACGTATTATCCCCATTGTTTATAAATAATTCATTGTGCCCGTCGAAACCTTTTAAACCGACGACGGCACAGACATAAATATCGAGCAAACCGTCCCCGTTCACATCCGCCATTACAACCCCTGTATTCCAATCGGAATTGCCTTCAACACCTGCCTTTTCAGTGATGTCTTCAAACTTTAGATCCCCTTTGTTCAGGTACAGTTTGTTTTTACCCAGATTGGAGGTAAAATAAATATCAGGTAAGCCATCTCCATTGATATCGCCCACTGCAACTCCCCCTCCGTTGTAAAAGTAGAGGTAATCAAGTATGCTGAGCTCCTCCGTGTCCTTTACCGTATTGACGAAATCCAATCCGGAGCGTTCTGCAGGAACAAGTTCAAACAGTTCCTTTTCTCCTTTCTGCTTACAGGAATACGCAAGGATCAATGGCAACAGTATCCACAAATACCTATTCATTCACTCCGTATATTTTGGGATAATCATTATTTATTCCCATGACTACATATTTTTTACCCGAACCGGCATTAAACCACACCATATCATTGACCTGGCCTCTCACCATAATTCCGGAACTGGCATTTGGAACCCACTGATAGCCGCTCTTGCCTTCACTGAGCAGCACATCCCCAAAGCTCGCATCAAATCTTGAAAACTGCGGTTTGTGGTGGAAATTATTCCCGGCGAGGATGATGTCAAGAACGCCATCCTTATTGAGATCCGTTGTCAGGATGCTGTTTACGCAGGAATATTGAATTCTGGCGGGCAAAGGCTTGAATGTAAATGTTTTATCACCATTATTATAGGCTATACCGCTTTCAAAGGTATGTGCAATTTTGATCTGGGAGTTCTCAATTATTTTTTCAGCAAACAAGTCCTGAACAGATTTTTTGGCATAATCTTCAAATTTCAGGATCTCCTTCTTTAAGGAAGGGATCTGCCCGGCCAGCTCTCTTCTCAAGGACAAGGGTACATCTTTACCGTTAAAATTCTTCGAAAAAATTTGTTCAATGGTTCCGTTGTTGTCGAAGTCATTTACAAATAATTTAGCCGGTTTTTCCTTTGATGTCTTCAGATACCAATTCGTTCCTTTATTTCCGAGCACCAGGTCAAGGTCTCCGTCTCCATCCAGATCAGCAACCGAAAGGGCATTCCACAAACCGGTTAATTCATCCAGATTAGATTTTAACAAGCGCAATCTTTTACCGGAGTTCTCAAACACAGCTGGAGCCATCCAGTCACCTACTACTACCAGGTCCTTTATCCCGTCGCCGGTCATATCCGCCCAGGCAGCATCTGTTATCATTCCTATTTTCATAAGATCAAATGCCTTGGCCTCGGTCACATTTTTAAAATTACCATTACCTCCATTTTCCAGTAAAAAACTTTCGGGATTTATACCGTAAATACCAGGCACACTCCGGGTTCCGACAAACAAGTCGATATCCCCGTCGCCGTCAAAATCATGGGCCGTAACCACAGATGTATTGAGGTAGGACTCAGGAAGTGCAGTGGGCTGATAGGTAAATTTTCCTTTCCCGTCATTAAAATACAATCTGTCTTTTCTGTATTCCTTTCTTTCAATGGCCTCATTCCCTCCGGAGCCTACATAAAGGTCCAAATCACCATCGCCATCAGCATCAAAGAAAGTAGCAGCAGTATCTTCAAACAGGAGGTGCTCATTAAATGCGGGCTGCGGAAGTTTTGACAAACGGCCGTCTTTTGCCTGGATGTAGATCTGCCCTGCCTGTCCGTTAGCCCCACCGATAAAAATATCCTCAAGTCCGTCACGATTTACATCGCCTGAAGTCAAAGCCGGGCCTTCATCTGAAAGCTGTTGTATAATTAATCCCTCATAGTCAAAATCAGTATAATTATTTTCCACATGGGCATCCATGGCATGTGGCACTTCCTTAAAAATAGTTTTAACTATTTGACCGGGCTTTGCCAATTCTGTCTGTTTCGATGTCTGCATATCAACCTTTAGTGACTGGCTGATCTGCGGATTCGGGATGACGGTCACTTTTCTGTTCGGCCATACGACTCTAACAGAATCGATCTTGGTATTGGCCCCCAATCCAAATACCAAATGATAATCTGTCGAAGACTGGAATCCCCTTGTTGGTATCAGTTCCTGCCGGATGACCTGGTTATTCACAAAAACATCGACTATACTTCCAATAGCGCGCTTGTTTATACTGTCGCCCTTCAGTTCTACTTTCAGGTAATTGTTCTTTAAGATTTCATTCGTTTTGTTTTTATATACAAAGGCCTTCGCATTTACGTTGTTTACGATCAGGTCCAGGTCTCCGTCATTATCCAGGTCACCATAGGCGGCTCCGTTAGAGAAGCTCGTTACATCCATACCCCATTCTTTGGAAAAATCGGAAAAAGTCAGATTTCCGTTGTTGCGGAAAACAGCATTCACCTGCGGGTTACTGGGCATTTTGTCAATTACCTTATCCTTGTCCTGTTTGATTTCAGTGATGGTCATGTCACGGATGATCTCATTGGCGAAAAAATCCATAAAATCCTGATCTGTCAGGTCGTGGAAAATTCCGTTGGAGACATAAATATCCTTGTATCCGTCATTGTCCATATCGAAAATAAGGGCACCCCAGCTCCAGTCTGTGGCAGCAACTCCGGCTCCAAAGGCTATTTCAGAAAAGGTATTGTTCCCGTTATTCAATTGCAGGGAATTGTGCATAAACTGGTGGTGAAAATCGCGGCCCACCAACAGCTGATAGAGATCATTCCGCTGAAAATCACTGGTCCTTTTTAAGCGCTCGTCAGATTCCGGAAGCATATCGGTAACAAAGATCTCAGGTTTTCCATCGTTGTTGATATCCGCCATATCGGCACCCATAGATGACATGCTCATATGACCCATCCAGTTCTTTCCTTCTTCTTTAAAGGTACCATCACCCTGATTGATATATAAATAATCACGTTCATAAAAATCATTGGACACATAAATATCAGGTAAAAAATCGCCGTTTACGTCACCAACGGTCACGCCCAGACCAAATCCGATCAAACTTCCGTAAATCCCGGCTTTTTTGCTTACATCAACAAAAATACCGTTTTGGTTTTCCAGTAATTTGTCTGCTCCGCCAATGTACTGCGGGTCAATATTCCAATCTTTTTCAGGGATTTCCCTTTTGTTTTCATAGCCCAGAGAAGAGACCGGTATAAAGCTGTTGTTGAGTATATACGCATCCAGGTCTCCGTCCTGATCGTAATCAAAAAAGGCTGCATGGGTTGTAAAGCCATTATCAGCCAGGCCGTATTCCTTCGCCTTTTCGGTAAAGGTCATATCGCCGTTGTTCATGAAAAGTTCATTCAAATGGTCATCTCCGCTCACATTACCAGCATTGCACACATAAATATCCAAAAAACCGTCATTGTTGATATCAACCAGAACGACTCCAGTTGACCAGGCGCGCTTTCCTCTGGCACCACTTTTTTCTGTAATATCTTCAAACTTAAAACCGCCCTTGTTCAAATAGAGTTTGTTTTCACCCATATTCGCTGTCAGATAAACATCCGGCAAGCCGTCATTATTGATATCACCAATGGCTACACCACCCCCATTGTAAAAATTCCTGTAGGAAAAAATGTTAAAATCAGTTGTGTTCTTAATCGTGTTGCTAAAATCTATGCCTGAGTTTTCTTCCAGTACAAACAGTGCATTTGCTTTTTGAACCTCAACCTTTTTTTCAGTGCAAGCGCTTAAAAACAGCAACAGGAGTGCCGCCGTACTTAACCATTTCATGTGTGACATTTTTTATTATTTAATTTTGAATACTTTAAGTTTATCATTATTTCTGCTGATCAGCAAATAATTCTGCCCATTTACAATTATTTTTATTACATCCCTGATCCCTCCTGGCGTGGCAATTTGTTCTGTCAGAACCTCATTCAGAACCCAGCCTTTCCGGCCATCACTTGTTAAAATTAAGCCTTGTGATGCGTCCAGCTGACCCAACTGCGTGTTTACCTGATAATCATTGCCGCCAAGGAACATATCCATTTTCCCGTCTTTGTCGAAATCATCAACAAGTATTGCATGTGTGGAGGAAAGTTGTGCAATCGAGGGTAAGGGCTGTATTTCGAATTGCAAATTACCACTATTTTTTACAATTACAGAAGCCAGAATATCAATTTTTTTTACGATTGATTGCTCAATTTGAGCTGCTGTGAACAACTCGTTGAAGTTCGCTTTGGCAAATGCCTGGTAAGAGAGAAACTTTTTATTTAAAGAGGGTAATTGCTTGACCAGTTCATCTTTATTTGCAAAAACGGTTTCTTTATTTTGATAAAAATAGGTGATCACCGGATCCTGTTTTCCATTCTTGTCAAAATCATTCAGGTACAGTTGGACAGGCTGACTCGGGCTGGCCGTAAATTTGGTGTTCAGACCCCAGTTGCCCACAACAAGATCCGGGTTTCCATCCTGATCAAGGTCCCTTACCTGTATCGTATTCCATAGTCCGCTTGTATGCTGAAGAGTGCTATTCTTGTCGGCCTGAAGTTTTCCCTGCCGGTTTATAAAAACCGTAACAGGCATCCAGTGACCAACCACAACGAGGTCCTGAAAGCCATCCTTATTCAGATCAACCCAGGCAGCATCCCGCACCAGACCTATTTTTTCCAGGCCTTTTGTTTTCTGTCCGGTAACATCCACAAAAAATCCCCTGCCATTATTTTCGAGCAGATAAGATTTGGGTACTTCACCGTATTTTTTAGGAACTGAGCCACCTCCGATAAAAAGATCCAAATCGCCATCCTTATCAAAATCGCCGACACCAAGCGCTGAAGCATTTAAAAATATGTCAGGCAATCTGTTCTCCTCATAAACAAACCTGCCATTCCGGTTCATCAAAAGTACCGGTTTCAGGGGTATTCCTGATTCAAATTCATTGCCTCCGTTAACGATGAGCAGATCCTGAGCTCCGTCCCCATCGGCATCAAAGAAGTAGTTGTCGTTATTTTCAGTCAGTTCCAGTTCTTCCATAAGTTCAGGCTGAACCGACATAAATCCGCCGGATGTACTTTGGACAAACAAACCGGCCTTTTGTTTCTTCCCATTGCCTATAAAAACAGTTTGCAATCCATCTTTATTAAGCTCGCCCAGGGCAATTTTGGGTCCCAGATGTGAACTCATAATGGGTGCCAGGGGATCATGGGTGAATTCATAGGAATCATATTCCAAATGTTCAAAGTTTATCAGGTCATCCGTTATCTCAAAAGTTGATTGGACAGGCTTGACAGATTTTGCCTGGCCATCAAACAGGGCCTCAGATTCTTTCACAACAATTTTTTGATTGGGAAGTATGTTTTTTAGGACCTGCCATATATTTCCTGGCCAAATCACCTTTATTGAATCGATCCTTTGCTGTTCCCCGATTCCGGCTGTAAGCACCGGTGAAACAGAAGACATATAACCCCGGCTTAAAAAATTTTCATAAGTA
>JBFYPZ010000063.1:0-12880 GCA_041303035.1 Flavobacteriaceae bacterium
AAGGGCCTGCGCTTTAGGGCTGACCCTGTTAATCCTTAATTTTTCTTCAGGCAGCGTTAATTACACTTTTCAGATTCCTGAATTTCTCTGATCTTGCCTCCATCCTCTCCGGTCTTAATGCATTTTCGTGTAGTATGGTGTTCCCAAACAATCCAGAGTCTGTCTTTTTTATACCTTTCTACTTCCCTGAATCCTCTTTGATGCAAAACATCATAAGCTGAATAGGCTTCCCAACCTTTTAAATCCATATATTTTACCTGGTTCTGATGTCCGCCATATCCTGAAGAATAGTTATAATTATTGCTATTGCTGCTCCTTTCATCATTACCTTTATTATAACCCTGGTTATAACCTTCCTTTTCATCGCTTGTATAGTAATAATTATGCCAGCCCTTGTTGTACCTGCCATCATTATACCCTTTTACATAAGCAGCTTCATGACGAGAAGAATCGTAATGATTGTTGTGAGCGTTGTAGTCATTCTGAGAATAACCGCTGTATGCATTTGTACCGTATTGTCCGCAATCAGAAGGCGACATTTTAATGATCGAAGCGGTTCTTCCATCAGCTGTCTTTACGCTGATACATTTGTTCTTGTCGTCGCTCCACCAGGTAGTATAACTTGCATAATTGTCTTTTTTGGTACTTATTAGCCGGTATCCGCGGCTTTCCAGGTCCATTTCTGTTGAACTGGCTTTACCGCCAACCAGGTTCTGAAGACTGCCTTCCTGTGCAATCATTTGGTTTGAAAATAAGATCAAAACCATTAATAGGGGGATTTTTTTTAATGTTGTCATTTGTTTTTGATTTTAGTTAATATTTATGTGAAAATTAAAATTTTTACTGATTTAAATGAATAATGAAATGCTGTACCGGTAAATAAATTAATTTTTAAGCCATGCCTCTTTTATATTGCTCTTTGACGGGTCTGCAAACTGATATCCCTGTGCGTCAACATAATTAAGTTTTATCTTTCCACTCAGCTCTTGCACGGATCCATTTCGGTTTACAGAAATTTTCATGTCATTGCCTACCTTTAATTTGAAAAATGGCGTTAAAACTGAGGTAACATCGGAAGCATCCAGCTTCTTGCCATTCACAGCAACCAGAACATCGTTATTTTGAACTCCCAGGGCCTTATATAATTCATTTTTTTTATCGGGGTCTACGGCAATTACCTCCATTTTTGTCTGATCAATTTTTATAAAGGGCACCATATCAACGACTAAGGCAATGTCAACCGGTACTTTTAAATTTACCCTGTCAACACCAGCCAGTTTAAGATACTGAGCGTAATCCAGCGGTTCACCCTTAACGACATACTTTTGCAGAAAATCTCCCACCTCGGGATACGTTATTTTGGTAACTACCGGGATCAACTCAGCATCATCAAAGGGTTTGGTGGGTCCGTACATCTCGGAAAGCTCCCCCATCATATCGCGTAATCCCCTTTTTCCTTTGCTTTTATCTCTGATGATCAGATCGATACACATGGCCATCAAGGCCCCTTTCTGATACACATTCGGATAAATTTCCTTCATTTCGGGTTCCAGTATATTTTTACTCATCTCCGTAAATGAAATATCCTTGGGGTAATTGGCTATGGCATACCTTTCTTTTTCCGACATCAAAGCATAAAATTCATCTTCTGTGATCAAACCCTGATTGACCTGAAACAAGTTGGCAAAATACTCAGTGAACCCTTCATACATCCATAAATGTGCAGACATTTTGGGATCGTTAAAATCGAAGTAATGGATTTCTTTAGAATGCACTTTTAAAGGTGTGAGGGTATGAAAAAATTCATGTGATATCACATGAATCAGTTCATCACTGCTCATGGTTTCAGCAAAAACAGCGGTAGTAGACTGGTTGTGTTCAAGGGCACCAAGGCCCCGGGCATCATCCTTCCCGTTGCTTGTAATATAAACCAGAATAGCGTATTTTTCAGTATCATTGATCTTACCAAGAAATTTTTTCTGAGCAGTCATCATCCGTTTCAGATCCGGTGTAAGCTGCTGTGAAGTAATATTTTTGTTTACCGGCGAGTAAACATGCAAAACCACCGTCATCCCGTCAATAACAAAGCTTGAAATATCCGGTGCAGCATACATCACCGGGCTGTCCATCAAAGCGGCATATCGCGGTGTAATGAAAAGATCCTCTTTCGAATTCTTGTTCATGTCTGTCATGGCGGTAGTTCCTGTTAAACCCTCAGGGTGAGAAATACTGACTTCGTATGGTATTTCAGTACTGCCGCCAAAATATCCCACAAAACCACCCATATTCAGCATGAACTGCTTCCCTGAAAGAATGTTGGTTCCGGCAGGTGAAAATATAGTAGTAGATTCTTTGGAAAAGGCTTGACCTTCTTCAGAATCATAGGTATCATTCACCAGATAGGTTATTTTGCCCAACTGGCCGGCATTCGAAATTTCCCAGGTATTTACATCTTTTTTTATAAAATCCAAAGGTTTACCTGACTTGTCAAGGGCCGAAAAATCAGTTATATAGCGTCCGTAATCAGCAATGGCGTATGTACCCGGTATGATCTTGGGCAACTGGTAACTTGTAGTGGTAGTTTTTATTGCGGGCGGGATTACAGTTACACTGACCTGGTCATTCGTAACATTGACCAGATCAATTGCAACCTGCATCTTTTCCGAAGTTGCTGAGCCAGTTCCCTGTTTGACAGAACTACAGGAAGTTAAAAGGGCAAGTATAAATAAAAACAAAAAAAGATTTCGGATTTTCATAACCAATATTTTATACGATTTTGTTTAGATCTGATTACTAATAAAAAAATGACTCTTTGAAGCATGGTACCGGAAAAAAAGAAAAAGCCCTAATTCGTTTTAATAACTAACCTGATCCTATCCAGTTCCTGTATATGCAAAAACTTAAACTTATCTTCTACAATGAACTTGTCTACTTTGGGCGCAACAGATGGATTAGTCGGATACTTTGTTCCATTCCAGCCCATTTTATATACTGTACCGTCTCTGTTCTCAATACAAATATTTTAATATCCCCTGGTAACTGCCATACCATTGAAAGGCAAAAATAAATGAGCCACCCTCTCGTGGCAAAATAAATTTTAAGTTAATAAATTACTTGGGTATTTTATTCCTTTACAAATGTTATATTTGTTGTTATAAATGATTCTAAATTCGTGATAAACTGCAGGTTATTAATTTTATGCTCTGTTCTGCCCTTTCTGACTTATTGCCAGGATACCACCTTTGTCAAGAAACATTTTTTTGACAGTACGGTTAAAAATGTTTTCAACGGACCGGATGGAATTTATGCCAAAACGGGTGAAGGTTTGTATAAACTAAAAAATGATAAGTGGGCATTACAGAACACTGAATTCACAAAAAACTATGTATTTTTCAACAAGGAATTTTATGAATCTGATTATATCCCCAATCCGTTCCTTTTCGATATAAAACCCCTGCAGGATTTAATTCCTCAGCGTTCACTTTCAAATCCCACTTTGGCGCGCAGTGATAACAGACTGTTTGTGTCAACAGGAGGCAATCTGTATGAATACTTTATCAATACGGCCTATAAGCGCACTTTTGGCGGCTATTCCGTACGTAATATTTATTTTGATGATGTTTTCTCAGTCACCTCAACCTACAAAGGGATTTTTTTTAATGACAGCATCCGGGCGGAATTACCCCGCTATTCAAGTGGCTATTTCCAAAAAATTGGTGACAGATATTTTTTATGCAGCGATCAGTTGTTTGAAATGACAGAATTTGGCAAATTCACACTGCTGAACATTACGGACATCAATGTATCCGGTCATTTCAGAAAATTACTCGAATGGAATAACCGGAATATTTCCCAGAATACGCGCTCCATAAATATCTGGGATTATCAAAGCGGATTAACACCCATACACCGGGGAGAAGAGTATTTTGACATAGAAGTTGCTGATAACAAGCTCTTAACTTGTACCGGACAGGGAGAGGTCATTGAATTTACGGAGGATTCTTTCAAAATCCTATGTAATGTAAAAGCACGTGTCAGGGATTTGTATGTTTATGGTGATGTATTATATATCTCAAGTGATAAAGGTTTATTTACTTTGGAGAAGTTTGAACCAAAAAGCCTGAAAAGACAGAATGGCCTGCCCAATGTGGTAGGTGTTATGATGGATCTGAACAAGAACCTGTGGATTTCAACCGAGAATGGATTGTATGTGCAGCCTGCCGACAAACAATTTCCAATCTCATTTATACCCAATGTGGAATTCAACCGGGCTGCCCTTACAATTTACAACGATCAGGTCTATGCAGGTTCTGTGGAAGGCTTGTTTATTATTGACATATTTAACGTTTCTAAAAATATACTTCCTCAGACTGTCAATACAGTAGCAGTTGGATTCAAAAACTGGCTTCTGTATTCGGTTATTTTGCTAATGGTACTTGCGGGTGCGGTTCTCTGGCTGCTGAAATACAGGCAAAAAAAGAAAAATCTGGTTATTGCCAATACCTCAAAGAAAAATGAGGAAAAAACCATTACTATAGAACAAATGGAGCAGGAAATTATCAACCAGCGTATTATGACCGTTGAAAACCTGGCAGAGTTTTACGGAACAAACTCCGTTCAGTTAAACCGCATTTTAAAGTCGTTTAACACAACGCCGGGTAAAATTTTAAGACAAACAAAGCTAAAGCATGCCAGAGAGCTTTTAAAGAATAATGTACCCCTTCATGAGATTTCACAAAAGGTGGGATATTCAGCTGTTTTCTTAAAAAGTAAACTAAAATAGATTCAAACAGTTTATTAGTAAGCATTACCCCTGCCTAGCGGCAGGCAACACCCCGCGAGACATCGCGGGGCTACAAATATAAATCCCTTATTACTTTTTCCTTTGAACTTTTTCCTTGTTTTAATAGCACACGGATGACACAGATCGGACTGATTTACACTGATTTTATTTTTAAACTTTGGCTATTTGCCTTTAAACTTTATCCTTGTTATGAGATTCCTCACCCATGAATGGGTATCGGAATGACAACATAATGAAGGTCTTCGGCTCTTCGAATTCTAATGGCATGAATTGTCCATGATATTTTGCAATAAAAATAACCCCATCGGGGTTTAATCTGTGTAGCCCGGTATGCAATGCCGGGTATGGAATAATGCAAGAATCAGGTTTTGGCGGAATTTTTGTATCAAAAATTGTGACAAAACCTTGTCTGGAAAAAAGAAAAAAGGAAAAAATTCAAGGTGCTGGGTGATTGGTTAAAGTCTCTTGTTTCCTGATTCCTGTCTCCTGTCTCCTGTTCCTGATTCTCAAATCTCAATAATAATTCTTTGGATCCGTCATAAAAACACCCCGCGAGGCATCGCGGGGCTACAAATATAAATCCCACCATGGCCGTTTGAACTTTGAACTTTTTACTTTGAACTTTTTACTTTGTCCTTTATCCTTTATCCTTTGTCCTTTATCCTTACAGATACCCTTTCTTATTCACGTAATCCCTGCTCATTTTAATACTTTCAAAAATATCTCTTTTACTCACATCCTGTTCTATAAACCAGTATTCTAGACCGGCTTTTTTGCTGGCTGCAAAGATCTTGTCGAAATCAATGGTGCCATTGCCCACTTCAGTAATATCTTTTGAATTTGCTTCCATATCCTTTACATGCCATAAAGGGAATCTCCCTGGATACTTTTCAAAATAAGTCACAGCGTCATATCCTGCCTTGCTTATCCAATAAAGATCCAGTTCAAACTGCACCAGATCAGCGCTTGTGTTTTTTAATAGGTGGTCGTAGGCCAGCGTGTCGGCATATTTTTCAAATTCAAAATCATGGTTGTGGTAGGCAAACTGAATACCGGCCTTTTTGGTTACCTCCCCTGCTTTTGATAACAAATCAGGTAAAGAGGTATAAATTTCCGTAGTCCGTTCGTTAGGAGCCAGATAAGCACAGGCCATATATTTTGCACCGAGTGAATGAATGTCTTCTACTGTCTTTTCCCATCCCATGGCCATCGAACCCTGACCCTTATTGGCTATTCCGGTGCCGTGGTGCGAACTAATCACCTGTAAACCCGCCTTATCTAAAATGGCTTTAAATTCCTTGGCAGTTTTCCCGAAAAACGTTCCGTTATACCCATAGATCTCCAGGTTTTTATAGCCCAGGCCTGCCAGCTTCTCTAAGGAGCCTTCCAGGTCTTTGGCAACCGCATCGCGGATGGTGTACAGCTGCACGCCCAGGGCTTTATTATTTGCAGGTGAATTGGCAAATAACCAGTTGAATTGAAGTGCTGCTGCTCCCAGTGATATTGTTTGAACAAAATGTCTGCGTTTCATATGATTGGATTTATGATTACTTTTTAAGTTCGCCAAGGCCGGATATCAATCAACAGTTCAAATCCCGGGTGTCGTAATAACACAAATATATAAAACCTTTTGTACCAATCCTTAATTTCTTATTTTTTCTTGAGTCCGGGACTGAAACAAGTATAAAGGAAAAGTAAACAAAAATCAGGAAGAGTCAAATCCCAGCTTAGAAGGAAGTGATTTTTCTTCATGTTGTTCATTCCGACCCCGGCCTCGGGGCCGGGGAGGAATCTCATAATGTCAGCTCGCATAGAGTGTGCCTTCAGGTATAGTTCCCTAATAGCTCCGGTAAAGATGCTTCATAGATGCGTCGTATCAACGTCCACCATACGTCTATAAATGTCTATAAAATTTATAGCACCCCTATAGCAGCTGAGATAGAAGCAGCATGGAATTAAACAGGAAGTTACAATAAAGGAAACTGGAAGTAAACAGGAAAAAGCCCGGGCTTAAAGTGCAAGGTTAGCAGGCAGAGCGTTTAGTTCAATCCGGCAATTGCTGTTTAATGAGCTTGCTCTCCACAATTAGAGGTATCAGGATGATATCATAAACGTGAACTCCAAAAAAATACACCTTTCGATTTGTGAGTCTTATAAGAGCGGGATCAAAGTCTTCAAAAATGACAATGAATCTATAAAATGAAGGTGGTATTCAGATTTACTGAGATTGCTGTTCGAATCGCTTAAGAAGCATCAAATCCATTAAAATCCCTAATCCGACACCAATGCCATACATAAGCAGATCAAGTGGGTCATAAGTCCGGCCAAACAATTCGATTTCATAAAATTGTAATAATTCTACCACTGTTCCAAAAGCAAGGGTTACAATTGCAGCGATTATTCTGGATTTGTTGACTGATACATTCTTTCGAAGCGCTATCTGAAGCAATAAATACAGGTTCATCGGCAATAAAACATCCATTAAATAGCTTCGAATAAAATCCTTACAAATCCCCTGATAGTTAGGTCCGATTACGAAATGCAATAGTCCAACAAATAAGGAAATTGAGACAATCAGGTAAATGCTTTTCTTGCTTTTCATTGTTTAAATTTAATTCAACAGCATACTCTTTTAAAGACTATTTTTCAGGCAATGGATGCTTCTTTTTACAACACTTTAAGCATTTTTCATTAGCACCTTCTGTTAAGCAGAACCCTATGAACGCAAGCCCGGTAAAACAGGTTTAAATTGCGGTGAAACTGAAGCATTTAAATTGATTCACTAAAACCGCTTGCCTTATGGGTGGTCTTTAAATTTTTAAAGGGTATTTATAAATTTTGCTTAATCCATTTTCGTCGCCTGATATGTATGTATGAAAATCTGCAAATGTGTTAAAATTTTTAGGTGTAAGGCTGTTGCGTTTACTGGTAAAATAGAGAATATTGTTTTTGCTGTCATAAAACGGACAGTATTCCATATTTTGGGTATTGATTACATTACCCATATTAACTGAGGCCTTCCAATCTCCTTTGCCGTCTTTTCTAGACAAATACAAATCACCACTACCCAGGCCATCCTTCGCATTGTAACGGGTATAAATTAAAAATGATTCGTCTTTGGATATAAATGCATTAAATTCATATCCCTCGCTGTTAATATTTGTACTCAATAAAATTGGTTTGGCATATTCATTTCCATTCCATTTGCAGAAATAAATATCATCCTTTCCCAATCCGGATTTTGACTCCATGGTAAAATACAAGTTATTATTCGCTGAAAGTGTTGGATAAAATTCATTGTTCTCCGAATTCACATTAGCGCCCAAATTTATAGGTTTTGACCATTCACTATTTAAATCCTTTCTCTCAACAAACCAAATGTCAAAATCACTTTTAGATTGAATAGAATCATTTTTGGGTCTGTCCGAGGCAAAAAAGAGTTTTTTTTCATCAAGGGATAAAAAGGGTTCCAAATAGGAATATACATCACAAAAGGAAACCAATTCAGGTTTATTCCATTTTTTGTTTATCACAACTACAATTTGGGATAATTCCTGATTGGGACTCTGGACAGTAAAATAGGCCTCCTCATTATTCTGTGAAAGACAAAAGTCGCGAACATTTTGAAAGGCATTTAAAGCATCGTCAAGCAGTTCGACTTTTTGACCGTAAATTAGAGCTTGGGTGAGGATGATTAGTAGTAAGAAATGGCATTTCATGTTATTCACGTTATTAAACTGACTGAAAATAACCTGGCAAATCTGGCAGACAGGTAAGCATCGGTTATGCCTTCCGTTTCCTGTAGAACATCTCTAAAATTGCACCTTATTCCTGCTCAAAAAGTATATCAGAATCAATGCAACTGAGTATCCAAATTTTCAATAATTAATAAATAGTCGATTTTGGCTGTGGCTCCCATAAATTGAAAAGATGGCCGAATATGGGGAAATACTGAAATGACTTCTCCGTGCAAACTATTTAAGAACTTTTCCAGTTTTTCCTGTAGATTACTTTTATCAACTTCGAGGCGATGCACTTTGTAGTTCATAGAATCTGTTTTTATTTTATGACAATTGTAAATATATAAAAAATGAACAGTTATTTTATGAATGGATTTCCGGTTTTGTAAGACTTTCACCAAGGTTCTGAATTTTATTGTGTTTTAGAACATATTACATACCGGAGGTATTGCCGGAGATACAAAGCTTCTAACCATTTGATAAAAAAATAGTTGCACCTGACTTTCTGCGGTTTGGGTATTCACGGAAAAAGAATTTTGACAGCTCTGGAAAAGTCCAAAAGCCCAACAGGGTTCTGTTGAGCCTTTGATGTTAATATGCCATTTGGCCAAGACCGGGTTATAGGCATTGGTATGTGGCCACTGAAAATTTTAAATTGAGCAGGAATAACGACTAAATATTATTTACCTTCTCGCTGGCCTCCTGTTTTGCTTTCAAAGCTTTCTTTGTTATTTTTAAATCTTTGAAATACCCAATTGTGCCAATGTCTACATACAATCCAATTCCTCCTTTTTTATTATTTCCGAGCATTTTATCTACAATAAAAGTAGAGTAATTCATACCGTTTATAAACATTTCGGCAGTTTCACCATTCACCTCTATGCGCATTGTTATCCACTCATTTAGAGCAACAGGAGCTGATCCTTCGTATGAGCCTGGCCGAAAATTTTTACGCAATGTTTCAAATTTATAGTTGGGATATGAAAAATACTGAACAGCATGATTTCTTGCAAACTGATTATTTGCTCTTCCAACCTTTGGTCTGAGATAAATAGATTCAAAGCCGGCGTCATTTTCAGCGATTCTAAAATAAACACCAATAAACCCTGCTGCTGGTTTGTAAGGAGAAGGGTTTTGAATCTCGCTATACATTTTCACTTCAATTGTACCGTTCTCAAAATCGTCTAATCCAAGCAATTTAGAATAATGCGGCTCATCTACGGTAGCTTCCAATCGATTTTCGTCAAATGGAATAGCCCGTAAATCTCTTTCTATTTTTAATACTTTTTTACCTTGAAATTTGATAATTTCTCCTGTCACATTGTGTAAGTCAAAAGTTTGCTTACCAAGTGTTAATCTTTTCCAATTCGCTGATTTATTCACAGCGTGTTGGGCATTAATATCAACAGATATTCCAAATACGAAAAAGAGACAGATTGATAATATTCTTAAAGTTTTCATGTTCTTGTGTTTTAGTATTACATTAATTCTTCTTACAGTTTTGTTTTGGCCTCAACTAAGGTAACTACTTTACCCAATGCTCCAAATTCATGTAAATCGCCAAAAACCTCAATCCTGATTGATTGGTCTAAACGACCAACTTTTAAGGCATCAAAGCCACTGTCATGTAGTAATTGTTCAACGGTCGGATCCACAATTGTATCGTCAGTAGCATAAAATAATACAGATTTTTGAGGTGTTTTAAATGTCGCATTCGCCAGTGAAGCCCCTCCTAATGTTCCGAAGGCTTTTACAAATATTGCGTCTTTTGGTGCAATTGACGCGTTTAGTTCACCTGCGGATTGGTTTTCTTCAATAATTTTTTTGAAACCGCCATTATCATCCGGTGCGATAGGATTCGAAGGATCTATAATAATTTTCCCCTGTAATTCAGTGCTATATTGTTGTACCAATTCTTGAATGGTATTGAACCAAACTGAGAGTATTATAATATCAGCGTTTTTAATGGCTTCGCCAGTTTCCAGAGCTGTTGCAAGGCTTCCTAATTCTTTTGCCAATGCTGTTGCATCTTCTAATTTTCGGCTGGCAATAATTATAGGGCGATTGCCTTTTACAAAATTTTGGGCTATTATTTTCCCAATGTTTCCTAAGCCAATTACGGCTACTCTTAATGTTGTTGTCATACCATTTCCCTTAAAATTTTTATGGATAATTGATACTGCAAAGATGCACCGGAGCAAAAGCATTCTCCAATGAACTGCATCAAGAAATAGCATTGATGTAGTTTAAGATTTTTTAGTTTGTCTGTTTCTTAAACGACTTAAAAACTCAGGTGTAATGCCCAAAAATGAAGCAATTTGGGTTTGTGGAATTCGGTTGGAGAGGTGTGAATAACTTTCCAGAAATGACAGATATCTTTCTTCGGCAGTTGAACTAATATTTTGCAACAATCGCTTTTGAAGTGACACAAAACTATTTTCAATCAACACCCTAAAAATGCGGTCGAACTTGGCTGCATTTGTATACAGGGTAAGTAAATTTTCATAGCTGATTTGCAAAACCATCGTGTCTTCCATAGCGTCAATGTTGAGCTCTGAGGGTTCTCTGCCATGAAAACTGCCAATATCAACCAACCACCAATTTTCTGCTGCAAATTGCAAAATATGCATGTTTCCATGTTCGTCAATTTTATACATTCTAAGGCAGCCACGTACAACAAAATTGAAATGGTTGCAAGTGTCACCCTCCTGCAAAACAAAATGTCTTTTCCTGTAGAGACGAGGTTTGAACAATTCGGCAACAAGTTGCTTTTCATGAGCATTCAAACCTATTATCGTTTGGAAATAGTTAAGCAAAGGATCAGTTTGAGCCAGCGAAAGTTCGTCTTTGTTCATTTTATTTTTCTGTTGATTTATAGTAGTGAACCTGTTCTCGATAGACACAAGTTTTTGAAACTTGTAAAGGGTAAAAAACTTGTTGCTATCCCTGAACCTTACAGTGTTACTGTTTCAAATCATTGATATCATTTAAAATATAACATTGTTCCCATTTCGTCATTCCGATTCGGGGATAATAATTTACTGCTTTTGGAGCCGCCAGTAAAATAAGCTTTGCTTTAGGCGTTTCTCGTTTTATAAAGCGAATGAGTTCCTTACCAATCCCTTGTTTTTGATATTTTTCATCAATGGCCAGATCTGAAAGATAGGTACAATAAGCAAAATCCGTGAATGATCTTGCCACACCAACCAACTTTCCATGATGCCTGGCGGTGACAATCAAATTTGCGTGCTCCAGCATTTTTGAGATTCTGTCAGGATCATCAATAGGCCGCCTTTCTCCAAGTGTTGAATCTATTAAAACTTGCGTAAACTCGTCAGTTCCTAAATTATTTTCTATTTGATAATCGATCATCATTTTATAAGTTTTCATAAAAAAAACTATTCTGCGTGAAACATCCATCTTACTCCAAACCGATCATTCAGCGCTCCATAGGTGCCAAATGGTTCAATTTTAAGCGGGTCGGTAACATTCCCCCCAGCAGAAAGTTTGTCAAAAAGGTTCTTTGTCTCCTCTGCGGTGCCACCGCTTAAATACAAACAACTCATGTTGCCCCTTACCGGAATTTCTTCGGGTCTTAACCAGTCGGAAACAGAAATGTCTACCCTCTCGCTTAGGAGGCTTCCATTCAGGGTTTTGTCATGAAAACTCAGGGGTAGTATATTTTTCATAAATGAACCTCCAACAGGTGTAAGTTGCAGTTTACCACCCAGGCATGATTGATAAAATTCCAAGGCTTCTTTGGCATTGCCATCAAAAAAAAGATAAATACTTTGCTTTATCATACTTTCATCTTTAGAATGTCAAATATTTTATGACGATTTTTTATAAGTATGCAGGCCATCTTCAGATTAAACAGGCGCATACACTATGAATTTTAAGTAAATGTGTATCGAAGATACAAAAAATCAACTTTATAGATAAACTGCAGGAAAAATGATCAATAGTGAATCGGTTAAGCCGTTTAACTGCTTTCACAGAAAAAAGAAAAACCTTGCACAATAGCGAATTATGCATTAGAATAAAAATTGAAAAATTGACCCATGAAAAATAAGAATTTAAACCAATTTCATATCTTTGGTAAGACATCAAACTAATTATTAACTCAACCATAAATTAACCAATACCATGAAGCACCTGTTCCCATTGAAACCATGTCTTGTTACATTTTTACTTCTGTTTATCTTGTTCACAGGATGTAAAAAAACTACAGAAACGCTTGCCACTCCGGATCAAAAGGCCGGTGAAGCAAGTTCTATGTCCGCAGAAGTTGCAGATGTAGCCATAGACCACCTCCCCTCCTGGAATGATACTAAAG
>JBFYPZ010000064.1:0-12815 GCA_041303035.1 Flavobacteriaceae bacterium
ATTATGCTGAGGGCCGAGCGTATAGAAAACAGCCGGTGGCTGTTTTTAGCGAAGGAGCCAGCCGGCGCTGGGGAGTCTATTTAAGCAACACCCCGCTCCCACGCGATACAATCGTGCGGCAGCGGTGCCGCCCATCAGGAAAAGTCATAAATGATATTTACATATAAAAAAGTATATTTGCTATAAAAATATTATGGTTATGAGCATTGAAACTACCAAATTGGAACTTATGCATCTTTTACTGCAAACTCAGAAAGAAAGCCTGCTGGCAAAGTTGAAAAAGGTTTTTGATGAAGAACAGACAGATTGGTGGAACGAGATGACAATTGAAGAGCAGGAAGAAGTGAAAACCGGAATATCCGAGGCAGATAAAAACGAATATATTGCCAACGAAACTGTCATAAAGCGTTTTGGTAAATGGCATTAAAAATTGTTTGGACACCACAGGCAGAAAGAGGTCTGGATAAGGTTTTGGAATATTTAGAACGAGAATGGACAGTAAATGAAATTCTTAATCTTGAACAGAATTTACTAGACCTTTTAAGCAAGATAAGTAAATACCCAAAAATCTGTCCGGCAACAGGGCAATTCAATAATGTACATAAAGGCCTGGTCGATAAAAATAACTACATCATTTACAGGATACAACCGAAAAAGGAACTTATAGAAATCATTATTTTTAGAGGGACAAGGCAAAAGCCCATTGAGTAGGTAATTATAGCTTTCCGAAGTGCAATTACCTTGCTCCAGCGCGATTGCATCGCGTGGTAATTGAACGCTGGAATTGAAGCCATACAAGAATAAATAAAGTATGACATCACAACCTGTTTGAAGCAGGAATGATATTCCGAAGTTGCAAACTTCAGAATATCAACTCAGGATTTCCTGCGTTTCATCACCAGACTGTCAGCCGGATAGGTCTGCTTCAACAGATCCATTTGTTCCCTGGCCCAGGTTTTAAGGGCTGTTTTCTGATCTTCCGTAAGCTTGGCTTCAGGATGTAGACCTAAATAGGTATAAGACTCCAGTGGCATTTCATTTTCATCGATCACCTCGATCACCTCTTCGAATTTGTGATTTTGAACAGCTATGGGCAATTGCGTAAAATTTGAAAAATTGAGGTGTTCTTTACCCTCGGTTACATGGTCATTCAGCCACCAGGCTACAGGTTGTATTTGGGCATACCAGGGATAGTTTGTCTTGTTGGAATGACAGTCATTGCAGGCCACACGCAGGATCTGTGACACATCTTCAGGGACCTTGTATTTTGTGCTTACATCAAGGGTCAGGTCATTGGAATCGTTTTTTTCAGGTCGGAAGAACTGGATCAGTACCAGAACAACAAGCAAACCGATCAGGATTTTTTTTAACATGGGTGAAAGTATTTGATAAGGTTTAAAAATAGTAATTTTATGCTGGTTTCAGTATGGCGTGCAACAGTTTTCTTGCAGCGATGGAAATTAAACAATTTTTAGTAAATTGTATCCAAAAAAGAAAGATATGAAAGATGGTATTATCATTGTTGGACTGTTTCTGTTATCCATGTTTTCCTGTGCACAGGAGGACACAAAGAAGAACGATCAACTGACCGGTCCTGATCCAAAGAATTATAAAACGGAACTGGTCCTCAAAGGTGTTGATATTCCCTGGGGTATGTGCTGGTTACCCGATGGATCTATGCTGGTTACGGAGATCAACGGAACCATTACACTGCTAAAGAACGGGAAATCAACACTCATTGGAAATGTGCCAAAAGTGTACCGAAACGGACAGGGCGGTTTGATGGATATTGAGGCGCACCCGAATTACAGCCAAAACGGCTGGATTTATATAACCTATTCCTCTGATGAAGGTGCGGAGAAAGGCGGAAATACGGCATTGATCAGGGCAAAATTAAAGGATAACCAGCTGGTTCAAATCGAAACACTGTACAAAGCGGTACCCAATACGACCAAGGTTCAGCACTTTGGCTCCCGTATTCGTTTTGATGATAAGGGCTATTTGTATTTCAGCATCGGAGACCGGGGGAATCATGATCTCTTACCCCAAAGTCTGACTCATGACGGAGGAAAAATATACCGACTGAAAGATGATGGTTCCATTCCTGCAGACAACCCCTTTATCCAGGTGCCAAATGCCAAAAAAGCAACTTATTCCTACGGACACAGAAACCCGCAGGGCATGGTTTTCAACAAAAAGACCGGCGAGATCTGGGTGAATGAACACGGTCCGCAGGGAGGTGACGAGATCAACGTGATTAAAAAAGGGGCCAATTACGGTTGGCCGGTCATTACCTATGGCATTAACTATAATGGTACCCCGATTACGGACATTACAAAAAAAGAGGGCATGGAACAACCGCTGCATTACTGGGTTCCGTCCATAGCACCCAGTGGCATGGAAATCGTTACAAGTAAACTGTATCCGGGATGGCAGGGGCAGGTATTGGTTGGTTCCCTGAAATTCCAGTACCTCGAGCTGTTAAAATTGAACAGCAGCAACAAGGTAAGCGGCAGGCTCAAATTGCTTGATAAAATTGGCAGGGTTCGCAATGTAAGGCAGGGCCCTGATGGTTATATATATGTAGCGGTTGAGCATGTAGGCATTTTAAAGATTATTCCCGGCAAATAACATCCCTAAAATCTTTTAACACAATATTTGCAACGCTTTACTATAAGTCTTTGACTAAATTTGTACCTTAGTAGTGCAATTAGCTCACATAAATTGGTTTATATGCAAACAAAATTTCGATTATTAAAGAGACCTGTGCCATTTTTTATGGCAACGGGATTAATACTTTTCTTGTTCTTGCTATCTGCACAGGCCTATGCCCAGGACACGGACAAATACATTGAATATAAGGGTAAAATTGTTTCGGATGTTACGGGGAAACCCCTTGAATTTGCGAGTATTACGCTGGCAGGAAGCAATATAGCCACTGTTTCAAACACAGAAGGTGAATTTTCATTAAAAGTACCTTTGGACCTTCAGGATAAAAGTGTGCTTATATCCTATTTGGGTTATGCAAACAGGGAGGTTCCTTTGTCGCAACTCAAGGCAGAGAAAAAGGAGATCAGAATGTCTGAATCTGTTGAGCGTTTGCCTGAAGTGAGTATTTCCACAAAAGATCCTGAAACCATAGTAAAGGAGGCTGCGAGAAGAATAAAGAACAATTACACTTCAGATCCGCTTATCATGACTGCTTTTTACAGGGAATCCATCAGTAAAGGCAAAAAATATGCCTCACTGTCAGAAGCCGTTGTTGAAATTTACAAGGAACCCTATGCTTCTTTTACGGAAGATGAGGCCCGTTTATTCAAGGCCAGAAAGAGTACGGATTACAGAAGACTGGATACCCTTGTACTCAAATTACAGGGAGGCCCATACAATACCATTAGATTCGATGTGGCAAAAAACAGGGAACTGATCCTGGATGATGAAGCCTTGCGAAATTATTCTTTCACTTATAGCAGCCTGACCTCGATAAACAACAGACCGACCCATGTTATTTCATTCAGGCAGCTGCCCAGCATCGAGGAACCACTGTTTTACGGCAAACTGTTTATTGATGCACAAACCTATGCCATAAGCAAAGTTGACATCAGTTTAAATCTCGAGAACGAAGAGCTGGCAAGTAAATATTTTGTGAAGAAAAAGCCTATAAATGCTGATGTTACACCGATAAAGGCAAATTATCAGGTCGATTACAAAGAGAGCAACGGCAAATGGTTTCAAAGCTACAGCCGCCTGGAACTGGGATTTAAGGTCAACTGGAAAAAGAAGTTGTTTAACTCAAACTATGATATCATCATTGAAATGGCAGTTACCGACTGGAAAAAGAATGAGGAAAATTTAAAGTTGAAAAATACCGAGAAATTGCGAACCAATGTTATTTTAACGGATAAGACCTCAGGTTTTGCCGATCCGGATTTCTGGGGCGAATACAACATCATTGAACCCGAAAAATCCATTGAGAATGCGATCGAGAAGATTCAGAAAAAGCTGGACTGAGTTGTACTTCTAAAACAAAATGGGACTTTCGGGTTCCATTTTTTTTTATAAAGATGTAATAATAAGTAAATTTTTTCATGTTCAAAAAGCTGTTAAAACCTGTTCTTATTTCCCTGGCCATACTGCTGCTGCTGGTAGCTGTTTTTGTTGGCCTGGTTTATGCCGGTGTTTTTGGACAGCTTTACTCCAGGGAGGAATTGAAGCGTTTTAAAAATGAAACGGCTTCAGTGGTATTCTCTGAAGACGGAAAGATCATTGGGAAGTTCTTTTCTGAAAACAGAACCAATGTCCAGTTCAAAGATCTGCCCGATCACTTGATAAACGCCCTCCTCGCTGCTGAGGATGTAAGGTTTTATGATCACCAGGGAATCGATACCCGAAGTCTGATCAGGGTGCTGGTCAAAAGTATTATTTTGCGGCAGGAAGAAGCCGGTGGGGGCAGTACGATCACCCAGCAACTGGCCAAGAATATGTATGGACGTTCCGATCATGGGCTTTTAAGCACTCCGGTCAATAAATTTAAAGAGATCATACTGGCTAACCGCCTGGAACATGTTTACAGCAAAGAGGATATCCTGCAGTTGTATTTAAATACGGTCCCTTTCGGGGAAGATGTATTTGGTATTGAAAGTGCAGCGCAGCGCTATTTTAATAAAGGCGCTGCAAACCTAGGTGTGGAAGAAGGCGCGGTGCTCATAGGTATGCTGAAGGCGAATACCTATTACAATCCCAGGTTAAATCCGGGGAATGCAGTGAAAAGAAGAAATGTGGTACTCGATCAGATGGTCAGGTATGGGTTTCTTGAGGAGTCAATTAAAGATTCCCTGAAACAAATTCCGCTGGGCCTGGATTACGCAAACCTGAGTACGCAGGGCACTGCGAATTACTTTCTTGAAATGATCAGAAAAGACCTGCTGGGAATTATCGATGAAATAAATAAAACAGAAGGCACAACGTATAATTTGTACAAAAGCGGACTGATCATTGAGACAACTTTGAATGCAGCATTGCAGGATCTGGTGCTGCGTGCATATCAACAACATTTAAAAAAAATGCAGGCCCTGATCGACAGGCAATACAGTCGCAGTGCAGGTAAGCGTCAGCTTGACAAACTCGCCGTTTCTGAACTGAAGCGTTTGGGCAGGGAACAGGATCTGGAGATAAAGAAAAAAATGGAACTGTTCTCCTGGGATGGATTTTACAGTGATTCCATTTCAGTAAAAGACAGTCTGGTAAAAGAACTCACGCGCCTGCACGCGGGGTTTTTGGCCCTGAATCCGCGAACGGGTGCGGTGCGTGCCTGGGCAGGCGGTATAGAATTCAGAAGGTATCCTTACGATCAGATCTTTGCACAGCGTCAGGTAGCTTCAGCTTTTAAACCGGTTTTATATGCGGCAGCGCTGGAGGCAGGGATAAGTCCGTGCCAGTATCTGGATAATGATCCCCTGGTCTTTAAAGATCTGAACAACTGGGCTCCGCAAAATTATGACAAGTCCTTTGGCGGGAATTTTTCCGTGTCGGCTGCGCTGGCCCACTCGATGAACATCCCTTCGATCAACCTCTTTCTGGCGCTGCCTTTTGAAAATATAAACAAGACCTGGAAGGATCTGGGCTTCAGCCAGCCGCTGGAAGCAAATCCCTCAGTGGCCCTGGGCACTGCTAATGCGAGTATTTATGAGTTGGCCATCGCCTATGCGGCCTTTGCTAACGGAGGTAAAAAAATTCAGCCAAAATCTATTCTTGCCGTCAAAACGGCCGAAGGCAAAACGATTTATAAAGGGCAGTTAACAAGCTCAGGGCAAAGGGTATTGACAGAAGAAACCAGTGTAATGATGAACGCCATGCTTCAAAAAGCGGTTAAAGAAGGAACGGGCAGGGCTTTGGCTGCTCAATATGGTGTGCTTATGGATTTAGCAGGGAAAACAGGCACTTCCCAGGATTATGGCGATGCCTGGTTTGCTGCCTATAACAAAAACCTGGTTTTGGTTACCAGGGTGGGATGTAACTTACCTAAAGTGCATTTCAGCAGTGGAGCTTACGGATCCGGTGGGGCCTTAGCCTTGCCGCTGGTTGGCTTAACGCTGAAAGCGGTACAGAAAAGCCCGGAATTGAGAAAAAAAGTAGATGGAAAATTTGCCATGCTCCGTGAAGATGAGGCACAAAAATTGGCCTGTGAAGATCGGATAGAGGATTCTGCCTTCGAAAGCAGGATGGAGGAACTCTTTAAAAAACGTGGTACTACCTCAGAAAAGGCAGCAAAAAAGGCTGAAAGAGAATTAAAAAAAGGAGAAAAAGAGTCTTTCTTTAAAAGGCTATTTAAAAAAAAGGAAAAAAATTAAAACAATGAGACTGTATTTTGAATTATAAAATTATTTAGTCGGTCTCCTGCCCGGCAATTCCGGAGCAGCTCGCAACATACAGCAACATGATCTGAGAGTGCTTTTCCCCGTAAATGGGTTTCATTCAAATTGAGCTCCGGGGGGATTATACAACAAAAACTTATATTATATATATGGTGTAGCCTACAGAAAATTACGGGTACATTTTCTGTCAGATTCTCCCATCATGCATATTTTGTTGTCCTCAATCGAACAAATGGGCCATAATGGCTATGCCACCAAATAAAAAAAGGAAAACGAGAGCTATGCAGATTGCAATGAGCATGATGAGCAAACTGCCTTTGGCATAATTCTGCTTGTGTATATTGGTGTTTCCATCAAAGGCCCAGATCAGGAGCATGATAAATCCGATCAGGGGCAGCGAGGTGATGAAAATGGTAATAGCCCAATCCCTGACGGACAGGATACGAATTTTTTCTGAAGGCAGTTGTTCCATGTTTTTTTATTTGATTAATAAATTTAGGTAAAATACACGAGATGTCATTTAAATGGAAAAATTAATTATCTTTGCAGCCCACAAACTAAAATTAAAATACAACAATTAATGGAACTGATGAAAGGAGGTGCATCGCAATGTTAATAATTCCTGTAAAGGATGGCGAAAACATAGATAGGGCTTTAAAAAAATTCAAGAGAAAATTTGACAGCACCAAGACGATGAAAAATTTACGCGACCGTAAACAATTCACAAAGCCATCGGTAACAAAAAGACAGCAAAAACTTAAAGCTAAGTATATTCAAGGTATAAGAACCAATGAAGAGAAAGGATAGTTTTATGTTTCTTAATAAAATGATCCGCTTGCATACGCAGGCGGATTTTTTTTTGTTTTTAAGGGAATGTTTCTGAAGATTTTTGTAAATTTGAATAAGGTGTAGCTTTTTAATACTCCTCATATTATTGATTTTCGTAATAGCAGCCCATTGAGCATAACTTCATTTGTACAGTATCTCCAACTTGAGAAAAAATATGCTTCTCATTCGGTTACGGCCTATCAGAGAGATCTTAATTCTTTTTTGACTTTTTGTACGGAGCGGTTCGGCAGAACGGATATTGAAAATCTGGATTACTCTTTTATAAGGTACTGGATCGTTTCTCTGGTTGATAACAAGATATCCAATCGGTCTGTTAACAGGAAAATGAGCGCCTTGAAATCTTACTATAATTTTTTGCTCAAATCGAAACAGATCAGCTCACATCCGATGGCAGCCCATAAATCCCTTAAAACCTCAAAACGGGTGAATGTTCCGTTCAATGCGGATGAGATGAAGGAAGTGATGGAATTATTGGCTCAGGGTGAGGATCTGATTTCACTGAGAAACAGGTTGATCGTTGAGATGCTCTACACCACGGGGATGAGAAGGGCGGAGCTGATCGGGCTGACCGAAAGCGATATTGATCTCAGTGCCGGGGTGTATAAAGTAACCGGAAAAAGGAACAAGCAAAGGTATATACCCATTTTGAATTCAGTAGTGCCAACTATAAAGCGGTACCGTGAACTAAAAGGTGAGGTGAAGGATCCGGATGCAGCGTTTTTTAACACCGGGTCAGGAAAAAAATTATACCCAACTTTAGTATATAGAATAGTAAATGATTATTTTAGTAAAGTGTCCAGCAAGGTCAAAAAGAGTCCGCATATCATAAGGCATTCCTTTGCTACACATTTATTAAATGAAGGTGCAGATCTGAACTCCGTGAAAGAATTACTCGGACATACCAGTTTGGCATCTACACAAGTGTACACGCATAATAGCTTAAATGAATTAAAAAAGATGTATAACCAGGCTCACCCTAGGAGCATTAAAAACCAAGAATTATGAAAGTATTTGTTCAGTCGGTTAATTTTAACATAGACAAGGATTTGGTTTCTTTTACAGAAAAAAAAGTATCTAATCTGGAGAAGTTCAATGAATCAATTATCAATGCAGAGGTTTTTTTTAAGGTGCAGAAAACAAGTGATAAGGAAAATAAGGTAACAGAAATAAAGATTAATATACCGGGAAGTGATCTCGTGGCCAAGAAACAAAACAAGACTTTTGAAGAAGGAGTGAATTTATGTGTGGAATCTTTAAAGAAACAGTTGTTAAAAAAGAAGGAAAAACAAAGCTTTTGATTTTGAAAAAATAAACAAAAAAAGTTTTGTAGAAAACATAAAACTTTATACATTTGCAAACCGTTAGAAAAACGGTTTGTTTTTTTGTGCCCTAATTGAAAAGATATTCTTTAAAAAGAGCGAAAAAACAGAATTTATGCCGATATAGCTCAGTTGGCTAGAGCAGCTGATTTGTAATCAGCAGGTCGCGGGTTCGAGCCCCTCTATCGGCTCTTGTTCTTTGATATTAAAATTTTTTGGGGAGATACTCAAGCGGCCAACGAGGACAGACTGTAACTCTGTTGGGCAACCTTCGCAGGTTCGAATCCTGCTCTCCCCACATTTTTTGAAAAAAATTAATGCGGGAGTAGCTCAGTTGGTAGAGCTTCAGCCTTCCAAGCTGAATGTCGCGGGTTCGAGTCCCGTCTCCCGCTCCAGATCTTTAGCAGGAAAATCGAAGGCGGTATACCTTGATCAGCTGAAATTTTCAGCATAAATATACCGGAATCCTGAAATTAAAAAGCCGGTGTAGCTCAGGGGTAGAGCGTTTCCTTGGTAAGGAAGAGGTCACGGGTTCAATTCCCGTCATTGGCTCTTGATTTGTTAGATAAGCCTTGTCGGCGCAATGGAGTGGAGTTTGGTTTTCGGGACGGGTAACTTACTCTTGTATATTTATCACTACAAATATTATTATTAACACAATTATATAACTAAGACATAAATTTAATCATCATGGCAAAAGCAACTTTTGATCGTTCGAAACCACACTTAAATATTGGTACTATTGGCCACGTGGATCACGGTAAAACTACTTTAACGGCAGCTATCACTACGGTTTTAGCTAAGCTTGGTCTTTCTGAGGTCAAATCCTTTGATCAGATCGATAACGCACCGGAAGAAAAAGAAAGAGGTATTACAATTAATACTGCACACGTTGAGTATTCAACTGCAAAGCGTCACTATGCACACGTAGATTGTCCGGGTCACGCGGATTACGTTAAGAACATGGTTACCGGTGCTGCCCAGATGGACGGTGCTATTCTTGTAGTAGCGGCTACTGATGGTCCGATGCCACAGACCCGTGAGCACATCCTTTTAGGCCGTCAGGTAGGTATTCCAAGAATGGTTGTATTCATGAACAAAGTGGATATGGTTGACGATCCGGAATTGCTGGAGCTTGTTGAAATGGAAGTAAGAGACTTGCTGAATTTCTACGACTATGATGGTGATAACGGACCAGTTATTCAGGGATCTGCTTTAGGAGCTTTGAACGGAGAAGAAAAATGGACTGCCAAAGTAATGGAATTGATGGATGCTGTTGATAGCTGGATTGAATTACCACCACGTGATATCGATAAGCCTTTCCTGATGCCTGTTGAAGATGTATTCTCTATTACAGGTCGTGGAACAGTAGCTACCGGTAGAATTGAACTGGGTGTTGCCAACACTGGCGATGCGGTTGAGATCATTGGTATGGGTGCTGAGAAACTGACCTCCACAATTACAGGAGTTGAAATGTTCAGAAAGATCTTAGACAGAGGTGAAGCCGGAGATAACGTAGGATTGTTGTTAAGAGGTATTGACAAGGAAACCATAAAAAGAGGAATGGTAATATGCAAGCCGGGATCTGTTAAGCCTCACAAACTTTTCAAAGCTGAGTTGTATATCCTGAAAAAAGAAGAAGGTGGTCGTCACACTCCTTTCCACAAAAACTACCGTCCGCAGTTCTATGTAAGAACAACCGACGTTACCGGAACCATTATACTTCCTGACGGAGTTGAAATGGTAATGCCAGGCGATAACTTAACAGTTAAAGTTGAATTGCTTCAGACAATTGCCATGAATCTTGGATTGCGTTTTGCGATCCGTGAAGGTGGTAGAACAGTTGGTGCCGGTCAGGTAACTGAGATTTTAGACTAAGTAATGAAGCTTATATAATTCTTCAAAAGGTTTCTGTCAGACAAAGTTTTGACAGAAACCTTTGTTGACATTGTATAAATTCTTTTTTAAAAATAAGCGTGCTCTTTTTTCCAAAAAGGGTGTGCCCCAGGCGCACTTTCAGACTGAAATTTATAAGCGCACAAGATACGGGTGTAGCTCAGTTGGTAGAGCACTGGTCTCCAAAACCAGGTGTCGGGAGTTCGAGCCTCTCCACCCGTGCATAATTAGAAGTATATGGAATTAGTTAATTATATTAAGGATTCTATTGAAGAACTCAAGAATCATGTGACCTGGATGTCCTGGTCTGAGGCTCAGAAGAACACTGTAGTAGTTGCTGTATTTACTATCATTTTTTCAATTGCTGTTTTTTTAGTGGATAAAACCTTTGAATTCGGTTTTGAGAAATATTTTGATTTATTTAATTAATAAGGAGCATGTCTGATAATATAATGAAGTGGTATGCTGTTCGCGCGATCGGTGGCCAAGAGAATAAGATCAAAACCTATATCGAGAATGAAATATTCCGATTAGGCTTATCAGACTATGTAAAACAGGTTTTGGTTCCCACTGAAAAAGTAATTCAGATCAGGGACGGGAAAAAATATAATAAGGAAAAGGTCTATTTTCCGGGGTACATCATGATCGAAGCCAATTTGAGCGGAGAGGTACCCCATGTAATTAAGTCAGTTACAGGAGTGATCGGATTTTTAGGTGAGACCAAAGGAGGAGATCCGGTTCCACTGAGAAAAGCGGAAGTGAACAGGATGTTGGGCACGGTTGATGAACTGGCAGTACAAAATGAAAACGTGGCGATCCCATTTGTAAGGGGAGAAACGGTAAAAGTGATCGATGGTCCATTCAACGGATTTGACGGTACTATTGAAAAAATTAATGAAGAAAAGAGAAAACTTGAAGTAATGGTCAAGATCTTTGGTCGTAAAACACCACTGGAATTGAACTATATGCAGGTTGAGAAAATATCATAACTGTTACACGAACTCAGATAAACATAGCTTCCAGATTTGTTTGTCTACAACATGATTAAAAATGGCAAAAGAAGTTAGTAAAATAGTTAAATTACAGGCACGTGGAGGTGCAGCAAATCCTTCACCGCCTATTGGACCCGCACTGGGTTCTGCCGGGGTTAATATCATGGAATTTTGCAAGCAGTTTAATGCAAGAACCCAGGATAAAGCCGGTAAGATATGTCCGGTAGTGATTACCGTGTACAAGGATAAATCCTTTGATTTTGTTGTAAAAACTGCTCCGGCAGCTATACAGTTACTGGAAGCGTCCAAATTAAAAAGCGGTTCAGGGGTTCCCAACAGAAAAAAGGTGGCAACAGTTACCTGGGATCAGGTGAAAGCAATCGCTGAAGATAAAATGCAGGATTTAAATGCTTTTGAAATTGAATCAGCCATGAAAATGGTTGCAGGTACAGCGCGTTCTATGGGAATTAAAGTAAAGGGAGATGCTCCTGTTAAAAAAGGTTAATTATGGCAAGAGTTACAAAAAAACAAAAAGTCGCAAGAGCTAAAGTTGATGTGAATGTTGCACATAATTTATTGGATGCCTCTGCTTTAGTTAAAGAAATCACCAACGTAAATTTCGATGCAAGTGTTGATATCGCTGTTCGTTTGGGTGTTGATCCGCGTAAAGCAAATCAGATGGTCAGGGGTGTGGTAACTTTGCCACACGGAACAGGTAGAGAGGTAAGGGTACTTGCCCTCGTTACTCCTGATAAGGAAGCTGAGGCAAAAGAAGCCGGAGCTGATTACGTTGGATTGGATGATTACCTTCAAAAAATTAAAGAAGGATGGACAGATGTTGATGTGATTGTTACCATGCCGAGTATTATGGGTAAGTTAGGTCCGCTGGGAAGAATTTTAGGTCCCCGTGGTTTGATGCCAAACCCAAAAACCGGTACTGTAACAATGGATGTCGCTAAAGCGGTTATGGATGTGAAAGGCGGTAAGATTGACTTTAAAGTCGATAAGACCGGTATTGTTCACAGCGCCATTGGAAAAGCATCATTTGAAGCTGATAAACTTGCTGAAAATGCTCATGAGCTAATTCATACCCTGATTAAATTAAAACCATCAACTGTAAAAGGTTCTTACATCAAAAGTATTTACATTTCAAGTACGATGAGCCCTGCGGTTGCTGTTGATACCAAAACCATTTAATCAGTTAAAGTTATCGAATAATGAAAAGAGAAGATAAAGCATTAGTAATTGATCAATTAACGAGCAAATTAGCTGAGAACAATGTGATCTATATGACCGATATTTCCGGTCTGAATGCAACAGAAACATCTAATTTACGCAGAGCCTGTTTTAAAGCAAATATAAAGCTGGCTGTTGTGAAGAATACC
>JBFYPZ010000065.1:0-12795 GCA_041303035.1 Flavobacteriaceae bacterium
TAAAATGCTCGCACGGCTGTACCATCGGCCAATTGGACGATAAAGCACTGTTCTACCTTCAATCACGCGGAATTCCTAAAAAGGAAGCCAAGGCCCTTTTGTTATTTGCTTTTGGGAATGATGTGGTAGAAAGAATCAGGATACCTTCGCTGAAAGCCAGGATATCCAAACTTATTGCCCAAAAATTAAAAGTCGATTTGCAGATCCAGATCTGATCTTTTTTTCCGGTCAGGCCAGACGGCTGTTGCAATCGGCAATGGCTTTTTCGTTTTTCCGGTCTATCCACTGTTGTCCTTTCATTTTGCGCATCACATTGTCGTAGTTGCGCATTACAAAAATATTGTACAGCGCCTGTGCCAGATTTTTTGGATTTCTCGCTATGGAACGCATGCTCATGGAAAAACCGGGCGTTATGTATTTCATATAGTGCCAATACCCTTCCGGCATATACAATACCTGGCCGTGTTCAAGTTCAGCTATATAACCCTTTGCCTTTTTTAGAGCCGGCCATTTCTCGAGATCAGGTTTGGAAAAGTCAATGGATTCATGGGTGATCAGGGAATTTGGCACCTTGTACAGGTATTTTTTTTCTTCATAAGGAAACAGGATACATTCTTTCTTTCCATGAAAATGAAAGTGCAAAATATTGGCCAGATCGATGTCGTAATGCATAAACGTAAAAGAATCCTGTCCCCCAAAAAATAACATGGGCATTGATTTCATTATGCGCAATCCGATATCCGGAAATTTAAAATCCTTTTGCAGGGAAGGAACTTCTTTTAAAATATTGTAAAGAAAAATACGGTAACGGGTTGGCTCTTTTTGCAGTAGGTCAATATAATCCTTCATTTTCATCTTTGCATGAGGCTCATTAAAACCGTCTTTGTAATCCACCGGGCGGTCATCATACAGGGGAACCTCCTTTTCTCCTACTACTTCTTTGATATAATCCAGATTCCATTTGGTAAAAGCCGGCCAGTCTTCGATCAGATTTTCTATGACCAGGGGTTTTTGCGGTTTTACATAATTCTGTAAAAAATCTTTCCTGGATATGGTTTTAACGCGATCTACTTTTTGCAGGTTGAGTTTCATAAAAAAGAAATTTATATTACTGTATTGCCGCAAGTATTTCTTTCAGCAACTTATTAAAATCAAATTCGGGATCTTCGGTCAGTCCGGTTCGCACGATCACAACCTCTTTTGAAGGAATAATGAATACCATTTGCCCCTGAAATCCATTGGCCGAATACAGGTCACGGGGTGCGTCGGGATATACTCCGCCGGCATTCAGCCAGAAGTGGCCTCCGTACCTTCCGTCAGAGCCGTTTGTGGGAGTAGCCACAAATTTCGCCCAGGAAGGATCAAAAATTTGTTCTCCATTCCAATTGCCCTTGTGCAAATACAAGAGACCAAATTTTCCCCAGTCTCTGGTATTTGCCCAGGCATAAGATGATCCCACAAAATTTCCGCTCAGATCTGTTTCAACCTGGGCTGAATGCATTCCTATCTTATCCAGCAGTTCTTCATACCAGAAATTCAAATACGTTTGCTGGTCAGGAAATAATTTTCTCAATAGAGGCCCCGCCAATACATTGGAGGTACCGGAAGAATAATTCCAACTTTTATTGATCTTTCCCGTCATAGGCTTGCCCACCTGAACTTCACCCATATTGTCAGCCACATACAGCATTCGGGTCACATCCGACAGATCGCCGTAATCTTCTTCCCATTCCAGGCCACTGTTCATATGCAGCAAGTCTTTATAAGTAATGGCTGAACGGCTATCATTTTGCCAGGCTTTGATACCGGTCTTTTGGTCAATATCAATACGACCTTGCTTCTGTAGAATTCCATAAATAGTTGAGGTTATACTTTTTGTCATTGACCAGCCCAAAACAGGGGTTTGCGCATTAAAACCCGGGGCGTACTTTTCAGCAAGGATCTGGTCTTTGTAGATCACAAGCAGCGATCTGGTCTTTTTTAGTTCTTCAGCCGGTTTATCGAAGGCATTATCTACTGCCTTTTTTAAGAGATCGTAGTTTACTCCGCTAAAGACGGTATCTTTCTGAGGTAAATTTCCATAGGGATAGGGCAGGTTTTTTGCAATTTTATTTCTTTTTGGCTTGGGAATTACAGGAGGTGTTTCAGCACCTTCCTGCAGCAAAACAGCTCCAAGACCCTCAATAAAAACAGCCTTTCTTTCCTTCATTCCAAAAAAGCTTGAAACCACCGATCTCGTGTTCTTATCTGTTTGATTATCAGCCAGGGGCAGGATCGAAAAATCATTATCCCCGCTTTCTATGGATTCAATTGAACGGTTTGCGTAATAAACACCGCTGGCGATATTCTTGGCAGAAAATCCCGTGACGATCGTGAGTCTCGGATAATAAGAGAATACCAGGTAAATCAGTGCCAAAAACATCAATACTGCGGCTATTTTCAGAACTCTTTTCATAAATTTCTAGGGTTAAATTCAAATCAGAAATCAGTGACAAAAATAAAGAATTAATTTGCGTATTCTAAAGGCTGCTGATATAAGTTTTCTATCTTTGTATTTAGAATCATTCTAAAAAATATGATCGATATTCAAAAAATACGCGGGGATTTTCCTATTTTGAGAAGAACTGTAAACGGCAAACAACTGGTTTATTTTGACAATGCGGCAACTTCACAAAAACCGCGGCAGGTAATTGATTCTCTTGTTGATTTTTACTCAAATCACAATGCGAATATTCACAGAGGGGTACATACCCTGAGTCAGGAAGCAACCGATCTTTTTGAAAATGCCAGAAAAAAAGTACAGCTTCATTTCAATGCCGAAAAATCGCATGAAATAATCTTTACCTCGGGCACTACCCACAGTATCAATCTGGTTGCCAGCGGTTTTTCGGCCTTCTTAAAAAAGGGTGACGAGATTATCGTGTCAGCACTGGAGCACCACAGCAATATTGTTCCCTGGCAAATGTTATGCGAGCGTACAGGGGCAGTGCTGCGGGTTATTCCAATGACTTTGGATGGCGAATTACGTATGGATGTTTTTAAGGAATTACTTTCCTCTAAAACAAAAATTGTCTTTGTCAATCATGTATCAAATGCCCTGGGAACAATAAATCCTATAGAAGAAATTATAAAATTATCACATGAAGCGGGGGCAGCTGTATTGATCGACGGAGCACAGGCAACACCGCATATAAAACCCGACCTGCAGGCACTGGACTGCGATTTTTACACCTGTTCGGCACATAAACTCTGTGGCCCAACAGGTGTTGGAATGCTTTACGGAAAGGAGGCCTGGCTTCAAAAGCTTCCTCCTTACCAGGGCGGTGGAGAAATGATCAGCGAGGTAACTTTTGAAAAAACGAGTTATGCCGACCTGCCCCATAAATTTGAGGCCGGCACACCCAATATTGCTGATGGTATCGCTTTTGGAGTTGCTCTTGATTACCTCAATTCGATTGGTTTTGAGAACATAGCCGCATATGAAAATGAATTGCTCGCCTATGCCACTGAAAAACTCATGGCCATAGATGGGCTGATTATCTATGGCCCAAAAACAAAAAAAGCGCCGGTTATCTCCTTTAATATTGAAGGAATCCACCCGTATGACATTGGAGTAATACTAGACAAACTGGGCATTGCCGTTCGAACCGGTCATCATTGTGCCCAACCCATTATGGATTTTTTTAAGATCCCGGGTACGGTAAGATCGTCCTTTGCATTTTATAATACCAAAGAAGAAATTAATATCTTTGTTACAGCTCTTCAAAAAGCTAAAACCATGTTGTCTTAACTATAACCTATCTTTTATGAAAACTGCTGTTTTTTTAATTCTGTTAACCGTTAGTGCCAAGTCTTGTGAAGAAACGAAAAATTTGTATGTAGCTGATCATTTGGTTGACTGTACTGGTGTGTCACCGCAAAAATGTATGCTGATCAAAGAAAAACTGGCAGATGAGTGGCAAAATTTCTATGGAAGTATTGAAGGATTCACTTATGAAGAAGGCTATCAGTATCTCCTCAGGGTCAAAGTAAGTGAGGTAAAAAATCCTCCTGCAGACGGGTCAAAGTATAAATATACCCTGGATCAGATCGTGGAGAAGAAAAAATTTGAAAAGGAAATTGTTTTGGAAAACGACTGGAAAGTTGTTTCCATGCAGGGTATTGAGAATCTGACAATTCACCCTACCATTAAGTTTGATGGAAAGGAAAAAAGTATCAACGGATTTGCCGGATGTAATAATTTTATGGGTAAATACAACCCAGAAACCAAGGAAATGAAATTGGGTGAGATGGCCATGACCCGAAAAATGTGTCCGGATATGTCTGTTGAAAATCAGTTCACCAATTTACTTAAAGAAATTTCCTATTATAAACTTGAAGAACCGGGGCTTAATTTTTACAATGCTAAAAACGAGGTGCTGATGTCATGCGTACTGAATAAATAGTTGCTTTGCACCATTCAAAAAATAGTGTTTGCTTCTTTTTCAAAACCCTGATCAATTTTTAAGAGAGATGCCTGAGCGGCCTGCACGGCCAGTTCATCGCATCTTTCATTTTGTTTGTGGTTGTTATGCCCTTTCACCCAGACAAAGGAAACTTTGTGTTTGCGGTACACTTTCAAAAACCTTTGCCAGAGATCGCTGTTCTTTTTCCCGGCAAAACCTTTTTTCTCCCAGTTAAAAACCCATTTTTTCTCAACAGCATCAACAACATACTTTGAATCTGAAAAGATAATTACTTCTGTTCCTTCCTTCTTAAGTTGTTCCAAAGCAAAAATTACTGCCATCAGTTCCATGCGGTTGTTGGTGGTCCTCAGATACCCATCAGAAAATTCCTTGTGATAGGGTTTTCCTACCCACTCCATCACGATCCCATAACCCCCTTTTCCCGGATTTCCGCTGCAGGCCCCGTCTGTATAGATATGTACCATATATTCAGTTTACAGACATGACGACCTTTTCGATTACCGAAGGAAAATATTTTTGCTCCAGTTCATGAATTTTTGATGCTACGGTTTCAGGGTTGTCACTTTCTTCCAAAGGAACTGAGGCCTGGAACAGAATGGCCCCCTCGTCATATTTCTCGTTGACAAGATGGATGGTTATTCCAGACTCTTTCTCCTTGTTTGCCACCACAGCCTCATGCACATGGCTGCCATACATGCCCTTGCCGCCGTATTTAGGCAAAAGACTGGGGTGAATATTTACGATCTTGTCAGGAAAAGCAAGAACCACAGCATCAGGTATTTTTAATAAGAAGCCTGCCAAAACAATAAAATCCGATTCTTCTTTCAGAAAATGAAGAAATTCGGGTCTATTCAATTCTCCTCTTTCCAGGATCTTCACAGAAACCCCGTATTTTCCGGCGCGCTCAATGACCTTTGCATCCCGGTTGTTGGTTATTACATAGTTCACAATAACTACATCTGAATCAGCAAAATAACGCATAATATTCTCTGCATTGGTCCCAGATCCAGAAGCAAAAATGGCGATTCTCTTCATTTATTAATGTAAAAGTTAAGCGCAAATGAAGATAAAATTAAATAATTATGTCTGTTTTTGAAATTAAATCTTTTTGTTTATCTTAGATACCGGATTTTTTTCTGCACTTGATGCAGAATTAAGCTTAATTTATTATTTTTGCAACCGTATTAATTTAATTTAAAAATTTCAATTATGTCAGATATTGCATCAAGAGTTAAAGCTATTATCGTTGATAAATTAGGTGTTGACGAAAATGAAGTTACTAACGAAGCTAACTTTACAAACGATTTAGGAGCAGATTCATTGGATACTGTTGAGTTGATCATGGAGTTCGAAAAAGAATTTGACATCCAGATCCCGGACGATCAGGCTGAAAACATCAGCACTGTAGGTCAGGCTGTAACCTATATCGAGGGAGCAAAAAAATAACAATTCCATAAATAATACAACAACGAGAGATGACCTATTGGCCATTTCTTGTTGTTTTATGGTTTCTATATACAATAAATAATTCTTATGGAGTTAAAAAGAGTTGTTGTAACAGGTTTGGGAGCGCTAACACCAATTGGTAACACTGTAAAAGATTACTGGAACGGTTTGGTCAATGGCGTGAGCGGTGCTGCCCCAATTACCTATTTTGATGCAACACTTTTTAAAACCCAGTTTGCCTGTGAACTCAAAAATTTTGTGGCAGAAGATTTTTTTGACCGCAAAGAGGCAAGGAAAATGGATAGGTTCACACAATACGCACTGGTTGCTTCGGATGAGGCCATACAGGATGCCGGTCTGGATTTTACCCAGATCGATACAGACAGGGTTGGTGTTATCTGGGGTGCAGGTATAGGTGGTTTGGAAACTTTTCAAAATGAGGTGTTGTATTTTGGAAGCGGTGATGGCACTCCGAAATTTAACCCATTCTTTATTCCAAAAATGATCGCCGATATTGCCCCGGGCCAAATCTCAATAAAATATGGTTTAAGAGGACCAAATTTTGCTACGGTCAGCGCTTGTGCCTCCTCAGCCAATGCCATCATAGATTCATTAAATTATATCCGTCTGGGTTATGCCGACATTTTTGTTACCGGTGGTTCTGAAGCGGCAGTAACTATGGCGGGAATGGGTGGTTTTAATGCCCTGCACGCGCTCTCTACCAGGAATGATGACCCAAAAACGGCTTCGCGTCCCTTTGATAAAGACCGCGATGGCTTTGTACTTGGGGAAGGTGCCGGAGCCCTTATCCTTGAAGAATACGAACACGCAAAGGCGCGTGGCGCTAAGATTTACGCCGAGATCGTAGGTGGGGGACTTTCAGCTGATGCATACCACATAACCGCTCCTCATCCCGAAGGAATTGGAGCAACCAGTGTTATGCTAAACTGCCTGAGAGATGCCCACATGGATCCGAAGGAAGTGGATGCTGTGAATATGCACGGTACTTCTACCCCATTGGGCGATGTTGCCGAATTAAAAGCAATACTTTCGGTTTTTGGGGATCACGCCTATAAATTGAACATAAATTCTACCAAATCCATGACCGGCCATCTCCTGGGTGCTGCCGGAGCCATTGAGGCCATTGCATCTATTCTTGCTATGCAGTACGGCATAGTTCCGCCTACCATCAATCATTTCACCGATGATGATCAGATTGATCCAAAATTAAATCTGACTTTTAATAAAGCTCAAAAGCGCGTTGTAAATGTTGCGATGAGCAATACTTTCGGTTTTGGTGGACACAATGCCTGCATACTTTTCAAGAAATTAGATGTGTAATCTTCCTTTATGAATTTCATCAGAAAAATAACGGGTTCTTATTCTGAAAAAGATGAAGAATTTTTTATTTTAATGAAAAATATCCTTGGTTACAAGCCCAAAAATATTGCATTTTATCAGGAAGCCTTTACCCATAGTTCTCTTAGAAAAACCAATGAACAAGGATTTCCCCTGAATTATGAAAGACTTGAATTTTTGGGAGACGCCATATTGGGTTCGGTTATTGCCAATTACCTTTACAAAAAACTGCCAACGGCTGATGAAGGTACCTTAACCCAAATGCGGTCCAAAATAGTAAGCCGTGAACATTTGAATGAATTGGGGCGCGACCTCGCTCTTAAAAAATTTGTTGATGGTTCCGCTTCCAATCAAACCTTTGGCGATAATATCTACGGAAATCTTTTTGAGGCATTTATCGGTGCCATCCACCTGGACAAAGGTTATAGTTTTTGCGAAAAGTTTATCTACAGAAATGTAATTGAGCCCTATGTGGACCTCGAAAGACTGGTTGGTAAAATTTCCAGTTATAAAAGTTTTCTCATCGAATGGTGTCAGAAAAACAAAAAGAAGATCAAGTATCAGATCTATGAAGACACCGGCAATGATGTGATTAAACATTTTAGCGTCAAACTCAGTATTGACGACCAGCTGCTTGCGAAAGGAAGAGCCACTTCCAAGAAAAAAGCAGAAGAAATTGCTTCAAAAAGAGCCTATTACAAGCTTCGTAACCAAATTGAACACTAATCTACATTTGTTAATTTTAGTATGTTTTGTCAGATAATTGAATTATTTGCAAAACTATTTTTACTTTTGAGAACCCGAATTGATTCTTTTAAGAAAACCCATGTCAAAAATACATTCCTTTGAATTTGATTATGAACATGATTATACGCTGATAGGTGTCCATACCTCCCTCGAAGATTACAGATTGGCCTATTTGCTGAACAAAAACCTGGGCATTCAGTTCAGAAGATACAAGGAAGACCTGGACTTATTTGAAAATTCGGCAAAAAGCAGTTTTTCCATTTATATTTTTGACGATAAAAAAAACCAAACTACCTGGACACTCATTTCAAACAAAAATATTCCGACAGAATCGGCATCAGAAACAACCGACAGTCTTTTTGCGAGTGAACAAAAATCCGTTTTCCTGATTCCTGAGAAAAGGACAGTTGATTATCTGATCAGAATAGATGGAATTTTTCCCGATTCCTTTATTAAATCGGTAATCGAAGCAATAAAAAAGATCAATAACATCATGACCCTTTATACTATTGATCCCATGGATCTGAAATCCAGGGATCATTTGATATTTGAAACCAAACCGGGAAATATATACCTGTAAAATAACACTAAAGATATACCCTTAATACTATGAGAATGCGTAAAAAAACTAAGATTGTTGCAACACTTGGTCCTGCAATAAATTCCAGGGAACTGATGGAAGAAATGATGGTGGCCGGAGTTAATGTCTTCAGGATCAATTTTTCTCATGCCGACTATGATGCGATCACGGAAGATGTAAAAACGATCAGGGAGATCAATGAGCGAAGGGGTTTTAATGTAGCTGTGCTGGCCGATCTTCAAGGGCCAAAACTTCGTGTTGGTGTCATGGCAGAAAATTCCTTTTTAAAAGAGGGCGATATTTTCACTTTTACCACAGAAAAATGTGAGGGTAATTCTGAAAAGGCCTATATGACCTATAAAAAATTTCCTAAAGATGTCAAACCCGGAGAGCAAATTTTGGTTGACGACGGAAAACTTCTGTTTGAGGTTCTGGAAACCGACGGAAAATCAAATGTTAAAACCCGGGTTATGAGGGATGGTGTACTCAAATCCAAAAAAGGGGTAAACTTACCAAATACCAATGTTTCACTACCGGCATTAACTAAAAAAGACACGCAGGACGCCCTGTTTGCCATCTCACTTGAGGTGGACTGGTTCGCCTTGTCGTTTGTCAGAAATGTTGAGGACCTCGACCTGATCAATAACCTGATCAAAGAAAATTCACCTCACAAAATTCCCGTCATTGCCAAGATAGAAAAACCGGAAGCAGTGCAAAACATCAATGCCATCGTTAGCAGATGTGATGGAATTATGGTCGCCCGTGGTGATCTTGGTGTAGAGATCCCTGCCGAAAATGTGCCCATTATACAGAAAAAATTAGTCAAAAAAGCGAAAGAGGCCAGAATTCCCGTAATCATTGCCACACAAATGATGGAAACCATGATCGAAAATCCTGTGCCAACACGGGCAGAAGTGAATGATGTTGCCAATTCAATCATGGATGGCGCAGATGCAGTGATGCTCTCCGGAGAAACATCAGTTGGCAAGCACCCCTTACGGGTTATTCATGCCATGAGAAAGATCATTCAAAGTGTGGAACACTCCGAACTGATCGTGAGTCCGGTGCCACAGATACAATGTGTCAATGACCGGTACATTACAAAATCCATCTGCCATCAGGCTGCGATTTTAGCAGACAGCATTGAAGCCGCAACCATAACAACACTTACACACAGCGGTTACACTGCCTTTCAGATCTCAGCCTGGAGGCCCAAGTCAAATATTTTGGCATTTACGGATGATAAACGCATTTTAGCCATGTTAAATTTACTTTGGGGAGTAAAGGCTTATTATTATGATAAAAACCTGAGTACGGATAAAACCATAGAAGAACTGAACAAATTATCTGTAGAAAAAGGATATGCCGAACCGGGAGATTTTATTATCAACCTGAGTTCAATGCCCGTTTCTGCAAGGGGAATGGTGAACACCTTGCGTGTATCACAGGTGTGATTTAATCGAACACACCTCAACTGATCCCATTCCCGATCAACTCTTTATAACCGGGGTCCCCGGCCAGATTTTTTAAAAAGGCCGATACCCGGTTTTTTATTTTTAAATGATCCGGTTCAGAAAGAAGTTCGGCAATTTCAAGTGCCAGCAACCATTCTGTTGGATAATCAGTTTCCAGGGTATCAAATATTTGCTCTAAACGAACTGCGGATTGCGGATCGAATCCTTTCTCCCTGATATCGCGGACTTCCTGATAAAAACCATGAAGCTTGCGCTGGGCAGGGTTGTAATGGATCTTATGTGTCTTTTCAGCAGGCGGTTCATACGCGATACCATAACTTCCCGGGTCTGCCACTCCTGCAAAAGCAGAAATTACCGTTGCACCGATCGCCATATCATAGGTACCCCAATCCGGATGAAAAAGTACCTCATCGCCTTGTTTGACCATACAATCTTTAAATGAGATCAAAATTATTTTTCCCTGCAGGTTCCTTTTGCCGGTGATTATTTCGCCCTCCACCACAATATCTCCCTCAAATTCCAGCCTGGCCCGCTTTCCTTCGTAAATCCTGTACGCTTCCAGATCTTTTGGTGACATATCCTCAATGGCCAGATTGATTCCTTTTAGTTTCCCGAGCGGAGAGCCGAAACCGTCCCGGTGGTAGGCTTTGTCATGGCCTATAATTTCTTTGTTCTTAAAGGCAAGTGCGGTTGGACCGACGGTTTTAAAATAAACCGGACCGCCATTTTTATCCTCTCTCACTTCTGAAAAAATACCACTGATCTGTATGCCGGTACTCAATTCAATCGTACCCAGATTTTTGCTGCTGATCAGCTTGCGTATACCTTGTATACCTCCCCTGCGCAGGGACATGCCGTTGGCAAACTCCTCCAATACCAAACTGAGATAGGCAAAATCGGGGCTGACAAACAGTTGTGGCTGCGGCTTGGTAATATCAAAAGATACCTCGGCCGCAGCAATTGAATAAGGCAATTTCTTTACCTGATCGCCCATACACCATTTGCTCTCGCCTATGGAGGATAACAGTCCAGCCCCATATATTTTTGGTTCATCGACTGTTCCTATCAATCCGTATTCCACTGTCCACCAATGCAGATTCCTGATCTTCGACATTTCACTGGCTTCACCCATATTTTGGCTGAGGTGTTCTATTCGCATCTCTGCCTCAAGGACCTCCTTATCAGATGTATTCGGGTCTTCTTTGATAATAGATAAATGTCTGATCGCTTCAAACAGTTCATGGTCTTTGCCCGAAGAGATTGCCTTTGCTCCGATCTCACCGAACCTGCGCAGGTATTCGGCATATTCCGGATTTGCAATGATCGGGGCATGACCTGCGGCTTCGTGTATGATATCCGGTGCAGGAGTATAGGCGATGTGTTCTATGGTTCTGATATCGGCTGCAATGACCAGGGTGTTATAAGCCTGAAATTCCATAAAGGCATTTGGTGGAATAAATCCGTCAACGGTTACCGCTGCCCATCCAATTTCTGCCAGAATCTTATTCATGTCTTCCAGCCTGGGTATTTTATCGATCAAAATACCTGTTTTCTTGAGGCCCTCAAGATAGGAAGGATGTGCAACTCCCTTGAGATATACAATATTTTTACGCATCACATAACGCCAGACAGCGTGATTCTGGGCAGTATATTCATCATAATGCTGCTCCACAATAAATTCTTTCAGATGTGCAGGCAATCTGGATAAGATCTTATTCATCATATTTTATAGCTTGTATGGTACCGGAAAATTACTTGATTTAAAAAAAAAAATTGAATATCCCTACAAGATAATAAATAATTTAAAAAATAATTAACTTTACCGTATATTCAACCCTACAAAAAAACAACATAATTATGAGAGGAGGAAATTTTAAAATTAAACTGCTGATTGGTGGAGTTATCATCCTTTTTTCTTTTTTGCGCTATTGTTCACAAACAGATACGAATGAGTATACAGGCAAAAAACAACATATTTCGCTCAGTACCGAAGATGAAATTTCTCTTGGGTTGAAAAGTGCACCCCAAATGGCTCAGGAATATGGCGGATTGCACCCGGATCAGGAAGCACAGGCCTTGGTGGACCGCGTTGGCAGTAAATTGGTGAACAGTTCTGTTGCGAGGCAGACACCCTATCATTACGAATTTCATTTGTTGCGCGATCCGCAAACGGTTAATGCCTTTGCATTACCGGGTGGTCAGGTGTTTATCACAGCCGGTCTGTTCAGCAGATTAAATACGGAAGATCAGCTGGCCGGTGTGTTGGGTCACGAAATAGGGCATGTGGTGGGCAGGCATTCAGCAGAAAGAATTGCCAAACAAAATTTAACCCAGGGTATCCTGACCGGCGTGCTGGCAGGTACCGATCAGGGCGGTGCACAGATGGCTGCCATGGTTGCCAATATTGTCAACATGAAATACGGCAGGGAAGACGAACTTGAAAGTGACCAGCTTGGCGTTAAATTCATGATCGATGCCGGTTATAATCCTTATGAATTTATCGAAGTAATGAAAATCCTGGAAGAGGCTTCCGGTGGCCAGCGCGTACCGGAATTTTCAAGCACACACCCGAGCTCCCCTCACAGAATTCAGGAAATAACAGATGCCATAAATAAATACGGGTATACACCACCACAGTAAATGTTGGTTTATTACTATCGGTATTATTTAATATTTGTATTTTCTTCCTTAACAATACGGAATGCTTAAGAATTTATTTTAT
>JBFYPZ010000066.1:0-12565 GCA_041303035.1 Flavobacteriaceae bacterium
CGACCATAATAAAACTGTTGTTGCCATTGAAAAAAATATCCTTCAGCACAATGATAAAATGGCAGCCAGAAACCGGGGTTATTTTGATGCAAAAAACATATTTGTACTCAACCTGGTAAGTTCACCAGGCTCAGGAAAAACTACCCTCCTTGAAAGAACACTGACCGACCTTAAAGATAAACATTCCTTTTATGTGATTGAAGGCGATCAGCAAACCATGAATGATGCCAACCGGATAAATGCCCTGAATATCCCTGTGGTACAGATCAATACAGGGAAAGGTTGTCATTTGGAGAGTGATATGGTTTATAATGCCCTTAAAAGGCTGGAAATAAAAGACAATGCTTTGCTGTTTATTGAGAATGTAGGAAATCTGGTATGTCCTTCTATGTTTGATCTCGGTGAAGACAAACGTGTAGTCATTATCAGTACCACCGAGGGTGAGGACAAACCCATCAAGTATCCGGACATGTTTCATTCCTCAGATATCTGTATCATCAATAAGATTGACCTGCTTCCCTATGTGAATATCAACATCGAGAAATTAAAACAATACGCCTTGCAGATCAATCCGAAACTCAAATTTTTTGAGCTTTCTGCCACAACAGGTGAGGGAATGAACCCATGGTATAACTGGTTATCTCAGCAAAAGAAAAATTGAACGAACTAAATTTTAATGTATGTGCCTGTCTATCCCCGGAAAATTAATAGAAATTACTGCTGTCTTAGACGAAACCTTCAGGACAGGGAAGGTCTCCTTTGACGGGATTTTGAAGGAAGTGAGCTTAACACTGGTTCCGGAAGCCAAGGTCGGAGATTATGTCATGGTTCATGTCGGTGCCGCCATCAGTACCGTTGATGAAGAGGAGGCCAGAAAAACTTTTGATCTATTAAAACAACTGGGTGAATTACACGAATTATACCCTGAAGAGGAATAATCCATAAACAAAACATCTTGCCTTATTTCGAACTCTCCAAAAGCGAAAACAACTTTCCTCCGGCCTATTTTGCTGATAACGATGGCCTGCTGGCTGTTGGCGGAGAGCTTTCGGCAGAACAACTTTTAAAGGCGTATAAAAGCGGGGTTTATTTTTGGAACCATCCCTTAAAACATTTGAAATGGTGGTCGCCTGATCCGAGAATAGTGATCGATATTCCCAACTTTGACTTTGGCATTGAACCATACACCCATACAGATTACAGGGTTACCTTCAACAAGAATTTTACTGCTGTCATCAATACATGTAAACAGTGCTATAATATTAAAGAGGCCATGGATAACCGGTGGCTGACAGAAAGGATGGATCGGGTATTTCACCAGCTGCATCAGCAAGGTTATGCACACTCAGTAGAGATTTGGCTGGACGATGAGCTAGTGGCGGGGATTATAGGTCTGGCCCTGGGTAGAATTTTTTTCGTTGAATATATTTTTTCTCTTATAAAAGATGCAGATATTTTCGCCATAGACAGCTTATTGAAAGAATTATATCAAAGAGATTTTTTGATGGCTGACATGCAAAAGGCCAGTTTATTTACCGAAGCATTTACCTTTGATGAAATCAGCAGATTGAGCTATCTTGATCTTTGCAAATCAAATACAGAACAATTTGCTGACCAGAAAACAATTTTTTAAACACAGATACGGATGAAGAGCTTATTTGAAGAAAAATGCAAAAGCGCAGAGATCCTGCAGCAAAATGAAAATTATAAAGCCGCATCCGATCTTTTTCTGGAAGCACTGCCCCTTTCAGAAAAACCGGTTGAAAAAATTTATGTTTATACCAGTTTGGCAAAGCTATTTCAAAAAAATAAAGAACCCGAAAAAGCTATCGATAATTATGAGAAGGCCTTGCCCTGTTTTGATGGGTTGCAGGAACAGGTTTTTTCTGAAGAAAAAGCGGTAATTCAGAATAACCTGGGAGCTCTTTATTATGAAAAGGACCTTACAGCTTCCATTGGGCACTACCAAAAAGCACTCGGTATTTTTAACAAACTCCATGAAATCAACAAGGGTCAGTATGAGGCCCAGATTGCCAGTACAAATTTTGCTCTTGCCTACGCTATGGTAAAAAACCTTAAGGCTCCCGATGCAAAAAAACATTTCAAAGAAGCACTGAAAATTTTTCAAAGTCTGAAGACTCCCGGCTATGAACCTATAATGGCGAGCTGCTATTTTGAGCTGGGCAATCTTTATACCGAGGAATTTAATCTTCATGATGCCCAAACAAATTACGCCAAAGCAGAGGTACTTTTTTCAAAATTTTCTGATTCAGAACCTGCGGCCTATTTGCCATATTACACCTCAGTTCTGAACAATTTGGGTGTTACCTATAAGTCTTTAGGAGAATATAAAAAGTCTGTAAACTACTATGAAAAAGCACTGGACAATTATTTGATACTGACTGAAAAATACAACAGCTCCTTCAGACCTTATGTGGCTGCAGCACAAAATAGTTTAAGCATTCTTTACGGAGAAATGAAAGATTTTGACAAAGCGATTGACCTTGCAAACGATGCCCTGAACAGCTATTCGGCATTGTACCGGGAATTTCCTGATGAGTTCCTGCCCTATCTGGCAACCTCACTGCACAACCTTGGGGTATTTAACTTAGAAAATGGCGATTTGACAAAGGCCGAGCATTCTTTTGATCAATCTTTGTCCATTCGAAAAAAGATTGCAACGGAGCAACCGGGGTCGTTTAATGCCGATGTCTGTGCAACAATTTTGAATCTTATTGAAATCTATTATTCCCAGCTCGAAAATACTTTAGACCATGCATTTATTAAAAAAAGTATTGCTTTTTTAAAGGAACTGGACAAACTTTTACCCACGCTTAACGCGGAATTGCCTGTAGTAAAAAGTATGATCAGTGACTACCAGTATTATACCGATTTTTTTAAAAACGTGAAAAATGAGGATCTGGCCTTTAACAGAGCGATAAGAAGCAATGAATTAATCGCTGAGAAAATCTATGATACAACAGGGCCTGAACAAAAGGCAGCATTGCAACAGGAGCTTGTCTCAACTCTTGAAACGTTAAACGAACAATATCCGGAATCAGATAAAATCAAAAATGAACTGGCCTACGCGTACAATGATCTGGCCTGGCTTTTGCTGAGATGCAAAAAATTTAGCAGCGCCAGAAAAACTATAAAAAATGCACAAAAGCTGGAGCAACCCATACCTTCTTTACAATGTAACCTGGCCCATAGCTATCTCTTTCAAAATAAATATGAACAGGCAATACCAATTTACCGGGCTTTGTCTTATGAAAAAAATAAAGACCTCGAATCTTACAGAAAAATAATTCTGGAAGATTTCGAAAAACTTAAAATGGATGGCATTTACCATCCCGATGTTTTAAAAATTAAGGAAATGATTATGAAGGTTTGAGATAGTCTTTAACTTTTTACTTGGCCGAAAGCAGGTAAAAAGTTTAAGGTTCTGGGTTCTGAGTTTGAGGTTCTGGGTTTCTTTGTGTATGCCTGCAGCAGTGAATCACCCCGCGAGGCATTGTGGGGCTAGAAATATAATACACTTCGGGGTCGGTTATACTTTTTCCTTTGAACTTTTGACTTGTTATGAGATTCCTCACCCAAGCCTGGGTATCGGAATGACAGCATAACTAAGGCCTCCGGCTCTTCGAATTCTAATGGTATGAATTGTCGATTTATTTTTGCAATAAAAATAACCCTATAGGGGTTTAATATGGGTAGCCCCGAATAAAATGCAGGGTTAAAGGAATTTACGAAATAGGTTTTGGCGGAATTTTTGTATCAAAAATTGTGACAAAACCTTCTCTGGAAAAAAGAAAAAGGTTCAAGTTCGAGTTCCGAGTACAAGGTTCCAGATTCCGGGTTAAGTCTCTTGTCTCCTGTCTCCTGTTTCCTGTCTCCTGTCTCCCGCTTTCGCCCATTTTCACTCAATACTAAATACTAAATACTTAATACTTTGTCATCTTCCTAAACCGATAGCCACTTAAATTCAAAACTCTTTTCAGGTATTACAGAGCGTTCAGCAATGCGGATTAGCCTGTCTGGTAATTTCATGATATAATCTCGGGTTTTTTCAGCAGAATCATTTAAAGAGCTCATATTCGCTATATCCCATTCTTTGATCAGAAAATTTAAGATTTCAATATAATCCTGAGTTGTGTACACATTAACTCTTTGGGCTGCCTCAGAGAAATGTGAAAATAAAGACCCAATACTGCCTCCTGTTTCCCGTAAAAAATGTGCGGGCATAACAATTTTCTTCTTCATCATGTCTCCAAAAGCCAGCATCATTTCATTGACATCCAACTCAAATATTCTCCGCACAAATTCGATATAGGCAGTAGCATGTCTGAGCTCATCGCTGGCTATAACACCACACATTTTGGCGAGCAAATGGTTGCCCGACTTTTTTGACATCGTGGCCACCCTTCTGTGCGAAATATTCGTTGCCATTTCCTGAAAACTCGTATAAACAAAATTTCGGTAAGGATCTCCACCGGTTTGTATATCAAATCCGTCCTTGATCAGGTATTGGGTAGTAACCTCCATTTCACGCATGTTGACCCTGCCAGATAAATACAAGTACTTATTCAGCACATCCCCATGCCTGTTCTCTTCGGCCGTCCAGGCCCTTACCCATTTTGTCCAGCCACTGTGGTTATACTGGTCGAGTCCTTCAAGACCCATCAACCATGATTCATAGGTGGGTAATGCTTCCTCTGTAATGGTATCACCGATCAGCACAGCAAAAAGGTCATAATTCATTTCCCTGCACTGCCCTTGAATCTCGCGCAATTCTTCGATAAAATTCGCACTCCCGGTATCCGGTAAAAAATCAGAAGGTTGCCAGTTCTCTTCGATCTGCTTCAGATATTTCTGCAAAAAGCCATCCATCGATTTTTCGAGAACCTGCATCACTTCAATTCTTGTTTTAGCTAAACTCATACTTTTTGAATGTAGTTATTATTAAATTTTTACTCCGGGACAACTTTTTCCAAAACTACGATGAAATGAGATAAAAAAAATAACCGGATCAGAAAAGAAGGTAAATAAAAAAGGGGAGTTTCACAACCCCCCTGATCTAAAGATAAATTATCCTTATTTTTTCATTGTTTTCATATAATTTACAACATACCACGCATCCTCTTCGCTCATTTTCTTTTCGAAGTTCGGCATATCTTTTCTTCCTATATAGCTCTTGTAAAAGATAGCACCTTCTGATTGTGCCCAGAATTCAGCACTTGAAAAATCTCCAAGATCTCCTTCAACTTCTTTTGCCTTTGTACCATCACCCAAACCTTTTTTACCGTGGCAAGAAGCGCAATGTTTTGCATATAACGCTTTACCTTCGGCAACATTTTCTGCACTTGAAGTAGTCGGATTTTTCATTTTTTCATATTTCGCAGGTACAACCCATTTCTCCTGTACTACTTTAAAGGAAAATAAGCCCATGCTAAAAAGCATTGTAAACATAATTAATGTAAGTGATTTCATAGTTTTTAAATAATTTTTAATTTGTTAGTGTTTTTACTTTTACTGCCTTTCGGCATTTTGATTAGGTATATGCAATAATCATGCAAATATATTGATTTTACATAAATAATCTTATTAATTATCAATTTCCAGACTTGATGCTTCCTTTTTTATCTTAAATAGATTGATCACCGTGTACACATAATTTGCCCAGACTCCTACCAGTAAAATTGTCAGTACTACATACATCCAAATTGGAGCGGCTTCTGACCACAGGGTATTGTCATTTTTAGTTGGATCTTCAAGCAGTGTCGTTCCCCATTTCATGGATTTCTTTTGCTTTACATTGCCAAAAACCTCATTGTCTTCAACCATTACATACACATCAACATTTCCTTCAGGATCGCCGGGAACCTGCTCTTTTAGTTCAAATTCGTATTCTCCGCCGCTCAGTGCACCTTCCTCTACTTTCATATTGGCCAGCATGCTGCCAATGTAAAAAGCAATATCCACCTCTTCAACCGGTGTTTTTGTTCCTGTGCTGTCAAGGGTATAACCTCTTGCAGTTACCGTTCTGACAGAATCAACAACTTCTAAACTCAATTCCAAAAACAGATCTTTGAAGCTAACTTCGGCTTCTTCTGCATCCAATCCATCCGTTCCCTCAAAACGTGCAACCAAAACGATATTACCCTCGCTATCCGTTAAATACTTCCTATCAGCGGGAACGATCAATTTTGCAAGTCCGGATTTTGATGTTTTGGCTGTTCCGAGAAGCACCTCATTATCTCCTGCTATGTTATAAAATTTGATCTCAGCATTGTACACGGGCATGATGTCCTTTCTGTCCTTCTTATTTTTTCCTTCATAAGTAGCCACGAGCAAACGGGAATTGTCTTCCTGTTTGGTTACCACAAAATCCAGAGAAACCCGGTAGTCCTCAGCCGTCGTTATTCTCGGCTTGTCATCTTCTGCTTCAACTACTTCAGCTTTTTCAACCGGAGCAACTTCTTCAGGGCTTGCTGCAGTTGTATCTTCCTGAGCTATTGCATTGTTACAGAGTAAAAACGCTATCACAAATGAAATAGAAAATAAATATTTTAATTGGTCTCGTTTCATGATTACAAATATTATTGATTACTTTTTACCTCTGTTTTTATTTTTCTTTTTATCCTCTAATGCTTCCCTTTCATTGTCAATGATACCGGACATAGGTATTACCGGAACAAATTTGATGATGATCGTAAAGAACAACAGGAATGCTGCAATTCCTGCAAAACTAAGTGCCCATTCAACCCAGGTAGCAGAATAATGAACAAATTCCGGACGGCTATCCTGTATAGGTAAATAAGGAGATTCCAGCGTGGGCACAACGATCAGAAACCGGTTCAACCACAATCCCAGTACGGCAATAACCGCAGCAAAAGTGATCCATTTTATCGTTCTTAGTTTTTTGAAGAACAGGATAATCATCGGAACAAGCACACCGATATAGTTGGCAAAGATAAACTCCAGAAAATACCTGTTGAACAGTGTGTTTAAAAGGTTTACATCGTATTCCTTATGGCTGAACCACCTTGAAAAGTACTCGCTGAAGGTAAAGTAACCAAATAGTAATGACATGATCAGCAGGACGAATCCGGCAACCTGAAAATGTGTTTTTCTGATGTATTTCTCCAGATGGAAGTATTTTCTGATCATGTACATGGCTATGATGATAACCCCAACTCCTGAATACAAGCCGGCAATAATGAAATACGGCGCAAAAATTGAACTGTTCCAGCCGGGCTGCACGGTTAAACTGAAGATCCATGCCAGAACAGAGTAAGCAACAATGGCCATGGCAATGATCATTGCAGACATGATCCGGATCATTTTGTGCAATCTGTTTCTCTGAGATTCCGTATCCTGATAGCCAATCGCCAGGAACTTGTACATTTTTTTCTTCCATGCAGGCGTTTCCTCAGTTGCATTGTCGCGCATGATGGCAAAATCCGGAATAAAGGTCATGTAAAGGTATATAAAACAACCTACCAGATCTGTCATGATGGCAATGATATCCCAGGTAATCGGGGATTGTATTCTTGGATAGAGAAATAAATAATGCAGCCTGTCGAGTCTGCCAATACAAAGCAAAATAAAGATCGGACCAATAACCAGTGACAGAACGGTGATTATTTCAATTATCCGCGATACAGAATTCTTCCAGGGGGTATGAAAAAAATGGAGTATACCCGAAATAAATGCTCCCGAATAACTGATCCCCACAAAAAAAATAAAGTTGATGATAAAAATCCCCCACACTACATTGTCCCGCATTCCGGTGACCACATGGCCATTAGAAACCTGAACAAAAAAGGCATACAATCCAACCAATACAAAAACAATCAAGGTGCCCATCCATATCTTTGAAGGAAGGGTATTTTTTTCGATCATTGGTGAAAATTCTTTAACCAATTCTTCTTTTCTTTTTTCAATATTCATAATAAACACGATTAAGGTTAAATTGTACCATCCTCTTTTAATTTCTGCACGTAAGGAACATCTTTATAGCGCTCTATGATATCCTCTTCCACTTCAAATCCGCGTTCCAGAGGAAATTGTCTGTTAACCGGCGGCAAATAATATACATTGGGTTTGGTACCCAAATGTTCCAGATGTCTGTAACCTCCCCTGTCGTTGATCAGGGTAGAAAAACGAACGGTTTCTTCTCCGTTGGTAACCATATCTTCGTTTTTATCACCGAAATAGATCACTCCCATCGGACAAGATTTGGCACAATGCGGCAGCTCTCCCTGTCGGAGCAGGTCCGGACAAAAATCGCATTTCATCACGGTTCCCTCAGCGGCAGGTACACTGGTTTCAGGAGAATACGGGATGTCCTTGTTATCAAATTTATCTTTATGACCCCAGTTAAAAGAACGGGCAGAATAAGGGCAACTGGTGATACAGAACTTGCAACCTATACAACGGTCATTATCAATTAAAACAATACCATCATCCCGTTTAAAAGTTGCCCCGGTCGGGCAAACGGTTACACATGGCGGTTCATCACAGTGAAAACAGGGTTTTGGAAACCAATAAGGAGACGACTCCTCATTGTTCTGGATCAGCTGCACCTTCATAAATTCCTCATTGTAATCCAACTGGTGCGCCTTCTGGCAGCCTTCAACACATTTTCTGGCATTTTTGCATTTGGCCAGGTCGATCACCATAACAAATTTCCGGTTGGGTATTCCCTTTCTCGACTCTTCAGGAGCTATATGTGCCTCGGGGTATTTGTTGATGTTGTCGGCATCTACCTCAACAATTTTACCGTCCGGAGTAAGCAATCTCATTTTTACTCCGGATGAAGCTTTCTCTTCTTTAGATCCCAGTCCTGCCATCAGGCCGGTACCTGCTACCGCAGTTACTCCGGTAAATAATCCGAGTTTCAAAAACTTCCTCCGGTCGGTATTTTTATTTTGTTCTTTGTCGTCTTTCATAATGTAATAATTATAACGTTAATGTAAATCTAACCTGAAAAAATAACTTAAAGTATGACAAAAATCATTTTAGATTATTTTTATATATCTGTATATCAGTATTTTATAATATTTTTTTGATTATTTGACGCCTCATGCGCCTCAGAACAGTTACTTATGTTACTGAAGGATATACCATTATATTTATTGAATAAGTCACAGTGATGACTTTCTTTAATCTATTACGAGCTTCATTGCTCAATAGCTGATCTTGGTTTTGATTAATTTTTATAAGCGTATGTAATTTTTCATTACAAATTTTCAAAAAATCCATAATGAAGTGAATCAAGACCGAAACCAAACGCTCCTTCTGTTTACAATACATAGACTGCTCTATAAAGAGATCAGGAATCAGGATGGCGCAAAAAAAAACAGACCAAAGTTCCCCAAAACTTTGGTCTGCACAGATAAAACTTAAATTAAATAAACTAAAAATTATAAATCCTCGTGATATTGAATCCTAACAAAACATCACCTCCAAAGAAATCATTCTGATTCCACATGTAATTTTCCTGTGGTATAATGCCCCAGTAATTGCTGACAAAGATCTGGAAAGCGTGCGCAGAAGTTCCAAACTCAACTCCTAAACTAAGTCCGGGTTCCGGTTCGCTGTCACCCATTGCAAAAGGCTGGCTATAATCGACTAAAATAGACGTTTGAGGGCTTATTTTATATCTGGCTCCTACTGCAACAGCGAACATGTCATTTTCCATATCCGCTTCCACCAGGTTAAAATGCGAAATACTCGGAGCGACCTGCATAGAGAAATTCGGACTAAACCTGCGTGAAATAATGATCATGTTGAAGTAAGAAAAACGGTCCTGGTCGTAATTAAAATTGGTGTTTTCCTGATCCCTTCCGTCATAGGCAAAATTTCCATAATAGGTAAGGTTTATGGGCATCTTTCCTGACTTGGTTTGTCTTAAAAGCGCATATTTCGCATTAAAATCGTACAATCTATGGTATTTTGTAGTACCGGCACCCACGGTCAGCCTGTCTGTAAGCGAATAGGTAACTCCCAGTTTAATGTTGGCAGCGCCCCATATACCGGCCAGGTCGTTGTTGCCTTCAATAACTCCGAACCTGTGGTACATTTGTGCTTCCAAAGTGTTCTTCTGATACACCACATCAGTTGGATTGTCAACAATAAACGAACTTTCAAAAGCAGGCCGTTCCAGTTTATTGCGATCTTCTTCAGTTGCAGCTTCCTTCGTTTCTTCATCTGTTTTTACATCCTCCTGTGCCATTGCAAAAAAAGGAACTATCAGGAGAATAAGAAACAATGATATATATTTTTTCATGATATCGTGTTTAAAGGTTAATTGTTTTTTGCTCCCTGATCGATCCAGGCCTTCACCAAATTGATCTTGTTGTCAGACCATATTCCCGCCGGCGGCATCAGCTGCTCACCATTGGTTCCGTACAAAGAGTTCATCAAAGAGCTCTCGTCAGATTCAAAGGGTACCACATAGGCAGGTACGAGTTCGTCCCATGAATTCTCATCTCTCAGATCAGGAGGAAAGGTAGTTCCCCCTTTATGACAAGAAACACAATCCGCTTTCCAAAGTGGCATAATATCTCTGCTATAAGATACATCATCCGGTGGCGGGATCACTTCTTCTTCGATTACAGTGTCGTAATAACAAGATTGAAACAGAAGGATCAAACCGCTATACAGAACTATTTTAAATAGTTTTTTCATTTTTACTCAGTTTTAAATACTTATTCGGTTAACTATACAAGGTATTTACTGTTAAGAAATACTAATCAGCTATATATTGGTAAAACTTTTTTGCAGGTTTAAAAAAAGTTCAGAAGTTTAAAATATCTTCTGAACTTTTTCTCCTCCAAAATATTAATTAAGTGCTTCTATAGAATTCTGAAGCAGTGCTTTTGTATAGCCGGGGTTATGAACGCCCTTACTTTGATCTTCCAACAAAGTTTTGTAATTCCAAATTGCCTGCGCGTCATCTCCAGGAACTACAAGAGGGTTGGTAGCGCTTGCGGGCGCACCGTTTGCCCCTAAAACAGAACCAGTTGCATTTATATACTTTTTAGCAATTAATAAATCCTCCAATTTTTTAAAATCAGCTGTAAAGTTTGCAGACTCAGTAGGTACGCTGGTTTTGTGACAGGTTTTACATGATTCCATATTTACATTGAATGTGTGCAAACCTTCTTTACCATCCGCTGATTTTTCTGACATGTGGCATTGTGTACAGGAGGAACCTTTTCTGTGTGCAGCACTTCCTGCAGCAGGATATGCTACAGTACCGGGTACGTTGCCACCCATAATACCTTCCAGCATGGTAGACTGTGGGCCATGGTGCGGTCCGTAACGACTGCTTGTAATAGTAACCGTTCCGGTTCCGCCTGGAACTGGAAAGCTGTTGCGTGGCTGGTGGCAGGTAATACAGTTATTGCTGGATCCTGCGAAATTAATGATCGTGGTATTGTCGATTACGAGTTTAACGGGATCAAAATTTCTGAGTGCATAATCATAGCCATCCTCTTCAAAATCAAATGTTGTGTGGTCTTTATGACAGGTAATACATCTGATCGGTTCAGAAACTGTGTAACCGGCCGGATTAAGCTTACCCGTTGAAATGTATTCAATATAACCCAGGGAATTGTGGCACATTGCACAATCAACAGAAGTACCCCTTGGGGCTGTTGGACTTGCATAATGCAATGATAGAGCGTAAGTGGCCTCAACTTCTTCTTTGTTTGCAATGTTATGGCATTCAATACAGGCTGTTGTTCCGTCAACGCCATCGGTACCATCTGTACCATTTGTTCCGTCTGCGCCTGGAGGGCCGGGTATTGGTTCTGTTTCACAGGAGATAAACATCAAACTGATGGCAAACAATACCAAGAAACTAATTAATTTTTGTGTTTTCATCTTATTTTGGATAATAGGTTTATAATTCTAGTGTTAAAGTAATTATAAAATTATGCCCGAAATATGACTTATATCATTTTTTAAAAATTTTATTATCCTGATTATCAGTATTTTAATTTTTTTTCTTTTTTTTAAATACTCTTTAATATGTTTTTTACGGTTACTATTGTTACTTAAAGCGATATTTTTTTCAATTTAGGGAGTAATATTTGTTACAAAAAAGCAGAAAAAACAATAGGAATTTCATTCATGAAATAAATTGAAGAACACATATATATAATGGAAGATGAATTTCCAAAGAATGAAAGGAAATCAGATGTGTATTTGATCGTTCAAAACCTGTTCTTTAAGAAAACAGGAAATTCAATCGTTTATTACCTGCTTATTCTTTTCGTTCTGCGGGAAGAGAAAAGGGCAGGGCAAGAATAAAAAGTAAAATTTTGCTAAAAAAGATAAATAATATGGTCTGTCCAGACTACTTCAGGTTTTGGAAGCTCCCAAATTTCTTTTCCAGAACTACTTTTCTGTAATTAAAAATTTCATTCAGTTTTTTGCTGATCAGCAATTTGTTGGCCAACGCACCCAAAATACCGAATGGAGGCTGGTAGGTAACGATATCCCGCATCAGCACCCCTTCTTTCATTTGTATCAAATGGTGCTGGTGATGCCA
>JBFYPZ010000067.1:0-12554 GCA_041303035.1 Flavobacteriaceae bacterium
GACCAATATTCTTATCTTTAATTTAAATAAAAATGTGGATGAACAGCTGTTTTTAAATTACCTGAGAGAAAATCATATTTTTATCATTGGTATGGGAGAAGGGAAGTTACGTATGGTTACACATCTGGATTTTGATGACCGCATGATGGAAGAAACCATCAGGGTAATAAAAAACTTTTAAAAAAACGACATTCAATACAATTTCACATGCAGACAAACTATTTATTTTTATTGTTTTTTTATTTAATATCTACATTAAATATCATGTCACAAAAAGATGTAAATAAGGTAGATATAAAAAATATATTAACTGAAATTTCCAAAGCACCATCAGCTCAAAGAATTGAAAAGGATATCAGAACACTGGCTGATTTTGGCACACGCCATACCCTGTCGGATACGGTATCCCAGGTGCGTGGAATTGGTGCAGCGAGGCGCTGGATTAAGTCGGAGTTTGAGCAAATCTCAAAAGATTGCAACAATTGTCTGGAAGTTTCCTACCACAAAGGTTTGGCTAAGAGAGACGATAAACGCATCACAAAGGATACCTGGATAGTAAATGTGCTCGCTATTCAGCGGGGAACTGTTAATCCGGACAGGTATGTAATCATGTCGGGTGACATAGATTCCCGGATTAGTGATGTAAACAATTTTACCGATGACGCGCCGGGAGCCAATGACAATGCATCCGGTATGGCCGGAACCATGGAAGCGGCCCGGGTTTTAAGCAAGTATAAATTTCCGGTTTCCATAATATATGTAGGTTTGTCAGGAGAGGAGCAGGGCCTGCTGGGAGGAAAGTTTCTCGCAGAAACAGCCAATGAAAAAGGATGGGATATCATTGGTGTCCTGAATAACGACATGATCGGCAATATAGATGGAATTGACGGCGTAGTGGATAACCGTTCTTTCAGGATCTTTTCGGAGCCCACTTCCGTGAAGCTGACCGAACAGCAGAAGAATGGTCTGCGGTTTTATGGCGGCGAAGCCGATGGCCCGTCACGACAACTCGCCAGGTATGTATCTTCTTTGAGCACTGAGTATCTGACCAGTGTAGAACCCATGTTGATCTACCGTTTGGACAGATTTGGCAGAGGAGGTCACCACAAGCCTTTTAATGATGCAGGATATCCCGGGGTACGCATTATGGAAACTCATGAAAATTACAACCGCCAGCATCAGGATACCCGGCTGGAGAACGGCATTGCGTTTGGAGATGTTATCGAAGGAGTAAATTTTGATTATGCCGCAAAGTTAACAGCAGTCAATGCCCTGACCCTGGCTGCACTGGCCAGTGCACCTGAGTCCCCTAAAAACGTGAAGATTGCCGGAGCAGTTATGCCCTCGGCGGTATTATCCTGGAGTCTCAGCGTGGATAAAAGGTTGAAAGGGTATAAGGTTTATTGGAGAAAAACAACGGATTCTCAATGGCAAAACAGCAAATTTATCGGCTTGACCGATACTTTTGAATTCAAAAATATGGTAATCGATAATTATTTATTTGGAGTAGCCAGTGTTTCAGATACAGGTGCGGAAAGCGTAATTTCCTTTCCCGGCAACTAATTCAACCTGAAATAAAGTCCAATTTCAAACTAAAGCTGATGAGAAAAATTTTAATTCCCTTGTTCTTTTGTTTCACATTTTCATTTAATTTGCAGGCACAGCAGAAAGCTGTTAAATCGGGAAATATGAACAATGAGTCTAAAGCCACTTTCGGCAACGGGTGTTTCTGGTGCACAGAAGCAATTTTTATGCAATTAAAAGGAGTAAGTTCTGTACTGCCCGGATATGCCGGAGGTACAAGCAAAAACCCTACCTATAAAGAAGTCTGTGAGGGGAATACCGGTCATGCCGAAGTGATCCAGATCAGCTATGATCAAAAAGTGATCAGCTACCGTGAACTGCTGGAAGTATTTTTTTACACACATGACCCGACTACCTTGAACCGGCAGGGTGCGGATATAGGAACACAGTACCGCTCAGCCATTTTTTATCACGATGAAGAGCAAAAACAGGAAGCAAAAAAAATCATTGAGCAACTGACTAGTGAAAAGGTCTATAGTGATAAAATTGTTACTGAAGTGACCAAATTCGATGTTTTTTATGTAGCAGAGGATTACCATAAAAACTATTACAACAACAACAAAGAACAGGGTTATTGCCGGGCGGTAATCAACCCGAAACTTGATAAGTTCGTAAAGAAATACAAGAGCAAACTGAAGTAGCTGATCAATGGGTATACTGGACAGAGATTATTCCAAAAAACAACTGCTGGTCATGTCAGTGCTTTTTGACCTGATCGGCTTTAGTTCTTATTTATTTCCGTTAATCGATGTGGCTTGGGCTCCTGTTTCTGCCTGGTTGATGACAAAATTACACAAGGACAATCTTGGAAAAGTGGGTGGTATCATTTCCTTTATTGAAGAGGCACTTCCTATAATTGATTTTTTCCCCTCCTTCACTCTTGTTTGGTTTTACCGGTTTTATATAAGAAAAAAATAGCTTCGGGTTTTGAAGCTATCTGAATTTACTCACTTTTATTGGGTTTGAACCTGCTCCACATCTTTTTTGAAAAGGCCCAGAAAAACTCCCTTTGTCCGAAAAGGGTTCCTACTATAATTAGGGTGAACTGGTAAACAAGAAAGATAATGAATATCCGCAAGGGCCAGAAAACAAGGGGATGCAAGGATTCTTTTGAAATTCCAATGGCATTCAACAGGGGTTTGGCTATATAAACGGCAAAGGAACCATTTATTGAGAAAACAAGTAATATAATGAATAGCTGAAAGTTTGAAGTAATGTTCCAGCGCTCTTTAAACTTTTCCAATTTTTAGATTTTTTAGCAAAACATATCAAGTCCTTTAAAATAAAGACTGATCAAATAAAAATGCCGACAAAAATAGCTAAAAAAATAAAAACGAAGACCTTATTTAAAAAGATTTCCCAATATACCTCCAAGTATACCGCGATTACCTCCCAAGCCCGAAAATACCCTGGCTATATCATCTGTGGTATCATCATTGTTGTCAAAATCCTGAATTTTTCCAACTGATTGAAGCAATTCCTCTTTGTTGTCATCTCCTAAAAAATTATCGAGCAATCCCATAACATCCTGTTCATTCGAAGCGCTTTTTTGCAGGGCATTTCGGCCCATATAACCCATCACCAGCGGCGCGGCAATTTTCAACAGGCTTGCAGCCGTATCCATGTCCAATCCGCTGGATTTACCTACTACTTCAGCCGCATTGTTTTGCTGGTTGCCGAACAAATGCCCCAGTATTTTACTGCCCTCGGTCAGTACATTCTGGTCTATACCGTTTCCGCCCAGGACAGTTGATAATTGGTCTAATAAGCCTCCGCTACTGTGCTTTTCACTGCCAAAGGCTTTTAATAAACCTGCAGCTCCCTCAGGCTTTGCTGCATTATTTTTCATAGCGCCTAAGATCATCGGCATGGCGGCACTTAAAGCCGTAGCTGCGATTTGCGGATTTATTTTCAATTGCGTGCTTGTTCCTCCTATCAGGTCTTTGCCGATCTGACTGTTCAGTAAATCTTGAATTCCGGCCATGTTCTTTTGGTTTTAAAATTATTATAATAATAGGTAATCAAAATATTATTTTACTATCTTTCCATTCCTGAAAAAAAATATCTCAGGACTATATTATAAACTTCCATAAAAGTAAACAAAATAATTTGAAAATGAAAAAACTGGCGCTTCACTGGCAGATAATTATTGGAATGTTACTCGGCGTCCTTACCGGACTTATTTTTTCAAATTTTGAGGGCGGTGGCCGGCTTGTACAGGATTGGATCAAACCCTTCGGTACGATTTTTATCAATGCGCTCAAATTAATTGCGGTACCCTTGATTTTGGGATCACTGATCAAAGGTGTTTCTGATCTGAAGGATGTAGCCAAATTATCTAAAATGGGAGGAAAAACGGTACTGATGTATCTGGCCACTACTGTTGCTGCCGTTAGTCTGGGACTGGTATTGGTCAATCTTATAAAGCCGGGAGACACTATCTCAGAGAAAACACGCCTTGAATTACTGAATAATTATACCGATAGTGCCAAAAAGTACCAGGAAGAGGCAGTAAACCAGCAAACCAGCGGGCCTTTGCAGGCTTTGATCGATATAGTACCTGATAATATTTTCAATGCTGCCGGTGAAAATAAGAATATGTTACAGGTCATCTTTTTTTCCATTTTTTTTGGAATCGGGTTGATCTTAATTCCTGATGATAAGTCAAAACCTGTAAAGGATTTTTTCGACGGCTTTAATGAAGTGATCTTAAAAATGGTAGACCTGATTATGCTTGCCGCGCCATTTGGCGTTTTTGCCTTATTGTGTGCGCTGGTTTCCGAAGCGCCCAGTTTGGATTTATTCCAGGCACTGGGAATGTATTCCGTTACGGTGGTTGTTGGTTTAATAGGTGTTATATGCTTTTATCTTATTCTCATTAAATTCTTTACAGGTAAATCTCCTAAATTTTTTATTAAGGGTATTGCACCGGCGCAACTGCTCGCTTTTTCAACAAGTTCCAGCGCAGCTACTTTACCGGTTACCATGGAAAGGGTAACAGAGCATCTGGGTGTGCATAAGGAAGTCGCAAGCTTTGTATTGCCCATCGGGGCAACTGTAAATATGGATGGAACGAGTCTTTACCAGGCTGTTGCCGCCGTATTTATTGCCCAGGCTTTTGGTATGGATTTGTCATTATCTGCTCAGCTTGGCATTATCGTTACCGCTACGCTGGCCAGTATTGGTTCAGCTGCAGTTCCCGGAGCCGGTATGGTGATGCTGGTCATAGTGCTTGCACAGGCGGGTATCCCTGAAGCCGGACTTGCATTGATCTTTGCTGTTGACCGGCCACTGGATATGTGTAGAACAGTGGTGAATGTTACCGGAGATGCCGCTGTTTCAATGGTTATTGCAAATTCGGAAGGTTTGTTGGGTGAACCCCGAGTTGTGAATTGGGATGATTCTTACAAAAAGTAATACTACCACCTGATAATAACACTTCCCCAGGTAAATCCGCTTCCAAAGGCTGCCAGGATCACAAGATCATTATCTTTCACCATGCCTTTTTCCCAGGCCTCAGTAAGTGCTATGATAATTGATGCAGCAGTAGTATTTCCATACTGCATGATGTTGTTGTAGATCTGATCATCCCGCAATTGAAACTTCTGTTGTACAAATTGTGATATACGCAGATTGGCCTGGTGGGGGATAAGCAGATCGATGTCTTTCACAGACAAACCATTGGCTATCAGTCCTTCCATGATCACTTCGCTGAAACGAACAACGGCATGCTTAAACACAAAAGTTCCGTTCATGTATGGAAAATAAGAGAGGTCTTCATCCTTACTGGCAAGAATTTCAGGTACCCAGTGTTTTATACTGGGTGATATTACCGTGAGTTCTTCGGCATGTTTGCCTTCACTGTGCAGATGACTCGACAAGATCCCTTTGTTCTTTTCTTCAGTTCTGCTCAGTATACAAGCGCCTGCTCCATCGCCAAAGATCACCGAAACACCTCTGCCGCGCGTGGTTTTGTCCAGGCCATTGGAATGGTATTCTGAACCGATCACCAAAATATTTTTGTACATGCCTGTTTTGATGAACTGATCAGCGGTTGATAAGGCATAAACAAAACCCGAACACTGATTCCGGATGTCAAGTGCCCCAATGAATGGCATTTCAAGCATATCCTGAATCTGAACCCCACAACCCGGAAAGTAATAATCAGGGCTCAAAGTAGCGAAAATTATAAAATCGATATCATTTTTTGTTAAACCCGCCCTTTCAATGGCAATTTTCGCCGCTTTCGCTCCCATTGTGGCACTGGTTTCGCCGCTTCCTTCTTCTATCCACCTTCTTTCCTGTATACCGGTTCTTTCCTGTATCCATTCGTCAGTAGTATCCATGATCTTGACCAGATCCTGGTTTGTAACTATATTCTCGGGCACAAAAAATCCTAATCCGGTAATCTTTGAATGGTACATAAAACGAAAATTTGATTATTATTAATAAATGATGTTTCCGGCGGGCAAATTAATTAAAAAATGCTTCCAAACATATAATAATATCAAATATAATAAAATATCAATTTCGGAATTGAATTATACGGAAAGGAAAAGGACCTTCAAATTCCTGAAATAAGTAGAAAAGCAGGTTCTTCAAAAGAAAAACCTGCCTAAAAAGAATTACTGAATTGTAGAAACAATGCTGTTGGAAGAGTCGAACTGATTTCCGACAGATCCGTCAGCCTCAGCGTCGTTTGCCCATTCTTTACCATTCAGCAAATATCTGAACTGATATTCTTTACCTGATTCCAATTCGATGGTCTGTGTAAAATCACCTGATTTTAATTGAGACATACCTTCAGCGGTTTTGCTCCATTTGTTAAAATCCCCTAAGATCTGTACCTTTTTAGCTCCTTTTGCTTCCTCGGCACTTACCTTAAAAGATACTTTACATACAGGTTTTGATTTCAAAAATTGTTTTTTAATAGCCATAATACTCGATTTATATGTTGTTTTTTTCGGCGGCAAAAGTACAACTAAACTACTTAATAACAATACAATATCATGATTATTTTAGCCGGCAGGTATTTGGTTCGTTATTCCATGCACTATTTACAATGTATCTGGATAATTTAATTTGGATACAATCACCTGAAAATTTGTGTTGATCTGCATATAAAACAATTTCAGCAGTATGTCAAATTGTCAGAAAGAATCCTTTGGTATTCTATTTGTTAGAGGGATATTGATTAAAAATTAAAATTCAGATTATGACTACAGGAAAAATCAATGTTGCGGTGGAAAATATATTTCCGCTGATCAAAAAGTTTTTATACTCAGACCACGAGATATTTCTACGAGAACTTATTTCCAATGCCACCGATGCTACCCTTAAGCTCAAGCATTTGGCCAGTATTGGAGAGTTTAAAGGAAATGTGGACGATTTAAAGCTGGAGGTAAAAGTAGATAAAGAAGGTAAAAAGATCCATATCATCGACCAGGGTGTTGGTATGAGCAAGGAGGAAGTGAAGAAATATATTAATGACATCGCTTTTTCAGGTGCAGAGGAGTTTTTAGAAAAGTACAAGGATGAAAAGAACCAATCCGGCATTATTGGCCACTTTGGCCTTGGATTTTACTCGGCTTTTATGGTAGCCAAACAGGTAGAGATCATTACCAAATCCTTTGTTGATAGCGAAGAAGCGGCACATTGGGTATGTGATGGTTCACCGGAGTATACCCTGGAAACAGCCGACAAAAAAGAAAGGGGTACAGAAATTATTCTGCACATAGCCGATGACTCTACCGAGTTTTTGGAAGAATCCAGAATAAGTGCTCTGTTGCATAAATACAACAAGTTCATGCCGGTACCGATCAAATTCGGAACCAAAGAAGAAACACTACCGCTGCCTGAAGGATCGGATAAAGATGCCAAACCGGAAAAGGTTGTCGTTGACAATATCATCAACAATACCAAACCGGCCTGGACCAAACAGCCAAACGAGCTGAAAGACCAGGATTACATGGACTTTTACAGGGAATTATACCCCATGCAGTTCGAAGACCCCTTGTTTCATATCCATTTAAATGTTGACTATCCGTTTAATCTTACAGGTATCCTGTTCTTTCCAAAACTGACCAGTAATCTGGATATTCAGAAAGACAAGATACAGCTATACCAGAATCAGGTTTATGTTACCGATAATGTGGAAGGGATCGTACCTGATTTTCTTCAGATGCTTCGCGGTGTAATTGATTCTCCGGATATTCCGCTGAATGTCTCCAGAAGTTACCTGCAGGCTGATGGTTCTGTTAAGAAAATATCAACTTATATCACAAAGAAGGTTGGCGAAAAATTAAGTGCCCTGTTTAAGTCAAACCGGGAGGATTTTGAAAAAAAATGGAATGATATCAAAATTGTGATAGAATACGGCATGCTTTCAGAAGCCAAATTCTTTGAAAAAGCCCAGGGTTTTGCCCTGTATCCAACCGTAAAAGATCAATATTTTACTTTTGAAGAGTTAAAAGACAAGCTAAAGGCTGCCCAAACCGATAAGGATGGCAATCTGGTCATTTTATATGCGAGCAACAAGGAAGAGCAGCACAGTTTTATTGAGGAAGCAGAGGGGAAGGGTTATGAAGTGATGCTGCTCGATTCACCTATCGTAGCGCACCTTATTCAGAAACTGGAAGGGGAGAATGAAAAGATAAGATTTTCAAGGGTTGATGCAGATTCGATGGACAAGCTGATCCAAAAAAATGAAAATCAGATTTCCAAACTCAGTGAAGAAGATCAGACTAAATTAAAATCCATCATCGAGGAATTCGTGCCCAAAGAAAAGTACAGTGTACAGCTAGAAGCCATGGATTCTAATTCGAATCCGTTTATCATCACACAACCTGAGTTTTTGAGAAGGATGAAGGATATGCAGAAAACAGGTGGTGGCGGTTTTATGGGAATGAGCAATTTTCCGGAAATGTACAACCTGGTCGTCAATACGAACAATGAACTGATGCAGAAAATTCTGAAGGCAAAAGGAAAGCGCGAAGAATACATCAATCAGGCACTTGATCTGGCGCGCTTATCTCAGAATTTATTACAGGGCAAGGACCTGACACGCTTTATTAAAAGGAGCTTTGAATTAATGAACTAGTTTACCTGGTATACCCGCTACAAATGGGATGGTGAACAATAGGAAAAGGGCCTGATCAAAGGCCCTTTTTCATACAAATCAATATTGTAATTCACAATCTATTCTATCGGGAAAGCAAAATAAGTCTTGGGGTAAGGCTCATTTTCAAGCGTGAAATGCCACCATTCGTTGTCATATCCCTTAAAGCCTTCTGCTTCCATTCTTCTTTTGAGTAATAACCGCAAAGCTTTTTGATTCTTAGTTACAAACTCATAGTTTATACCCGATTTTTCATCGAACAGATCATACGAGCTGCCCATGTTCAATACCTTTCCGGTGGTAAGTGATACAATCGTAAGGTCGACTGTACTGCCCCGGCTATGGCCTGATTTTTCAGAGATATAGCCCAGATTGAACAGATCCTTTTTATCGATCGCGGGATAATAAGTCTCTTTCATCAGGGTATCGGCTTCATCTTTAGCCCATTGAACCAGATAGTCAGTAGCTATTTGCGGTCTGTAGGCATCATAAATAAGTAGGCCAAAACCCAGTCTTTCGAAGCCGTCCTGAACCCTTTTCAGGGCAGCGGCGGCATCCTTTGTTAAATAACATTTTGGCTGGTTATAGCCCGGAAGCGGCCTTCCAACAAAGTTATTTGATCCGTAATACCTCAGATCAACTTTTATACCGGGTATTACATCCGTTACCAAAACAAAATCCTCATGGAGGGGAGGTGCCGGGTTTCTGGAAGTCTCAGTGGTAAAACTCAAGAAGAGCAAAACAACCGATAATTTGATAAACTTTTTAATTTTCATAAAGCATTGTTAAAGTAAACTTAATAACGTGGTTTTCTATTAAATATTTTATGAAGTATTCAGTCTTTAATCAAAAACAGCTATTTTTTTACATAAATACCCTCATAGGGTACTCCTGTAATCTTAAAGAATTAATGATCTCCGGTTTATCTGGTTGAATTATTTGTCTTCCTCATCCATGGATAAACAAAGGTGTTGAACTCAGGCAAGAAGCAAGTATGTATAATATGTATACGATACTAATTGTATATTTCATTTAAAACATGTGCGAGCCTGATTCCGGCCAGGTACAACTGGTTTTGTACAGTTGAAAAATTTTCGTAAGAGTAGTCATAACCAAGTTTATCGCCCACTTTGACGTTCTGGTAAAGTCGTTTTGAAATTTTATGCGATTCTTCTGCCCAGTCAGCAACAGAGCCTTGTACTGTAACAGGCATGTCTTTTTTTCCGTCAGAAATATTGTCAGCTATTTCAGTATAACTCATTTTATAGGAATCGATCATGTTGCTGTCCCAAACCCTGTGCAGATTACTTCCGTCACTGAACCACCGCACCTGAAAGTCGTTACCGCCTTTGTCATCGGCCAGCGCCACATGTAAGGGCTGATGCAGGTCGCCCATGAGGTGTATCAGGAATTTCAAATAGAATTCCTGGTCTTCTATCGATGTATCCTTACTTTTTAGTTTTTTAATACAGGTGTCGATACCCATTATGATATCACCATTTGGATTTTTGACCGATTCCTGATAGCTTTTATCGTAGGGGTAGTTCACATAATGCCAGGTGTCGTATTTATCATACCTTCTGTCTGATTTGATATCATCTCCATAGGTAGATACAAAAGCAAGTCCATGACCCCTCAGCAATTCAGTGATTTTTTTCCTGGCTTTTTTAGATAGTTGAGCATCGGCAATTTCGCCAATGACCCTGTGTCCGGTAGGGCCCCATTCAGGACCAGTATTGCCAAAGGCCATTATGGATACCAGGCATATAATAAGAAGGATATTTTTAGAAAGCATAATATTTTTTGGGCTAAGGTACTAAAAGGAATAAAAAAAGAGAGCCCTTGAGCTCTCTTTTTCCAATAAATAAATATGAAATGCTTAATCGTCGTTCGAACCGAAACCGGCATAGGCACTCATTCCATGTTCGTGCATATCCAGTCCTTCGATCTCTTCTTTTTCGGAAACCCGCAAACCGATGGTCTTTTTAATGGCAAATAGTATTATAAATGCACAAACAACACAAAATACTCCAATAACTGCAATACCGATCAGCTGGATTTTTATTTGTTCCAGGCCGGCTTTAGAACCGAATATTCCTACAGCCAGAGTACCCCAGATACCACACATCAAATGGACTGCTATAGCACCAACAGGATCATCCAGTTTTAGCTTGTCCAGCAATATAACACCCATCACAACAATGAAGCCGGCAATCAGACCGATCAAAATGGCATCAGTAACAGACATGAGGTCGGCCCCTGCCGTAATTCCAACCAGACCTGCCAATATACCGTTTAATGCCATGGTGATGTCATAAGACTTGAATATGGCATAAGAAGTCATAAATGCTCCTACCGAACCTGCCGCAGCAGCAATACATGTAGTCACGAGTACCAGGGAAACTGTTCCCGGGTTTGCACTGAGCACAGATCCGCCGTTAAAGCCAAACCATCCCATCCAAAGCAGCATGACGCCAATTACGGCCATTGGAATACTGTGGCCTTCTATTGCTTTGGTACCTCCGTTGTATTTGCCCAATCTGGGGCCCAGCAGCATGACACCTATTAAAGCTGCCCAACCACCAACAGAATGCACCAATGTTGATCCGGCGAAATCATAGAACCCCATTTCAGCTAGAAATCCGCCTCCCCATTTCCACATGCCAACGATGGGATATACCAGGCCGACATAGATCACAGAGAAGATCAGAAAGGAATTGAGTTTGATTCTTTCTGCAACGGCACCTGAAACTATCGTTGCGGCTGTAGCCGCGAACATGGCCTGAAAGAGAAAGTCGGTGTAATAGGTATAACCGGGGTTATATGCTTCAGTAAGCCCATTTTCAGGCAAACTCAATCCGAAACCTGAAAATCCGAAGAAACCTCCGGCATAATCAGCACCCGGATACATTAAATTGAAGCCAACGAAGGTATAGGTCAAAAGGCCGATAGAAACGATCATCACATTCTTAAAGAGGATGTTAACTGTGTTCTTTGATCTGCACAAGCCACTTTCCAAGGTTGCAAAGCCCAGGTGCATGATGAATACCAAGAAAATGGATACCATCATCCATACATTATTAATAGTAAATAGATTTTCCATGTTTTTTTAGTTTATTTTCTTAATGTTTCTCCACCTTTTTCTCCTGTTCTGATACTGTAGACCTGAAGTATATCCGATACAAATATTTTTCCGTCTCCCAGTTCGCCTGTTTGAGCTACTTTCATAATCGTATCAATGGTAATCTTTTCAAAATCGTCATTTACAACGATAGACAAGTACCTGCGTTGGATATCGCTCGCATCGTAAACAATACCGCGATAAACGTGCTCCTGGGTTTCATGACCGATACCGGTAACATCCCAATAGGTGTAGAAGGTTACTCCATTTTCTTTGAGCGCCTTTTTAATTTCAGAATATTTTGATTTTCTGATCACTGCTTCAATTTTTTTCATAATTCGTTTTAATTAAAATTTATAGATAGCTGCAATTAAAAAAGAAGTTAACGAATCGGTAGGATCCATATCGTTGTCGTAAAAAGTTTCTTCACTCGTCGAGTCAAGACGCAATTCGGGCTTGATGTAAAGATCTCCGATTTGATAGCTGCCGGTGAGTGTAAATTCAAAGGCTGTTCCGTCACCGCTGCTGTCGTACCCGCCAATAGCACCAACGCCGCCATCCTGTTCTGCAAAATATTCTGCTCTTAATCCCAATGCGAAATCATCAGAGGCCTGCCACTGCGGATACAGGGCTACTCCGTAAAAGCTTCCTGAATCGTCATCGTAATAGGTGCTGTTCAAGCCAAGAAAGAAGGAATCAGAAAGATCAAATCCGGTAGTGAGATCAATTTGG
>JBFYPZ010000068.1:0-12141 GCA_041303035.1 Flavobacteriaceae bacterium
CAAAGAGGATGAAATGCTCGAAAAAGCACTAGATGACATCATCCACGAGAAGATTCCACCCAAAGCGTGCTTCAAAGACAAGCAATTCTATCACTTTTTCTGCACGTTTTGGGGTCACCGAGCAGCTAGGATCAAGAAGTGGCGAAAGGATTTGGAGGCCAAACCGTTTTGGATTGATTTTCAGCGACAAGCTATAGAAGCGATGGCTACAGACTTTGATTGGGAATATGGATGGCACAAAACACTAGCTGAACTCGAAGATACAGAAGTGAAGCGAAGACGATTGAGAGCAAGTAAGCGGCATAAGCCCACAGAAGATGTGCATCCAGTTCTTGTGCCAGAAGGGCATACGGATATGTTTTCAACACAAACTCCCTGGGTTCCAGATGAACCAAAAAGACCTCACCGAATAAAACCAGAAGAGCCCGAAAAGAAGGATCCTTTCAAATGGTCGATAGACTACACCCTGCACAGGTCAGGCGAGTTCAAATCTCCAGAGAAGAAGGAAACAGATGAAGAACTAGGTTTTTTTAATTTGGATCCTATGGAACCATTTGATTTTTTCAAAGCTCCCACTTGGCTGGATTGAGTTTTTTCATTAAAAAATCTCGAGCCTCACAATTTCATTTTTTCTTTTTTGTTTTTTGAATATCATGCCAAGCGGTCGAGTTAAAAAAATGAAGCTGTTTAAAGTAATAGCTCGTAACAGACGAAAGAATCGGCTATATCATAAACTAGTAAAAACGCACCATTTGAGAAAGAGGATTCGTGGAGGCAGGACATTGGGCAACCTGAAGCTGGGAGCAAACCAAGTTAAAGCGTGCTATATTCTTGGGAGAAAGAAGCGAAGTAAACAAGATAGGGCAGCTAAAAAATACGCAAGGCAACAATCCAAAAAGAAGACAAAAAGAGCTAGAGAAAATGCAACATGGATGAGCAGAAGAGCAAAGTCCCGGCAACTATAAAAAAGGAAATTTAGGGCGTTATTTTCATTTTTCTTTTCGATAATGAGTGAGGACCAACTTATTCAAGCTTTATATAATGTGGCGCAGAAATTGGAAGCGTACACCCCCGGAGAGAATAAAACGATTGATGGTTTGATCGAGAGTTTTGTTTTATTGGTGGAGTGGAAACAAAAACAGCAACTTCCTAAGGACCTGCTTTCAATTGTTCTAAAGGCAGAGAAGGAACTTTTATGGCTCATAGGTTCAGAATGGGGATATCGACAAAAACAGAAACAGAACCCAGTTCCTAGGGTTAATCCAAGCGATCAACCTCAGCAGCCAAGGTTCATCCCGAAACAGAACTAAGGTTATTCCGTATCTTCTTCTTCAGCAGGTCTTTTTTTTCTTTTTTTTGAAGGATCCCTTTGAGGATTTAAGCAAGCCGCATGCTCATCATTCAAATAAATATCAGAATGACTCCCCCTCCGAACTATTTTTAAGTAATTGTATTCACTTCCTTCTCCTACAAAGGCTTCTACAAAAAGTTTTCTAGCCATCTGGTTTGAAATGCCTGGAAGAAAATCCTCTTGGACCATTTTTTTCTCAGCAACAGTTCCAGGACTAAATAAGTAAATAACATCAGCATTCAGTCTGTAAGCAGGTTGGAGCTGAGTTACTTTCTGAATGAGAAAAACCATGTGAATGTTATAATGCCTGGCATTTATAACCATATCAGTTAGTGCAGATTGTTTTTGTTGAAAATAGGTGTTTTCTCCAAGATCGTCAAATATCACAAAGAATGGCCTTCGGGGAGAAACTTTTTTGCGAGTAACAAGAATTTCTTGCATGACATCATCATTTGGTTCCATATGCCATTTTTTAAAAAGATCTTTATTGTCACGATACATGGGCTGGAGTGAGCATGTGGGAGAAACCAAGATAGCATATGGTTTTTTAACTTGGCGTAATTTTTTTAATAGCAGGGTTGTTTTTCCGCATCCGCTGCGTCCTACGATTAAAATTCGGCTCATAGAAAAAATGAAAAAAGAATACATTTCATTTTTTTTGATTTAGCAAGCACTATGCATTCCGATGACGATTTTGAGGAACTGCTAGAAACAGTAGATGTGAATATGATTCAGGAGGCACAGGCTTTACAAAGGGAAGCTGAAAGAGGGGAGCTTGGTCAACCGAGTGAATTTCAAGAGGAACAGGAACACTATTTTAGGGGCTTAACCGAAAGCCAAAAAAATCTCGTACTCGAACGCATTACTAATCTTGTGGATGATGAAGACGCTGCACTAGCCCAATTAGCGGCAGAACGGGTTGAGGAAGCGAATGAAATGCTATTAACACAAGCATTAGGGAATCCGAATTCAGGAATCAACAGCATTATAATGTCAAATAATTCAAATATTCCAGAAGTCGATTCCCTTCGGCAGCTACCAAATGCGGAGGAAGCCATAGCCGCACAAATGAGAGCGGCAGAACAAGGCCAGGAATGGTTACTTCAAGGGCATATTGAAGATCCTCAGCTGAGAGCACGGAGGATGCGGGCTCAAGGTCCAGTAAATCCCTTGAGAGAACAACAAAAACAGGAAGAGGCTATGGAGAAAGCCGGCCGAAGAATGGAGGGTCAAACTAGGCAGTCCTATTCAGAAACACGGACTTTATACTTACCTCCCGGACTTGAGAATTTAAGTCCTCTAGATGTTACTTTGGAAAAAGATAAAGTGCTTGGAGTTTTAGGGATCCAAGAAGGATTGGATACCGTTTTTAGGCCATATGAAGAAGACGATCTGAAAGAAACGGGAGAGTATGGAGAAACGTTAAATAATATTCTTATGCGGAATAGATCCCTCAGGCACATATACGAGGACTATGAATTATTTGGGCCTCTGCGCAGAGTTCCTATTTCTCAGCATAGGAATATTCTTCCAAGAACAGGAGGCGTAGATTATTATAGTTCAGGAGCTCAACAAGCGGCAGATCGGGAAAAAGCAATGACTTCATATGCCATTAAACAAGGCATAAAAAGCACACCATTTGAAACAGATTTTACAGAATTTAATTATCCTACGGGTATTTTAATTTTTTCATTTTTCATATGTCTTCAATTTTTGATACATATCAGCCTCGTAAAAAACCAATTAGAAAGCCTGAAAGTACCAGAACCGGAGATCCTTCTAGAACCGAAAGAGCGGTACCCGACAGACATAATCTCGAGAGATATAGTGGCGAAAAAGAAAAAAGTGATTTCGACTCTTATGAGCAACGCAGAAATGAAGAAGCTAGAACAGTTAATGAAGAAAGGACAAGGAATTATGGGAATGCCGAAAGATCTGGAGGACCGTCAATATTGAACAATCCAGACATACTAGACCAAGCTAAAAATTTCTATAAAACCAAGTATAAAATGAAGTATCTAAAGAAAAGAGCTCAAGTTGCAGAATTTTCAATCAAAAAAGGAGATATACATCCTTTAAAAAAGAACTCAAAAAAGGCTCAGAGCACATCAAAAGTACCAGCGATACCCTCCACGTCCTCACTTGCTTACGATAAAAAATTACTTCGTTTTTGAAATTTCATTTTTCTTTTTTTCGTTTTTTTCAAATGTCAGCCATGGATGATTATGTTGAAACATGGGACATTAACAACATAAAAAGAGCTCAGCAGCAACCTCTTGTTATGATTCGGGATCATATGAGAGAAAATATCACAATTCAGCCATATGTGATTCAGGATAAATATACATCTAGTGCTCCTTTGCAATTTGAAATATATTCGAAGAATTTTTATCATTTCCTCAATTTCAATAAGGCCATGCTTACAGCGATTTTTAGAATAGAATTCGTTATTCCAAACATGCAAGCAGCCCTGGATTATCAGGCTAATACGAATGGTGGATATCTGTTCGAATTTGAGCTGCCGTATAACACAATTTCAATATTTGAAAAGTTTACAGAGAAAATCGGTTCCGTCGATTTGCACACTATGGATGCATATGGGCTATTTTATAGCCTACAATCTTTCATCAAGGATACAGGTGCAGCCATCCTCAAAGATGCTCTAACTTGGAGGTTTCAAGATTATAATTCAATCTTGTCTTGTACTATGAATGCGGGGACATATAGTATTACTCGGCTCATACCTGCGGAGACCCTAATTAATAGATTAATTCTTGATGCAGAGGAGGAAGATCCACAGGCCACAAATGTTGTTAAATACATCGAAATTCCAATCCAAATTCCAATCGTAACAATTCTCGAGGCTTGCGGGTATTTTCCATGTTATATGCTGAGCGATCCCATTAGATTAACTTGGTACTTACAAGAGAGTGTACAATACCTGAAACACTCTGCAAATGTTTCAAACGTGCTTTCTTTCACAGACAGTTATTTGACAGAGGTGGTGCTCGATATAGAAGCTATGAAAGCTTTAAATGTTCAAAATCTAGATGATACACCTGTTGTTTTTACCTCGGTGTGTTATGAGTATATTCAAAACATGCTAAATCGTTCTATGAGCAGTTCATACATTGATTATCTCGAATATTCAGCAAGGTGGAGAAATGTGAAGAATGTTTTTCAAATAGCTCTCATTAAACTGCCCTCAAACTCAACAACCGATAAAATGCTGAGAACGGCGCTCGGATATAGTCCATATTCCAAATTAATTTCCGGAGACTTTAATTATTCTTGGAATTTCGCAGGATATAACTGGCCATATCAAAACGGAGTCACTTCACTTCTTACCCTATACAAACTTTTTATGGAGTACTATGGAAAGTATGATGATAATGGACTTGAAACTATGTCGTTTATGCCATACCAATACTTCGTCCCCCTCGGGTGTTCAGCTATAGACTTTTCAACATTAACTCAAACGGATAGCATTATTAGCGGTATTTCAACGAAATCCACTAAAATTACTCAAACGATTAAAGGAGATGACAGTCCCATCGAATCAGACATACATAGCACAGAGAAAAATCCAATTATGCTTCACACTTGGTTTGGAAGGAATGTGATATACATCATTCGCAAAGGAGGATTTGCCAAACTCGAATAAGAAGATTTCATTTCATTTCATTTTTTCATTTCTTTTTTTCATCATGGGTCAATCAGTTTCTTCGGTTTTGAAGCCGGTGGGAAAAATCGCAGGGTCAATAAAACCAGTTAAAAAATTTGTTGGAGGTGTGAGTAAAGGAATTTCAAAATTTAACAAATCAACAGGAGGCATGCTTGGCAAGAGTTGGGATATAGTTAAGGAGCAGGCTCCTCTCATATCAACTATGGGCCCATATGGCAGAGGAGCTGCAGCTGCTATAGAAGGAGGCCGTCAAGTAGAGGATGTTTCTAAAGAAATAACAAGAAAAAGGTCTTCCAATTTCTCAATCGATATGGAACGGGGAAGAGCGAGAATTTATTAATCCCACAAGAAAGTTATGCACCCTGATATTTCATTTGAACTAAATGGAAAAGGAATAAAAGGATTTTCGTCTTCTCCAGTATAAGAATAAAATCGCAATTCAATCGCAGATATGCTTTTTTGGACTGGGAAATATGTCTTATATAGGCCATCCAAAGCGGCCCCGCTGAGTGTGGTGGTGACAGTTTCGTTTTCAGTATAATTTAAAGGAAAAATCATCCAAGGATCTTCTATATCTTTTGAGAAATGCCAGTTTGAATTCCCCCCTGCAAAATTTGCATATACCCAAACAGTCCTTAAATTTCGATAAGGATCATATGTTGCTTCACTTTTTATCGTTGAAGGTGTGGTATGAACTTCATTCAGAGTGTAGATTAAATTAGAATATCCTAGCACGTAAAAAACTGTGTGGGCAGATAACTCAAATCTGAGATATGTTGTAGTCCCAGCCCACTGCATAGTTGTATACCCACTATTGGTTGTGGTGACTGTAAAATGCTCAGGATTTGGAACCCCAAGATCGGTTAAAGCTAAACGAATTAAAGTCTGGATGTCAGTCCCAAGTTGGACATAGTGGCTATACCCATAAAAGCTATCCGGAAAAACAATAGTTCGAATTCCATATTCGGTATATAATTCCACAGGTTCCGTACTCCGAACGTTGTTTATTGAGTTAGCTACGGATAAAAAATTGCATTGAACCCCTTGAACTCCGCATAAATTTTGGTCAAGTTGCTTGTTAACCACATAATAAGATTCGGGGCTTACTTCTTTCAAAGTGGTGCTTAAATTCGGGATGGATCTAGCCCCCACTGTTTTATTGTCAAAATAAACGCTATACTTTTTTTCAAGCATACAAAAAAATGAATTTTCATTTTTCTTTTTTTTCATGAAGCATTTGAAAACGATTAAATTTGGCGACGAGGACTCGGAAGAACTATGGGCTTTGGTGAATGCAGATGACCCTAAAGATTTCAATTTTGAAATCCCGGATAATGTGGAAGATACGGGGCAGGTGCTTACATCGGACGTTTTTTTAACAAATCTTCCAGATCGTCTAAATATAATCCCGAACAGTTCTATCCGATATCGTTTAAGAACGGGAGACGTCGGCAATGCCGTTGGTACAACAAACGCATTATATGAAGATTGGAAGACGTTAGCTCAAGCTGAAGATGAGAAGAATTGGGACAGCACGAATAAATCTAGATACCCCACGGATAGAGAAAAATGGGCAACTCGAAGATACTATTCTCTAAAATCGGGAATATATTGGGACAATCACGTTGATGACTGGAGTATTCATCATTATAAAGGGAGTCCAGCTCTCTCAGCTCCGATGTTTTTTCAGTATATGCCTACTCGAGTTACAGGATACATAGCTGGAGGCTTTGTGAAAATGCCATCTAATGAATATGAGCTTGTTAAGCATTCGGATACCGTCCCAAACGACCTAGAACTTGGAACTAATGTTTTACTTGACCCTGACCATCCGGATTGGGAAACCATGTTTACAGATTTTAAGGATCATTTCAACCCTCATCTCATTAAATGGACTGAAGAGACACATCCTTTGGGAGAAGAATACGCTGATCATCCTCAGCCTCGATTAACTAGCGCCACAACTGTGCCGTTATTTTTAAGTCAACCTCAGGATCATAATGAACTGGATCAATCAAGTCTTCTTCTATATCTTGCATCACTCGTGAAAACAATCAGTGTGCAACATGCTGCACTAGTAGAACTTATGGAGGCTTATAATACCAGGATCTCAAATCTTGAAACAGAATTTGGATTAGGAGGAAGAGTGTCTACACTTGAAGCAACAGTTGGAAATCATGATACTGCACTTAATTCGCTTCTTGGTTCTATTAGAACTGAATTTAATCATTTCAGTTATGGTGATTATGGGTACCCGGGAGGTCTCAATACTAGTTCAAGTATAGAAGATGTTTTTCATGTTATGGAAGTTGCATATCCACTTGCGGCTTGTCCAGAACTTATGGCGCCTCAAAGAATTATTCTTGCTATGCATTGGCTCGATGGTCTTGGATGGTTTTCTCATAATTAAAAAATCATTTTTCTTTTTTATGGCCAAATCGGTTACAGTTGAAGTTCCAGAGGTTCCCATATCCAAGTTTGAAAACGCGGGATCAAGCTTTGGAGACCACCTGCTTGGATTCCTGCTACTTCTTTTCATTTTTACTTTGGTTTTTTTTCTTTACAAGCAACTCAAACGGAATAAAAGAAACGAAAAAGCGGTTGCCAGAATTTATTATAGGCTTAATAAAAGAATTGATAAAATCGCCAAAGATGACGCTCTCAACGTTCGGCATGCTCAAACGAGTGCGGAAAACAATGCTATGCTAGATAGCATTGTTTTAGATTCGGAAAAAGATCTAGATACCGATATTCACTTTACTTCAAGTCAAACCAAAAAAGAAGATTAACCGCCCGGTTTAAAAGAATCATTTTTTTCAGAAAAAATCATTTTTTCTTTCTCACATCATGGAATCAAATAAACAAGAATCAGCTCCAACTAGAGGAAAACTCATTGTGATAGAAGGCCCTAAATATTCTGGAAAAGAGGACTTGGCAGCCTTTCTATCTCTGGCACTAAATAGCTACTCATCATTAGGTGTTGCTTCTCATTTGTTTAGCAGTCCTAGAAATCCGAAGTACAAAGACCTCATTATTAAGCTGTCAAGCCACATTGCCGAGCATTTGAACATCTTAATGCTTGACTTGCTACGAGCAGCTGACGATATTGAACTATTGTTGAAAAAGGGGGAGTGGGTCATAGTGAGCACCTGGATTCCGTTTTTTATGACCCATCAGGCGTTAGCTAATCAGGAATTTTGTTCAAGCTTATTTGATTTTCTTATTAAGCGTCTCCCCACTCCTGATTTCAAGTACCGAGTGTCATGTTCGTTTTCACTTTGCAAGAAAAATTTTAAAAAGAACCGCAGAATGGAAAACATCCTGAACCAGCAGCTAGTTCATGCCGCATACAACACCTATGAAAAAGGATGGACCTTGCTCTATGCTGAAAAAGGAGACTACGCCAACATTGAAAGGATATTATTGGATACTCTTCCTGACTTACCAAGAGATAAGAGAGAAAGCATTCTTTTGTCTTTGAAGCCCACCTTAGATATGTTTCCTTCTAAAACGCAACAGGAAAAAAAAGAAGAGCTAGATAGTACACAAGATCTAAATGTTCTGATTGAAGAGGCTCTTGTTGAAACGGATGATGATGATGCTAAAAAAAAGGAAAAAGAAAACTCAAAAAAGGAAAAAGAAAAGCAAAAGAAAAAAAGAAAAAGGAACTCGAAGACGAAAACGAAAACGAAAAAGGCCCCATCTGCCGTCATTGAACTTGCCGAGCTTTCAGATTAATCTTTTTTCCGTTTCAAGTCCTTTCTGGATATTAACGTGGAAGTCGTCACAGCGACGAGCTCATTGCCGTCTATCTTTTCCATCTTTTTGTTTTTCGCTTCATAATTGATTTCTTTTTTCCGAACTTCCACGGCTGAAAAGTCGGAAAACCAGCACTTCAATGAAACCTTCATTTCATCTCGTTTCTCCACCACTTTATACCCATTTTCCAAAACTAGAACCAAATCTGAATATTTTAAATGTTCAGTGCCTCCTTGGTCTGGATCTTCGAAAACGATTTCTTTGAGGTTTCCGTCAATGCTTTTTTTCAAGTATTTCTTTTGCGGAAACCCTCGCATTTTAATAGCTTGAACATTGTCAAACAAATATGCGTAGAACTTTGGTCCCAAAAATACAGCTTCTGTAATCTTTTTGTTCGGGCCTAACTCGTTTTTTAAAAGGCCAAGCTTTTCGGGTTGCTGAACATCAAAGTACTTTGCGAACGCGGGATGCTGTTCTAGGCATAATGTTGTAAAAACAGAATCTGTGTCGCAATATGCAACAGTTCCCCCTTCTTTTTGGATCTCAAGGATAAGTGTGTTTAACGTGATTCTGGCATATGCAGTTACAGCTGCAGCTATTGCAACATTCGAAGATTTAGATGGGCAATACTCTTTACAAAGCCAGTAATTATCATGATCCAGCACAACTTCATCTAAATACCAGTTTGCTAGCATTAACTTTTGCCTGAAATCTTCCACATTTTGAGTATTGTTTTTCCTGTCGTGAAATATTTTAGTCCTCAAATCCCTTTTCAGTCCCCAAAATCCATATGCAGAATTAAGCAACAGTTTAGCTATGAGCCGTTTAACCGGATCCTTATTTCGAGTAGCCTCAGCTTTTAATTTATATAGTGTTTCGACGAAGTTGCTGAAAAGATCTGCTTTATCGAATCGAATAGCTTTAATCGGTTTCCAAGTATATAAATACTCAAAAGACTTAAGTTCTTCAGAAAATATCCACGTGCTTGTTCCACAATCTATAATTGGAAAAAAAAGGCCTGTTTTCCCCCGGATAGGAAAGACTCCGAATTTGTGGCCCATTTTCATCCCCGTAATTTGAACTTTGATAAATCCGAAAAAGGAAGATAGATTGAAATTGCGAAAGTCCCGGAATATAGCTGGCTGGCCTACAGGCATAGGATTCAGCATGGCATATGGATACAGGCTGTTAAAATCGTAATAATAAAGATTCTTGACCTTGCCCTCGCAAAAGCAATCACATCTTCCCCCCATATATGCCTTTTTTATCTTTTTGTAATAATACTCGTTGAGGATGTATATGGGAGTTGAACCTTCGTTATAGTACTTGGAAAGGAAATATTCTTTTGAAATGCTTGACAGGGAACATGAAAACTTGATGTCTATGTCTAAGTTAACCCGTATCCACCCACTGTAAATTACAAATAAGTGATATAAAGACACACAATCGTTTTCCAAGTATTCAGCCAATACGTCGTAAAACTGTGCGTAATTGGTTGAATCTATCATCTTCCAGTTGAACACTTTTTGGTCTAGTTCTTTTTTCTTCACAGCTGTCTGAAATGCCTCTGTTGCGGATTTTAAACTCATGGGAACAAGTGTATACATATCTTGCAAAATTATGTAGATGCCTTGATTTCTATCCGTAGATTCTCCATAATGCAAAAAGAATTTCATTCGGTAAATCCGATTTCCTTTGATAATAGACTCCACATATTGAAACCTCGCTTGAAGTAGAGTCTTTAGCACTAGATAAAAGTCAAACTTTCCTCCATTGTGTGCAAACAATAGTATGTTTTGGCGGTTTGCGTATGCTACTCTTTTTAAAATCGTTGCAAACTCCTGGCAACATGCGGGTCCCTTAAAAACTTGATACTGATTAAATAGAAACATCCCGCACATGAATGGAACTTGTTCGAAATCGTGGACATATGTTTCAATATCAAATGTTCCCACCTGAAGAGGTACTCGGTTAGCATAATTGTTTCGAATAGGAACCTTAATTAATTCTGTAATTTCTTCATTCTTTATTTTCATTGAATCATCCCAGCCTTTAAACTCATTAGGCACAAGCAAGCAGCAATGATTTAAAATTATGATAAAAAATGCTCTTGTAACCGATAATTGCCTCACTGGAACATAATCAAGCTCGAAATCCGATACGATGTCACTCATGTGAAAATCATATGCCCAAATCTCAAATTGTTTCCGTTCATTGTTCTTAATTCTTTTATCTGCGGCAATCCATTGTTTATATGCTGAGATTGTGTCTCCAAAAGTCATTGTTTCCTCAGGGTCTCGACCTTTAATGTGATTAAGCTTGGTCCGCATAGTTTCAACTGTTTTTGATATTGTTTTTGCCGGAAATCCTTGTTCTTTATACTTGCCATAGTTTTTATTCACAATTAAGCACTCCAATATACAATTTTTCCTTGACCTTGGAATATATAGCCCGAAATCCTTTCTTTTTAAAAAATTCCTTAGGCCTTGAAACAGAACCTTGCTAGTTTGACTGTGTTCTAAAGATAAATGATCCATATACTTCTCTACTGTAACACCATCATTTCCAAAAACAGGCCTATTTAGCAGTGGAGCCCCTGCTATCGGAGAATACACATAATAAATCCTAACCGCTTGCAAAACAATTCCGGTCACCCCATGAAATCCCTCCTGGCCTAAATCGTGAGCATAGTGAGCTAGCATAATATCTAAAAAATCCTTCAAAACTATCACGATCACATCTAATGAAAACAAATCCGTTGTCCTTCGAGTTAAGCCGTATTGATCACTAAACAACCAAGATACCATTAGCGCTGTGACATCGTTTGGTATCAATTGCAAGATCTCTGCCGCTATGTCGTGAGCATACTGCCAACTATTAAACCCTTGCCCTAGAGCCATAAATTGAGGCATGTTATAATTGATCGCCTTAGAGTGCGCCGTCACCCTTTGAGGCGGAACCTCTCTCCAATTTTTGGAATTTCCAGTCATAGCAAACCCTAATTGTTCATTTTGTTGAGCTCTGGCCCCCAATGGCGTTATTGCATACTCCCGACTTGTTTTAGCTTCTTCTAAAAACTCCTCTAATTCATAGTTTGGAAGTCCAAACAGTGTACTCCATAGGACTTGAGGATTTGCGTGATAATGCGTTTCTCCTAAAACCCCAGCCCCTTGCACTCTAGTCATTAAAAACCCTCGATTAAATTGCGGAACTGTGCCTAGCGGCCCCACTGGAATGTGCTGAAAAGCGGGTGGAACTCGATAATAAGCCATGAATGAAATAAAAATGATTTTTCTGATTTTTTTTCACTTCTTTTATATTGTTTAACGCCCTTATTCAATCCCTG
>JBFYPZ010000069.1:0-11996 GCA_041303035.1 Flavobacteriaceae bacterium
ATTTTCTCCCAAAGCACCGGCAATAAACGGGCCTAAAATGGCGCCAAGGTTGATACCCATATAGAATATATTGAAAGCAGCATCCTTTCTCGGGTCATTATCATCGTAAAACTCCCCTACTATGGTTGAGATATTTGGCTTAAAAAAACCGTTACCAATGATGAGTACACCTAAGCCAAAATTAAAGAGAAGCAAACGGGATTCCACATCCAGTGTGCTCGACAAGAATGCACTGGCGGCCAGCAAAGCCTGGCCTATGGCCATGACGATTCCTCCAATGTAAACAGTTTTTCGTTTACCCAGGAATTTATCAGATACATAACCACCCAGAATCGGGGTCAGATAAACGAGTCCGGTAAAGATAGCGTAGAGCGATAATGCTTCTTCTCTGCTTAAACCAAATCCACCGTTAACCAATTCAGCGGTCAGATACAGGGTTAATAATGCGCGCATTCCATAATAACTGAATCGTTCCCACATTTCAGTAGCAAACAAGGTACTGAGCGCTTTTGGGTGTCCTTTTTCGATTGTTTTGTTTGTCATAATAATGTTTTATTTGAATTATTGAATTGGTTGTATGTAAAGTTTAATTTTTCATGGTTCCGCACTTTTTCCGATACTTTCATGGATAAATTTAGACATTTTTCTGTACAAATGTACACGGGTATTTTTTCCTTCGGAAATTCCGTGTGAACGGTCGGGATAAACGAAGAATTCAAAGTCTTTATTTGCTGTAATAAGTGCATTTGCCATCTGCATGGAATTCTGTACATGTACATTGTCGTCACCGGTTCCATGAATAATCAGCAAGTCTCCCCTCAGCAGATGCGCAAAGTTAAGGGGTGAATTTTCGTCATATCCCAGGGGATTTTCCTGAGGAGTCTGCATATAGCGTTCTGTATATACCGTATCATAATAACGCCATGAAGTGACAGGAGCCAAGGCTATGGCCATTTCAAAAACATCTGCACCTTTTGTAATCGCCAGGCAACTCATATAACCGCCATAACTTCCGCCCCAGATACCTATCCTGTCTTCGTCAATAAAAGGCTCTTTACCCAAAACCAAAGCGGCTTCGATCTGGTCTTCAACCTCATATTTTCCCAGTTGTTTGTAGGTCATTTTTTTAAAATCTCTGCCTTTAAATCCGGTACCCCGCCCATCGACAATAGCAACAATAAAGCCTTCCTGGACCAGCGTGGCATGAAAAAAATCGCGGTGATTATACCAGCTGTTGCTCACAGACTGAGAACCCGGTCCCGAATACTGGTACATGAGCAATGGGTATTCTTTGGCAGGGTCAAAATCATTTGGTTTCATCATGAGCATATTGAAATCCCCGTTCTTTGTTTGCAATAGAGAAATTTCCTTCACAGGTACCTGGTAAAGACCGGTTTTTGCCTTCAGGGCATCGTTATTTTTGATTTCTTTAATTACCTCTCCTGTTGAAGAATCATTTAAAGTATAAACGAAGGGCCTGTCTGTACTGGAAAAGGTATTGATATAATACTGAAAGCTGCTGCTAAAAACAGCGCTGTTCGTACCCGTATTTTTGCTCAGTTTTTTTTTATTATTTCCTGTAATACCGATGGAATAGAGACCTCTGTTTGTAGACCCCTCCTCAGTTGACTGGTAGAAAACCGTTTGTGTCTGTCCGTTAAAACCAAAAAAGTCGGTTACTTCCCAATTTCCTTTTGTGATCTGATTTATTAATTTACCGGTCTTATCGTAATGGTATAAATGATTAAACCCGTCTCTTTCACTTGACCATATATAACTGTTGTCGTGCAGGAAAGTGAGGTCATCGGCTAATTTGATATAGGCTGCATCTTTTTCATTGAGCACCAGTCTCGATTTCAGGGTTTTACTGTCCACAAAGAGCAGGTTCATATTGTTCTGATGGCGGTTCAGGGTAGTCACTGCCAGGGTATTCGGATCATTGGACCACTGTATTCCCGGGATGTAATGCTGCAGGTTATTACCCAGATCAACTTTTGCGCTTTTGGCAGTCTTCAGGTCGTAAAGATGAAGGCTCACTTCCGAATTTTTTTCACCGGCTTTCGGATATTTAAATACCATTTGTCCCGGATATAATTCATTGCCATACTTATCCATTACAAACTGAGGCACCTCGCTTTCATCAAACCGGATATATGCAATTTTATCTGAACCGGTATTCCATTCAAATGCGCGCACAAAATAAAATTCCTCTTCATATACCCAGTCCGTAATGCCATTGATGATTTTATTGATTTCTCCGTCAGAAGTTATTTGTGTTGCTTTGCCAGAAATCAAATCCTTAACATACAAATTATTCTCAAAAGCATAGGCAACTTTTAATCCGTCAGGGGAGAAAAGGGGTTCCTGAATTTTGTAGGCTGCAATTCTTGAAAGCTTTTTTGTAAGGCGGTCATATACATAGAAGTCAGCCCGACTTGAACGGCGGAATATTTTTTCGGAATGGGTGCCGACGATTATTTTAGATTCATCACTGCTGAACTGATAACTGTCAAAAGAGTTCATTTCTTCAAGATTCCTGCTGTCCAGGATGGTTTCAATTCTGTCGGGGTTTTCAAAACTGTATTTTTGTAAAGCAGCTCCATGCTGATCAGTACGCATACTGATAATAGAATCACTGTTATACATGAAATGAAATGATGGGAGGCCTTCTGTGGCAAAGGTGTTGTTGGTATAAATATCTTCAAGGGTAATTTTTTGCTGAGCATGGGAGGCTGCAATAAGAAGAAAAAACAGCAAAAAAGATTTGGCCATAAAAATTTTCTATAAAAAGGCAGTCCAATTTTACGTAAAAAATATGGAATGAAAGATGATATTTGTTATAATTTGACCACATTCCTCAGCTAATGATTATCTTTGGTATGAATTTAAAGAGATAGGTATGCCGAAGATCGTTGCCGGTTTTTCAAAATTTACGAAAGAACAAAAAATTCAATGGCTGGCGGAAAATTACTTTACTGATAAACAATCCGGACTCAGGATTTTAAGGCAATATATACTCACCGATCAAAAACTTCAGGATCTGCACGATGAATTCGTAGAAAATACGGTTTCTAATTTTTTGATTCCCTATGCTATAGCACCCAATTTTGTAATCAACGGCAAGGTCTATGCCATACCCATGAGCATTGAAGAAAGTTCGGTTGTTGCCGCGGCTTCGCTGGTTTCAAAATTCTGGAGTACCCGCGGGGGCTTTCATGCCAGGGTGATCTCTACGACCAAGGTGGGACAGGTGCATTTTTTGTTCGAAGGGAAAGAAAAAGATCTCCGGATCTATTTCGATCAAAATAAGGAAAAACTCATCCGGGCTACGGATGATCTCACTGAAAATATGCGCAGTCGCGGAGGTGGAATAATAGATATTGAATTAATGAATAAGACCGCGGAGCTCGATCATTACTACCAGCTGCATGTTACCTTTGAAACCATAGACAGCATGGGGGCGAATTTCATCAATTCCTGCCTCGAAAGGATAGCGGAGACATTTAAAAATGAGCAGATCAGGGTGGTGATGAGTATTTTGTCCAATTATGTACCCGAATGCTTGGTCAGGGCAGAAGTGAGTTGTCCTGTTGAAGATTTTTTTGATGAAAATCCCGCCTACTATGCTGAAAAATTTGTCCAGGCTGTTAGGATAGCGCAGGTTGAACCCTACAGAGCAGTAACGCACAACAAAGGGATCATGAACGGGATTGACGCCGTAGTTTTGGCAACCGGAAATGATTTCAGGGCGATAGCTGCCGGGGCACATGCCTATGCTGCAAAAAGCGGAAAATACAGGAGCCTGACAGATGCCAGAATTGAAAATGGGGTATTTTATTTCTGGATCGAAATTCCTTTGGCCCTGGGAACGGTAGGTGGTTTAACCAAATTGCACCCGCTCGCAAAATTATCGCTGGAGATCCTCGGGCAACCTTCGGCTAGAGAATTGATGCAAATCGTTGCAGTAGCCGGTCTGGCACAGAATTTTGCCGCCTTGAAAGCGCTTACGACAACCGGGATTCAGCAGGGGCATATGAAAATGCATTTGATGAATATCCTCAACCAGTTAGAGGCCAATGTATCTGAAAAAAAGGTGTTGTCGCTCCAGTTTCAACAAAAGACCGTGTCTTATAACGAGGTTGCAAAAGCCTTGCACACACTCAGACTGGCAGAAGTAAATAAATAATACAAATAAACCCATTCTTTTTTTCTATGCCATACCCTGTTTTTTAAAGTTTTTTTCTGTGTATCTTTGAGTAAAGTAAAAACAATAACAACTAAAATCTAAAAATTATGTCATTTCAATTGCCCAAATTACCCTATGCCTATGATGCTCTTGAACCATATATCGATGCCAGAACCATGGAGATCCACCATACGAAACATCATAACGCATATACTACCAATCTGAATGCTGCGATTGCAGGCACCGATCTGGAAGGCAAAACGATCGAGGAAATTCTCGCCAAACTGGATATGACCAATATGGCCGTCCGCAACAACGGAGGAGGGTTTTACAACCACAATTTGTTCTGGGAGGTAATGTCTCCCAACGGAGGAGGAACTCCATCAGGAAAACTGGCTACTGCCATCGATAATGAATTTAAAGGTTTTGAAGGATTTAAGGAACTTTTCTCCAAGGCTGCTGCTACCCGGTTTGGCTCAGGCTGGGCCTGGTTGTGCGCACATAAGGGAGGTAAGCTGGAAGTTTGTTCTACCCCTAACCAGGACAATCCCCTGATGCCCAATACAGGATGCACAGGAACACCTATTTTGGGACTGGATGTTTGGGAGCATGCCTATTACCTGCACTATCAGAACAGACGCCCGGATTATATCAGTGCTTTTTACAATGTGATCAATTGGGATGAAGTTTTAAAAAGATACAATGCTGTTGTATAATTGTATTTTTAATTTTTATATCGAACCACGGAAATCTCCGTGGTTCTGTTTTTTAAATACCTGAAGCATTGGGATCCCGGAAAATTGCTTTTCTTCTGGCTTTTTTGGCCTCCGTTTTCTATGGAGTCGGATTTACCATTGCAAAGGATGTTATGCCTCAGTATGTAAAACCCTATGGCTTTATTCTGCTTCGGGTATCGGGTACCACTGTTTTATTTTGGCTTGCCGCACTGCTTGTTCAAAGAGAAAAAATTGATTTTCAGGATTTTCTGAGAATTTTCCTTGCCTCAGTATTTGGTATAGCTTTGAACATGCTCACCTTTTTTAAGGGCCTGAGCCTGACGACCCCAATAAGTGCAGCTGTAATCATGGTAACGACACCTATTTTTGTACTGTCGTTTTCAGCTTTTCTCATTCGCGAAAAAACCTCAAAATCTAAAATCTTCGGCATTTTAATAGGTATGGCCGGTGCCCTGCTTCTCATTTTGTACGGGCGGGAGCTCGGCAGCGGGGGCAGCAATGCCTGGGGTAATTTTCTGGTCTTTATCAATGCGGCATCCTATTCTCTTTATCTCATACTCACCCGAAGTCTGACCCAGAAATACAATCCGATCACTCTGTCGAAGTGGATCTATCTGTTCGGATTATTCATGGTGATTCCGTTTGGACTTTCAGAAGTAAATCAGATCAGCTGGTCTGAATTACCGGGCGAGATCATCCTCAAGATTTTATATGTAGTTGTCGTGCTCACCTTTATCACTTACTTATTCAACATCTTTGCCATCAGAAAACTTAAGGCAACCACCCTGAGCATTTTTATTTATCTGCAACCCGTCATCGCTAGTTTTTATGCCATCTGGGCGGGCAGCGATTCTTTGGATGAGATCAAGATCACAGCCACCCTGTTGATTTTCTTCGGTGTTTATCTGGTAACCCGTCAAACAAAAGAAGAGGCATCATAAGAGCAAAGAAGCAATTTGAAAGCCAAACGCAGCTTTGTGAGAAATTGCGTATTTTTGTTGATTAAAACAGTCTTTATGATACAATCAATGACCGGATTTGGCAAATCAACCCTGCAATTACCGGCAAAAAAAATCAGTATTGAAATTAAATCCCTGAACAGTAAAAACCTGGATGTAAACACCAGGATCCCTTCTCTTTACCGGGAAAAGGAAAATGACCTGAGAAGGCTGATCTCCTCGGAACTGGAAAGGGGTAAGATCGATTTGAGCATTTATATGGAAGTTTCTGCTGATGAGGTCACCGGAAAGATCAACCAGGCTTTGGTGCAGAGTTATATCAGGCAACTACAGAGTATTCATGATAATAAGGATGAGGATTATCTTGCCATAGCCATGAGGCTGCCCGATGTATTAAAATCTGAAAGGGAGGAGCTCGATGATAAGGAGTGGGATCTGATCTGGGAATCTGTACAGGACAGTATTTCCAATTTGAAACAATTCAGACTGGAGGAAGGCAAATACCTGGCTAAAGACCTGCTGTTCCGAATAGAATCAATAGAAGGCTTGTTAAAGAAAGTACTGGAGGAAGATGCTGATAGATTAAAGCAAGTCAGAGAGAGATTGTATAAGGCCATAACCGACCTGAAATTAACTGTTGATGAAAACAGGTTTGAGCAGGAGATGATCTATTACCTGGAAAAACTTGACATTACCGAAGAGAAAATAAGATTGACCAACCATTTGGATTATTTTAAAATGGAATTGAAGTCAGCTATTTCGAACGGTAAAAAACTGGGATTTATTTCTCAGGAGATAGGCAGGGAAATCAATACAATCGGTTCTAAAGCCAATTATGCCCCCATGCAGAATCTGGTGGTGCAAATGAAAGACGAGCTGGAAAAGATCAAGGAGCAACTTTTGAACATCCTCTGATATGAATCCGAAGCAAGGCAAATTGATTGTGTTCTCCGCACCGTCCGGCTCCGGTAAAACGACTATTGTACATCATCTCCTGGAGCAGAAAGAGTTGAACCTTGGATTTTCGGTTTCGGCTACTTCCCGTCCGAGGCGCGCTCAGGAAGAACATGGCAGGGACTATTATTTCTTGTCGAAGGAAGCATTTGAGAAACACATTAAGAACAATGATTTTCTGGAATGGGAGGAAGTTTATAAAGACAATTATTACGGAACGCTGCAAGAAGAAGTTGAAAGGATCTGGAAAGAGGGCAGGGCCGTTATTTTTGATATTGATGTAGTGGGTGGTTTGCGTATTAAGAACAAGTACCCTGAAAACACCCTCGCCATTTTTGTTCAGCCTCCTTCTTTAGAAGTAATGGAACAGCGATTGAGGAACAGAAAGACTGAGACGGAAGAGAAGATACTTGAACGTTTGAACAAAGCAGAGAAAGAACTCAAATTCGCAACTGATTTTGATGTCATTTTGATCAATGATGATCTCGCAACAGCAAAAAAAGAGGCAAAACGACTGGTTGAGACCTTTTTAAAGAAAACATAGATAAATGAAGGTTGGATTATTTTTCGGCACGTTTAATCCTGTTCATATCGGCCATCTGATCATAGGCAGTTATATGGTTGAATTTACCGATCTTGGAGAAGTATGGTTTGTAGTCACACCACACAATCCTTTAAAAGTCAAACAATCACTTTTGCCTGATCTGCACCGTTACAGAATGGTAGAGGAGGCAACAGAAGATTATCCCCGGCTTAAGGCGTCGAACATCGAGTTTGGCCTGCCACAACCCAATTATACCATAAACACGCTGGCCTACCTAAGTGAAAAGTATCCTGAACATGAGTTTGTACTGATCATGGGGGAAGATAATCTGAAGACCCTGCACAAATGGAAGAATTATGAGGCCTTGCTGGAAAATTATGCTGTTTATTACTATCCCCGTATATATAGTGAAACTCAGGATGACCAAATGCCAATAAAAGGCAAGCTTCACCGGGTTGAGGCGCCGGTGGTTGAAATATCATCAACCTTTATCCGAAATGCGATAAAGCAGAAAAAAGATATAAGGTCTATGTTGCCGCCTGGGGTATGGAATTATATCGATACGATGAACTTTTATAAAAAATAAACCCCAAAAGCAAAGCTCCTGAGGTTTATTAAAATTAAGTGATTAGTTGATTTATTGTGCCCACCAAACGTGAGTTACGGGTGATTCCTCAAATTCAGCAACCACATCCGGATTTGCATTTCTTTCGGAAACAGGGTAATCACCCCTCTTGTACCATTGTCCGACAAATTCAGGATCTTCAGCTTCTGAACCTAGTCTCACTTTTAATCCTTTGAATACATCTGAAGAGAAATTATAGCGTCTGTAGTCATTGTAGGTTTCTGAATTCAGGATATTGGCAATAAATTTTTCTTTCATGATATGATTTAACATCAGATTTGCAGCACCAACGTCAACAGAGGTATCAGCAAGATAAGCTGTGCCGGAAACTCCGATTTGTGCCATACTGGCAGCAATACCCAATTTATATGCATTGTAAGCATCGGCATTTGTTCCTGTACTTGTGGTTGTTCCACCTCCTGCCAGGAAATGCGCTTCAGCTTTAATAAACAAGGCTTCTGCATAAGTAATCAATACCAATGGAGCCGTAGATGTGGTGTAGTAACCACCATCTTTAAAAAAGGTATTCAGAGGCTGACCATCAGATGACTGTCCGGTTCCACCGCTTACACCACCTCTCCAGGGGTCGGCAGCAACGGCCTTCGTAAAAATAGCAGGCAAGCGCGGGTCCTCTTTAACAGTTCCACTCTTAAAAGGGTAATATTTGCCATTCATCATGCTGATCAGCTGATCACAGGGTGCTTCAAAATAATTCCCGGTATTTCTGGTGAGGATGGTATTCTGATACCAGGGATTTAATCTGTCTGTAGGATATTTCATCACAAAATTATCCGCATTGGAAGTAAATCCTTTGCTTAAATTTGAAAGAATATCAGCTGTGGTTGCTTTGCCTTTTTTTAAGAGGTGCAACTGATAACGGGCTTTCAGGGTATAGGCAGCCCTTTTCCATTTGTCGTAATTTCCTCCATAGATCAGATCTTCACTTCCCAGGTTATAACCGGAATCGTCGGTGCCATCCAGCTTTACAATTGCCTGATCCAGTAGCTTAAAGATCTCGTTATAAACTGTTTCCTGCACATCAAAGTCAGGTTTTGGGTACAGTGATGGCTGGGTGGCCTGTAAATAAGGTACTGCATCCCAGGTATCCGCTACCAATCCCATATTGGCTGCTTCAACTATCATGGCAACAGCCTCGTATTTGGTGGCTTTGAGATCGATGGCCTTCTGTCTGATGATCTTGGCATTGGGTAAAACCCTCAGATAAACATTATCCCAGGTTCCTGAAAAGGTGCTTCTGCCAAGTGCAGTAAAACCATAACCGCCAATATACTGGCTGTAATTGCTGTAACCTGTTGAAGAACTGTATTGTGCAAGCATGGTATTGTACAATACCGGACCCATCAGGTCCTTCATTCCCAGTTGATCTACATCAACCGAATCTGCCGGCGTGTTCACATCGAAGTAATCGTCATTACATGCAACAAGTCCAACCAGTATAGCAACTAACAGGCTTGTTATTTTTATTATTTTTTTCATCTTATTAAAAATTTAAAAACCGATTTGAATACCAAAACTATAGTTCTCAGTCAAAGGAATACCTTGTCCGGAGAATCCGTAAATACCACTACCGGCAGAATAGGTACTTCCTTCAGGATCATAACCGTCATAAGGAGTCCACAGCAAAAGGTTATTTGCGCTTGCGGTGAGTATGAAATTTGTGATGTTCCACTTTTTCAGGAAATGTCCTGCGAAGTCATAAGAAACACCAATATTGCGTATTTTCACCCAGGAAGCATCCTGCAGGATCACTTCCGCAGCTCCGGTGTACCTGCTCCAGCTTCTGTAATAGTCTTCATCTACGCCGCGGTTTGCAGGGTTCGTGTTTGGAATAAAATTATCAGAATTGCCAGGGTCGGCCATTACGCCTTCAAAAACATAATCTGCTGTGCGCACACGGAATTCAGTATCTATACTGGTTCCCTGCCTCAACATTTGCCTTCTGGTCCAGTCGTATTTATCACCCCCTTCTTTCCATTCAACAAGGAAATTGAAAGAGAAATTTTTCCAGCGCAGATTACTTCCCAGTGAGGTAATAAAATCGGGAAAAGCATTACCTATAACAACATATCCATCACGGGTATCGATAGTCGGGTAACCATCAGCTCCGATAAACAGTTGACCATCATTTTCCCTGCGGTACTTATAACCGTACATGGTGCCCATCTTATCTCCTTCTTTAACACGTGAGAAAATTTCAGGCCCCAGGTCTGATGCGTAGGTAATGTTATCAATATCATCCGGAAGATCGGTTACTTCACCTTCGTTGGTTGAGAAGTTATAAATAAGTTCCCAGGTCCAATTGTCGTTTTTAATAAGATCTCCGGCTATCATCAATTCATGTCCCCAGGTTTCGTAATCGCCTGCATTGGTCACATAAGTTGCAATTCCTGTCGATCTGGGTACAGTGGTTCTGAAGATCTGATCGCTTACAGCGGTTGTATAATAGGCATAATCAAATCGAAGTCTGTTTTTAAAGAAACGAAAATCAGCTCCGACTTCCCATGATTTTGACCGCTCCGGTTTCAGGTTTGAATTTCCTGCCAGGGTAGAAGTTGCGTATCCTCCAACACCACCAAAAGGGAAATTATTGGCAGGATAGATGTATTGTCCAGTTTCAGCAAATCCCGGGCCGTTACCTACTTCAGCATAAGAAGCCCGCAACTTTCCGAAAGAGAAGAAATCACTGTCCGCGAACAGGTCTTCCGTGAAAATATAAGAGGCGCTTACAGAAGGGTAAAAGAAAGAATTATTATCTTCAGGTAAGGTTGACAGCCAGTCATTTCTTCCGGTGACTGAAAGGAATAATTTGTCATCGTATTCCAGTTTTAATTCACCAAACAAACCAACGTTCCTTTCGTGATTCACGGCATTGGCATTGTCTCTTACGGTAGTATTACTGATATGATTGTAATAAGGGATATTCAATTTTTCACCATACATCCTGTCGTAATCCCTGTCTCTGTCAGAGATTTGGTTACCCAGCAGAAGTGAAGTAGAAAATTTATCGCTGAAACTGTGGGTAAAGGTTACCAAAAGGTTGGAATCCAAACCTAAATAATTGATATTTTCATTTATTACAAAACCTCCAACCTGAGAGCCCGAGTCGAGGTCAGCAGGGACAAAACGATCGCGCTGATCGGAATAGTTATCTATCTGGGCTGAATAATTTACATTCATCCAGGCTGCCGGAACCCAGCTTAGTGTAACATTGCCGATCCAACGGTTTACGTCATCTTCAAAACTACTTGTTTCGGCGTAATATCTGGGGTTGTCAATGATACCCAAAGAATAATCGCGCTCAGATCCATTGGCATTTTTGTAATCATTTACAGGGTAGGACCAGGAAAAATAAGCGAGAGAACTCGAAACAGATTTGTCGCCACCATTGGCTCTGCGGCCTCCTGAATTGGCATAACTGATAGAAGAACCAATTTTTAACTTATCGCTGATCAGGTAACCCGCGTTAAAACGAACCGTAGTTTTGTCGAAGTCTGAGTTTGGAATGGTACTTTCTTCATTCTGACGACCTACAGAGAAAAAATATTCCATTTTTTCGGTAGCGCCTGCTACGTTAAAATTGATGAGGGTATTTATTCCCGTTTTATATAAATCCATCGGGTCATAGAATTTGTCCCCGCTCAGATCAACTATGGTACCATTTGTATTGGTATAAGTATCATCTGACAATAGAGGTCCCCAGTTATAGAAAATGGTTCCGCTGTTCACCCTTGTAAATCCTGTTGCTGTTTCAGGCGTGTACAGTTGCCTGGGTTGGGCTATGGTTTCAAAAGGCTGTCCTCCCGGTTTTGTCACTCCAAAACCTTCTCTGTAAAGTTTTTGATATTCGGGTGTGGTATTTACATTTTTAAAGGTGGTTGAGGCTGTAAAACTAAATTTGGCACGGCCTTCTTTTCCCTTTTTAGTTGTGATGATGATAGCTCCGTTAGCAGCTCTAACACCATATAATGCG
>JBFYPZ010000070.1:0-11205 GCA_041303035.1 Flavobacteriaceae bacterium
GTCCCTGGGCTTAATGGCAATAAAATCCTTTAAATAATAAGGCTCAAAATAAGCAACATCTTCAAACCCGGAATCCAGGAACCGGGCCTCTGCCAGCGGCGCCATTTCATTCGCCGAGGGAAATAGATCAGGTAAAAACACGGCATGCTCGTGTTGCAGCAGTCCCGTGCATTTACCGGCCCCGTCGCCAAGAAATAAAACCCTGCCTTTTGACAAAAAGGTTTTATAAGAATCCGCGTGTATGATTTCAGCCTCAGTCTCACGTATCTTTTGGTATTGCTCATCGAAAACGGCACTGTAAACTTCCATGCGCCTGGCATCGATCATGGGTACAATAAAAGCATAATTTTCTGAGTTGACTGCACGCGCAAGAATTTCCAGGGTATCTATTGCGATCAGTGGTTTGTCAAGGGCAAAACACAAACCTTTTGCTGCAGATACACCTATTCTTAACCCGGTGTACGATCCGGGTCCTTTGCTTACCGCAACCGCATCCAGACTGTGCATGGATAACCCTGACTTTAAAAAAACATTCTCAATAAAAAGATGCAGCTTTTCTGCATGGGTGAACTGACCCTCATTAATTTCTTCCAGGGAAATTATCTTGCCTTTATCTGCCAGGCAGACAGAACATTTTTTTGTCGATGTTTCGAGGTTTAAGATCAAAGCCACAGTAAACTATTTTTTGCCAAAGGTAAGAACAAATTTCTCAGGGTTCAATACGCTGCATTCCTTAAAATAAACAGTCCGGAATTTTTTGAAAACAAAAAATTCCGGACTGCCATTTGCCTGATCATTAAAACCAGGTCTTTTGATTAAGCTGATAGGTTTCAAAAAACTCTTCATCCGATTTGGTGAGGTAAATGATCCCTTCTATCAGGCCGATAATGGCCATAAATCCTGCTCCTATACCACAGGTCAATACAGATACAAGCAACATGATGATTCCTTCCTTCTGATAACCCAGAATAAATTTATGTATGCCAAGACAGCCCAAAATAATTGCAAAAACACCGCAAATTATTTTCTTGTTTTCCTGCTGCTTTATTGCCTGACCCTTTTCATCAACTATTTGCATCCATCAATATTTAAAACCAGGGTTTCTTGTTTTCCTGATAGGTTTTATAGAATTCCGCATCGCTTTTGGTCAGGTAAATAACGCCTTCAATCAGGCCAACAACAGCCATTAACCAGGCACCAATACCCCAGGTAAACACAGAAGTGATCACAGTTATAGCCAGCATGATCAAGCCTTCCTTATTGTATCCCAGTATAAATTTATGAGCGCCCAGAGATCCGAAAATAATTCCAAGTACACCTGCAATCACTTTCTTGTTTCCTTTCTGTTCTGACAGTTCGTTATAAGCCTCCTTGGCACCTTTGGTAAATTCGTTCACTGTAGACTTGGTTTCCTCCTGTATCCCTTTGGTTCCTTCATCGATATCTTTAAGAATATCTTTGGTACCGGACTTCACCTTGTCAGCAGCCTTATTAAAATTTTCCTTAATATCATCCGTATCCAGACCCATATCATCAGCCAGTTCCTTAGCTCCGGATTTGATCTTTTCGGCAGCCTTTTTTAATCCTTCAGCAATGTCATCACCCACTTCCTTGGTTTCTTCAACCACTTCATCCATTACTTTACCGGCTTCTTTTGCCGTCTCATTACCCGCTTTTTCAGCATCCTTTACAAGATCATCTTTGACTTTCTTAACATCCTTTTTCAGGTTATCCAGAGAATCTTTTTCAGGATTTTTTCCGGTTGCGTCTTTTTTTGCCATGTCAGTTTTTTTTGATTTTAGTTAATTGAATTACAAATCTATAAAAATTAGATATAAATTCCTATATTTCTATCTTCTATTAAAATGAGTACCTTTGTTTAAATTAGAAAAATAAAAATGGATTCTGATATAAAAATTGCCGTTTTCGGAGGTGGCAGCTGGGCCACAGCTATTGTAAAAATGCTTTCTGAAAACGTGAATGAAATAGGCTGGTATATGCGCAGCGTTTACATAACCGAGCATATCAAAAGAAACAAGCACAATCCTTCTTATCTGAGTTCGGCTTCTTTTAATCCCGATCAGCTTTTTTTATCGAATGATATCAATGAAATGATTGCCTATTCTGATTACCTCATCTTTGCTATCCCATCGGCATTTTTAAAAAGCGAATTGGACAAGATCACCGTTCCACTTGACGGCAAGGTCATTTTCTCTGCCATTAAGGGTATCGTTCCCGAAACCGGACTTGTAATTGGTGAATACTTTCATCAGTACTATCAGATTCCCTATGAAAATATCGGTGTGATCACGGGTCCCTGCCACGCAGAAGAAGTTGCCATGGAAAAACTTTCCTTTCTTACCCTGGCCTGCCAGGATAAGGAAAAGGCTAAGCTGATGGCGACAAAATTAGGCAGCAGGTATTTGAAGGTCAAAACAACCGACGATATTATTGGCACCGAATACGCAGCGGTTCTGAAAAATATATATGCCATCGCGGCTGGTATTTCGAACGGTCTTGGGTATGGCGATAATTTTCAGGCTGTACTGATGTCTAATTCCATACGGGAATTAAAACGGTTCATCAAAAAAGTCCATAAAATGAAACGCAATATAAATAATTCAGCCTATCTGGGAGACCTCCTGGTAACCGGGTATTCCGTTTTTAGTAGGAACAGAATGCTGGGTAACATGATCGGAAAAGGGTATACGGTTAAGTCGGCTGTACTGGAAATGAATATGGTCGCTGAAGGTTATTATGCCAGTAAAAGTGCTTACAACATTGCAAAGGAAAATGAAGCCAAGACGCCTATAATCGATACAATTTACAGAATTTTATACGAAAATAAAGATCCAAAAACGGAATTTCAGAAACTGACCGAACTTTTGAATTAACAAAGGTCCGCAGGCTGGATCACCGAAACAGATTTGACCTGGGTCCCGGATCCGGGGTCATTTTAATAAGATACCTTTCTTATTGAGTTGTTTGATCATTCTCAGATCTCCTGATTTAAGGCCCGGTTCCAGAATATATTTTTTTTCGTACAAGCGGTCTTCTATAAAAAAACTCACCCTGAATTCATTGTGCAACTGGAGTACCTCTTCCTGGATCAGTTCAATCTTTGACGCCGAATAGGGCGCCAATTTTTCTATTTTATGGCGCATGGCAGAAGTTTCCTTATCCAAACCAAACCCTTTTGAAACAATAAGCACCATTTCGAGCGCTGCTTCATTGTCATTGATCAAATAAGCATACCAGTCCTCACAACGATATACCTCGTTAAACTCTGTAACAACAGCAAGGTAAACGCCTCCAATTTCCGGTATTTCTATATCCTTTCTCATTGTTTTAGTCTCTTCGGCTACTTTAAAAACAAGTCTTACAAAATTGTCTGTGCCAAAAAAAATATTTTTTAAAATTAGTCCTGTTTGTCTTTGGCCCTTTTTTTTGCAAAATAATAAAACAACCAGGCCAATCCTGCCAGAAATACAAATGGCAGATACGTGCCAATCACCACTCCGATTTCGTAACCGCTGTCGGGTGCATTCTTTATTTTTTCTTCAATTTGGGCAGTGTTTGCCTGTAAAAAGACCAGCAATAATTTCATATTCTGTTTTTAAACGACTGTAATGACAATTTTGTTTCTTCACTGATCACCAGTTTGCCGTTGATGGCAGCATAATCGGGCATCAAGGTTGCCCAATCGCCGGTACCATGCCAGAGTATTTTTTTCAATTCCTTTTTTGCCTGAGGACTATACCCTGCCAATTTTTCTGCGAACAGTTCAACTGCTTCATCCATTTCACGGATATTTTCAAAGACCCTTGAAAACAAACCCTTTTCTTTGGCCCAATAGGCGTTCTTCCAGTTTCCGGGATCAAGTGCCAGCTCGCTGAGTCCTGAGACTCCGATCTTTCTTTCCAGAGCAGGAGCAATCACAAAAGGCCCAAGGCCTACACTGAGTTCCGACAATTTTACATCAGCCGCCTCAGTGGCAAAACAATAATCCGATGCAGCAATAATTCCTACTCCACCTCCCACTGCTTTGCCCTGCACCCTGGCTACGATGAATTTGGAGCAATTTTTCATGGCGAGCATAAGCTGACCAAAACCGGCAAAAAAACGGGTCCCGTCTGCTTCATTTGTCACAGACATCAGCTCATCGAAAAAAGCCCCGGCACAAAAACTTTTATCTCCTTCGCTTTTAATTACAATTACTCCAATACTTTCATTATCTGACAAGCGGTTGAGCGTATCAATAAATCGCTGTAAAAGCTCCCCGGGAAAGGCATTGCTTGCCGGATGCCCGAAGGTAACGGTTGCGACTCCATTTGTGATATTGGTAAAAAGAGTTCCGGTGCTCATCTATTTTGTTTTATACACTTTCAGCCGTTACTGTACTGTCTATTTTTTTCACCAGACCCTGTAAAACCTTACCCGGTCCGATCTCATAAAAAGACGAAGCTCCATCAGCCACCATTTGTTTTACCGTCTGCGTCCATTTAACCGGCGCAGTTAACTGGGCAATAAGATTCTTTTTGATAGCCAGTGGATCGGTTACAGCAGTTGCTGTTACGTTCTGATAAACCGGACAGAAAGGCTGATGAAAATTAGTTTGTTCAATGGCGGCAGCCAGTTCTTCGCGGGCCGGTTCCATCAGCGGTGAATGGAAGGCCCCTCCAACCGGTAATAGCAGTGCTCTTTTTGCCCCTTTTGTTTTTAACGTCTCACAGGCCAGTTTTACTGCTTCCAGCTCACCGGAAATAACCAGTTGCCCCGGACAATTATAATTCGCTGCGACCACAATACCCGGTGTTTCAGCACAGATGTCCTCAATTATACTGTCCTCCAGGCCCAGTACAGCAGCCATGGTAGATTCCTGAAGTTCACAGGCTTTTTGCATAGCCAGGGCACGCTTGAAGACCAGAGACAAAGCCGAACTAAAATCGAGGGTGCCATTGGCTACAAGGGCAGAAAATTCTCCCAGAGAATGCCCGGCAACCATATCAGGCTTAAAGGAATCTCCCAGTGTTTTCGCCAGTATGACCGAATGCAAAAAGATTGCAGGTTGCGTAACTTTAGTTTGTTTCAGATCTTCATCAGAGCCCCTGAACATGACCTCTGTGATCCTGAAACCAAGTATTTTGTTCGCTTCCTCAAAATATTCCTTTGCCAGCGTGGAATTCTCGTACAGGTCGAGGCCCATGCCTGAAAATTGTGCTCCCTGACCGGGAAATATATATGCTTTCATTCCTTAAGGTTTAAAATCCAAAGGTACAAAAAATGTGATGTTATTATGTGAGATTTGAGATTTGAGATTTGAGATTTGAGATATCAGATATGAGAAGGAGACAGGAACCAGGAGACAGGAACCAGGAATCGGGAAAGAAGTTTCAATCGCAATTTTGTTGGTATTGCTGTCTTTCCCGCGAAAGCGGGAATCTGTTGTACCTTCACGAATTAATGTAAAAAATGGTATTGTATAACCGGTAACTCCCTAAGTCAATCAGAGTTTGATGTCTGTAAATCAATTGTTTAACATAAAACACACCCCTAACCCCTCTCAAGAGGGAACCGTCTTTATTCACTATTCACTAGTCACTATTCACCGTATAACTGCATTACCGCATAACCGTATAACTTTGTCCTCTATCCTTTATACTTATAAGAATAGCACACGGATGAAACGGATTGGACTGATTTACACGGATTTGATTTCGGGCAGACCAATAATACGCATACCCGGAAAAATGAATCTTAAGATATGCAATTTAAGAATTTGAAATGGGGTATCTATCTCCCCGCGAGGCATCGCGGGGCTACTTTTTTCTTTGTTCTTTGTTCTTGGCTCTTGTTTCTTGTGTCCTGGTTCCTGATTCTTGATTCTCAAATCTCACATCTCAAATCTCAATACTCAATACTTTATCCTTTATCCTTTGTCCTTTGTCCTTTGTCCTTGCCCACGGATAGCTTACTGAAAATCAACAATTACCTTCATTAAATCAACTAAGGAAATGATGGTAATGTCATTTTTTATTTTAAAAGTATCTTGCCCTGAATATACCACATACTTTCGGGTTGCTTTGACATCTGCACAAGCTGTATAAAATCCTTTTGAAAGATTTGGGGCGGCATTTCGTTTAATTTCAACTGCCCAAAGTTCTGTAATACTAAATTCTAATAAAAGATCTATTTCAGCCCCATCTGCCGTTCTATAAAAATAAGCGTTTACATTCGGTGCGGCAACCGACATAATATTTTCAATGATAAATCCTTCCCAACTACCTCCCACAACCGGATGAGCGAGCAAGTCATTATAATTATGGATGTTTAATAGTGCGTGTGTAATGCCGCTATCTCTAACATAAACCTTCGGCGCTTTTACCAACCTTTTACCAATATTAAAAATGTAAGGTTTAATTTTTCGTACCAATAAAAGATCTACCATTAAATCCAAATAATTTTTAATGGTTACACCACTCACTTCAATATTTCTAGCCATCTGGGCAGCATTAAAAACAGCCCCCTGGTTGTGAGCTAACATTATCCAAAATCGTTCTAAAGTTTCAGAAGGAATTCTTGGACCCAATTGAGGTATATCACGTTCCAGGTAGGTTTTAATAAAATTTCTGCGCCATTCAAGGCTTTCGACGTCATCTCCTGACAGAAGACTATTCGGGAAACCCCCTCTAAGCCATAGTTGATTTCGTTTAGCTAATTCGTTGTCTGTAAATTCAGGGATATTTATGGAAAAAAGTTCATGGAATGAAATCCTTCCAGCTAATGATTCACTGGATTGTTTTAATAAATCTATTGAAGCCGAACCTAAGAAGAAAAAAAGCCCCGTTTTATTACCCTTCCGTCTTTCTTTATCAATGATACCTCTAATTTGGGTGAAAATCTCGGGTAGCCTTTGAACCTCGTCCAGTATAATTAATTTATCACTGTTATCATTAAAGAAAATAGCTATGTCTTTTACCTTTATCAGATCTAAAGAATTCTCGAGATCAAGGTATATTGATGGTATGGATTCTGCTATCTGTAAGGCCAGTGTAGTTTTACCCACCTGTCTTGGTCCCAAAAGAGCAACCGAAGCGCTGTTTTTAAGAGATTTCTTAATATAAAATTCTAAATTACGTTTTATCATCCCCGCAAATATAAAGTATTATTTTACATTTACGGTATTCATTATGCAGCCAGTGAAAAAAAATTAGATTGTTATTTCACAAACATATCCTTCCCAGTTTCTCACATTAAAAACAATCCCATCTTCAAAGAGCAGGTATTGGCCTTTGATCCCTTTAAGGGTTCCCTGATAGCTTTGTGTTTTATCAAGATTTAAACTATTGATTTTCGCCGGATATTTTAGTACTGGAAATTCAATTTCCATTTCCTTGCTTTTGAATTCTGAGTAATACGGTTTTATTTCATCAGGGAGGAATTTGGACAACCGTTCTTTTTCTGCATTCAGGTCAAGATCCACGATATCATTGGTAAGCATTTTGCGCCAGTTGGTTTTGTCAGAAACATGGTCTTTTAGCGCGACCTCAGCGATACCTGCGAGGTAGCGGTTGGGCACTTCAACAATTTCAATGGCTTCATGGGCTCCCTGGTCAATCCACCTTGTGGGAATCTGGCTTTTGCGCGTCACACCTACTTTAACATCGCTCGAGTTGGCAAGATAGACCACATGCGGTTGCAATTGCAGTTCCTTCTCAAATTCCAGATCCCGGTCTTCAATATCCAAATGGGCTTTACTCAGTTCCGGTTTCATGACCCAGTCTCCGGCCTGAGGCATTTTGAAAAAACAGTCATAGCAGAATCCCTGACGGAAGATCTTTTTGTCTTCCCCGCAATTCAGACACTGGTAATTTTCAAACCGGATCGACATTTTTTTATCCAGTAACTGATTCATTATCAAAAAGTCTTCGCCCATGTCCAGATAATACTGAACCGGAGAACCAATTTCCGTGATCATTTTTTTAAGTACACCTTTGAATTTCATTGAATTAGTATTGAGATATGAGATATGAGATATGAGATATGAGAAACAGGAATCAGGAGACAAGAACCAGGAATCAGGAAAAATTAGTATTGGGTACTGAGTACTGAGTATTGAGTATAATACATTCGTGATTTTTACATTTTACCTTTTACTTTTTACCTTTTACTTTTTACTTTTGACTTTTGACTTGTGACTTTATCCTTTGTCCTTTATCCTTTGTCCTTGAACCTTGAACCTTGAACCTTGAATTTTTAAACTCGTCCCGTAAACCAGTTTGTGTAAATATAAAAAAATAAACACAGTCATAATGTGTTCCTTTCTTACAATGTTTTAAATCCTTTTGCAATTCGTAAGCACCTTGTTCGTAAAATCCAATCCGGATACCTATTATAAGAATCCTTTGGATAGTCTTTAATCGCACCGGGAGTAAACCTATATTTTGTATGTTGACAAAGCTGTCCTTTTGTGATATTTAGAAAATTTATAGCAACTTATTTATAATTATTCTAAACTATTATTTTTATATTTGTAAGTCTAATAAGAGATTTATTAAAAAAAATTGATGGAAGGAGATAAACCGGCTGTAATAAATACATATCTTTTTGATTATAATTCCATCAGTGATTGCTGGTATGCAGAACAAAAATGCTGTAAAAAATATCGCAAAAAAGGAAAATCATCTTGTAAAACCTGTCCGCATTTTTGCCAGGAATGACATATCCAAGGAAACTAAAATTAGTATAGAGATTTGAGATGTGAGATGTGAGATGTGAGATGTGAGAAACATTAACATTTAACCTCGAACCTTGAACCTTGAACCTTGAACCAGGAGACAAGAACCAGGAGACAGGAGACAAGAACCAGGAGACAAGAACCAGGAGACAAGAACCAGGATAGTTATGAATGTTGAGTGTTGAATGTTGATGAATGTTGTGATGGATGAGAAACAGGAGACCGGAATCAAGATAAAAGATAAAAGACCAAAGATAAAAGTACTCAGAGAGATATGAATTATAAGCTTGCTCGCCGGAGCGGGTATTGAGTACCAAACTTTTTACTTTTTACCTTTGCCTTTTTTTACTTTGAACTTTCTTCTTGTTTTCTGCCGGTTTTTTTTCTTAAACATCGCAGAAAAGAAAATTCCCCTCGGTGGAGGGGTGGCACGAAGTGCCGGGGTGGTTACTTACATTTTAACCACCTCCCCCTTCGGGTACTCCTCCTAAAAGGAGGAGAGCTTTTTACTTACAATTCACACCATTCACCATTCACTATTCTCCTTCCCTCCATCACCATTCACTAGTTCACTACTTCACAATTCACTGTATAACTGCATCACCGTATAACTGCATAACTTTTGCCCTGCCTTCGGCAGATATACTTTTTACTTTGTCCCTTATCCTTTGTCCTTTGTCCTTGCCAGCCCTTCAGGCAGGCTGGCTTTTTACTTTCAATGTTTCCTTTACCATTCCGGCAATCCGTCTAGCGATATGAGATTTGAGATTTGAGATATGAGAAACAGGAATCAGGAGACAAGAACCAGGATCAGGAAAAATCAGTATTGGGTACTGAGTACTGAGTATTGTGTCTTATCCATTCTTACTTTTTACTTTTAACTTTATCCTTTGTCCTTTATCCTTTGTCCTTTATCCTTTGTCCTTGCCAGCCCTTCAGGCAGGCTGGCTTTTTACTTTCAATGTTTCCTTTACCATTCCGGCAATCCGTCGAGCCTCGTCCATGTCATTGTTTACAATGGTCACATGTCCCATTTTTCGAAACGGTCTGGTTTGTTTTTTCCCGTAGATATGGGGCGTTACCCCTTCCATTTTTAGCACTTCATTCATGTTTTCATATACTACCGGACCAGAGTAACCGGCTTCGCCCACCAGATTCACCATAACGCTCGCTACCTTACTCTCTGTTTTGCCTAAGGGAAGGCCAAGTATGCTGCGCAGGTGCTGTTCAAACTGGCTGGTATAGGAAGCTTCTATGCTGTAATGTCCGCTGTTATGTGTTCTCGGAGCCACCTCGTTGATCAGAATCTGGTCATCCTGTGTCTGAAACATTTCTACAGCCAGCAAACCGGTTATTCCGTACGCTTCTGCGGCTCTCAGGGCTACCTCCTGTGCCTGATCAGCAATTTCCTCCGGTATCCGTGCCGGACAAACCACAAATTCCACCTGGTTGGCAGTTGGGTGAAACTCCATTTCAACCACAGGGTAGGTTCTTATTTCACCAATGGCACTGCGCGCAACTATTACGGCAAGTTCATTTTTAAAAGGTATTAACTTTTCGGCTATACAGGGCAGGTCGGGCACATCATGCAGATCTTCATAAGTTCGGATTACTTTCACCCCGTTTCCGTCATAACCGAATTGTGCTGATTTCCATACAAACGGAAGGGAAAGTCCGAACAATGCTTCCTTACCCTGATGATGCGTGAACGCTGCTGTTGGCAGATCGTTTTCCAGATAAAAATCTTTCTGCCTTCCTTTGTGCTGTATGAGCTCCAGTACCTCAGGTTGCGGATAAATCGTTAGGCCTTCAGCCTTCAATTGTTTTAGTGCCTCAATATTGACATGCTCGATCTCAATGGTAAGCAGATCGGTTTTTTTTCCAAAATTGTAAACCGTATCATAATCCATCAGATCTCCCCGGTGAAACTCATTGCATATCTCTGCGCAGGGCGCATCTGCTGCTCCGTCCAGTATCAGGGTATAGATATCGAATTTCTGGGTCTCTGCCAGGAGCATCCGGCCCAGTTGCCCACCACCCAGCACGCCCAATCTGAATTCTGAAGAAAAGTAATTTTTCACAAAGTAATGGTGTTAGTAATTTGTAATATGTAGCACATTCGGGCCTGCCAGTTGAGCCCGGTACTCACGTGCAGCATATTTTATGCCTTCTGTAAGCGGTGCTCCGTTCAACAAATTGAATTCGCTTTTATCGCAACTGCAGTACATCACAATGCTGTTTCTTACGGTCATTACAGAACAACTTTGCGGCCTTAAATGCGGAGCACTTCTTTCAAATGCTACAAAAGTTTGCGTTCCCGTTCTGTATATGATGATCCCTGAAATACCCCCTTTGGTATAGGCCCAGCCACCGGGAACCTGCAGATTGATGTATTCGGGATTGTTTAAAAAGACGGTTTCGTCAACCGGTACATTGGGCAGTATGGCATTGTTGTCATCGTTGTCATC
>JBFYPZ010000071.1:0-11181 GCA_041303035.1 Flavobacteriaceae bacterium
TTGTGTGCAGAGCATCCCTATTCCGGCTCCTGCCAAAACATCCGAAACCCAGTGTTCATTGTTCATTACGCGCAGTACACCGGTTGCCGTAGCGAAGAGGTAGCCACTATAAGCGAGCAGGGTATGGGTATCTTTAAATTCCAGATGCAGGGCAGTAGCCATGACAAAAGCACTTGAGGTATGTCTTGAGGGGAAGCTGTAGCTATCGCCGTTGGGACGTTCTTCGTCGGTAATTTTTTTTAAGCCAAGGGTAACCAGGTTATTCGCGAGCAGCGCGATGCCCAGATATTTTGTCTGGGTAAAAGCATCATTCCTGGCAGGTACATGCAGCAGATCTGCACCATACATAGTAATGACAGGAACAAAAGGCAGGAAATCATCGAGGTCCGTATGAAAATCGTCAAGACCATCCTGTATATCCTCCTGCAGGCTTTCTTTTCCCAGGCTGCCGCCGGAGTAATTTACAAAGACACCACTGCCGATCAGGGCCAGTGGCACAAGCGAACTCTTCAGGAGCTGTTTGTTCTTATCCTTTTGAACGGAAGAGGTTTTGGTTGTATCTGCCTGTGAAAAAACAGGGCAAAAACAAAAAAGGAAAACGGCGAAAACAATACAATTTAACTTCATGAAATTCAGTACTTTATCACAAAAGATCAGGCCTGATCTCCTGAGTTCTTTTTAAGGATTCCTCATGCCTCCATATATCAATTCTGGCAAAATCGCCGGTCAGCAGTATGTCAGGTACTTTCATGCCCTTATAGTCCGCAGGTCTTGTATAAACAGGGGGTGCCAGCAGGTTGTCCTGAAAAGAATCTGTTAGCGCAGAGGTTTCGTCACCCAGTACCCCCGGAATCAGTCTGATGACCGCATCGCATAGCACCGCAGCGGCCAGTTCACCTCCCGAGAGCACATAATCTCCAATAGAAATCTCTTTGGTGATAAAGGCATCGCGTATCCTTTGGTCAACTCCTTTGTAATGTCCGGTCAGGATGATCAGATTTTCAGCAGTCGACAATTGATTTGCGCACTGCTGGTCCAGCCTCTGGGCATCGGGAGTCATATAGATCACCTCATCGTATTTTCTTGCTGCAAAAAGTTCTGTCAGGCATTTGTCTATGGGTTCGATCATAAGTACCATACCGGCACCACCGCCGAACTGGTAGTCATCAATTTTGCCATAGCGGTTCACGGCATAGTCCCGCAGGTTATGAAAATGAACCTCAACCAGTTGTTTGTCTATTGCCCTCTTGATGATGGAATGCTCAAAGGGGCTTTTTATGAGCTCGGGTGAGACAGTAATAATATCTATACGCATGATGCAAAAATAACCAATATTCGGTATTACGAAGCGCAAGTTGCTTTAATCATTCGGTCCTTGCCCAGAAAATCCTTTTTGAGTTCTGTTTTTCCAAAGCCTGATCGCAACAACAATTCCAGCATCTCTTTGCCTTTGGCTTCATTGATCTCGAAGAACAAACTGCCCCGGTGGCTTAACCTTTTGCTGGCAAGGGCCGCGATGACCCTGTAATAAACAAGGGGGTCGCTGTCATAAACAAACAGGGCAACATGAGGCTCATTCTGCAGCACGTTTGCGTGCATCAGTGTTTTTTCTGATTCCAGGACATAGGGAGGGTTGGAGACAACAATATCAAAAAAATGAGGCAGCTCAGGAATCTTGAAAATATCTGCCTTAAAAAAATCGATTTCCACCTGATTATTTGCTGCATTTTTTTTGGCTATGTCAAGGGCTTCAGTTGAAATATCCATGGCAGATACAGCGGCATGAGGGATGTTTTTGGCAAGGGCAATGGCGATACACCCGCTTCCCGTACCTATATCAAGAATTTTTGGGTTCTGTATGTTTTTTGTGGTCTGTATAACCCAGTCAACAAGCTCTTCCGTTTCAGGCCTTGGAATCAGTACTTTGTTGTCCACAATAAAATTTAATCCAAAAAAAGTGGTATGTTCGAGTATGTACTGCAGCGGAACCGCTCTCTTCAACTGATCCAGGGCAAGCAGGAATTTACTTTCGGTTAGGGCTGCCACCTCTGTGTTTTTTTGCAGGGTGATCTCATAGCGTTTGAGTTGAAGATATTCCTCCGCCAAAGAGTGAAAATAAAACTGAGCCTCAGGTTCCGGATAAAAAGGTGCGAGTTCGGCCAAAACCCTTTTTTGCAGGTTTTGGAGGGTCATGGTTGATCTGAATTGGTATGGGCAGCTTCTATTCCCGGGCCACCAAGTTTTTTTAGCATCCAGACATTACATGAATAGTGGCAGGTATTTCCCAGGGCATGTTCGAGCTTCTCAAAACCATTTCTGCGATAAAGCCGGATTGCGGATTCCATTTTCGGGAAGGTTTCCAGATAACAATGCCTGTAACCGTGTGCAGCTGCAAAATCAAGGCATTTCAAAATCAGGGATTTTCCTATCTTTTTATTTCTGGCTTCAGGTAAAATATACATCTTTTGCAATTCACAGATTTCAGGGTCACCGTCTTTTAACTGCTTTATTCCGGCTCCGCCAACTACCTTATTATTGATAAGTGCCACAAAATATACGGAACTTGGGTCCCTGTATGCCCCGAACATCGCATCTGTTTCCGGATCCATATAGGCCGTGCCCTCTATGGCCACATCGTATTCTTCCAGGGTAGATTTTATCACCCGGGATATAAATGGGTTATCCGATTTTTTAATTTGCCTTATTTTAATGGTTTCATTCATATATTTGTTACGGCATTATCCTGATCTCAAAATTAACAATTAGAAACAAGTTCAGTTAAACCTTTTATTCTTTTTTCATTGAACGGGCACGAATTTTTTATGAAGCGATGCATACAGCTGGCGCGGAATGGTTTGGGTACAAGCTATCCGAATCCTTTGGTTGGTGCTGTTGTTGTGCATGAGAACAGGATCCTAGGCGAGGGCTGGCACAAAAGAGCAGGTGAACCCCATGCGGAAGTAATAGCCATTCGGTCAGTGAAAGACAGGCAGCTCCTCAGGGAATCTGTGCTTTACGTTAACCTGGAACCCTGTTCGCATCACGGGAAAACACCTCCCTGCGCCGATCTGATCATAGAAATGGGGATCAAAAAAGTGGTCATCGGATCGCGGGATTACCACAGTAAAGTTAACGGGCAGGGTATAAAGCGCCTTCAGGAAGCCGGATGTGAGGTTATCACCGGTATTTTGGAAGATGAATGCCTGGCGCTGAACAAACGGTTTTTTACTTTTCATTTAAAGAAACGACCCTATATCATATTAAAATGGGCTCAAACAGCCAATGGATTTATTTCTCCCGTGGTTTATGACAAAAAACTTCCTGTTCTCTCCCCGGAAGAGAAAAAACCGTTTTGGATCTCTAACAACCATGCCCTGCAGTATGTGCATCAGTTACGGACACATGAACAAAGTATATTGGTAGGGACGGTTACTGCCCAAACAGATAATCCCTCGCTTACGGCACGTAAATATTTTGGAAAAAACCCATTGAGGTTGCTCATTGACAAGGAATTGAAAGTGGATACCGTCGGTTATCTGTTTAATGAGCAGTCAGAGACCCTTGTTTTTTGTGAACACATTCCGGGTGTCGGGAATAAAGTAAATCAAGTTAGGTATGCGGTTTTGAATTTTGATGAAGACATTCCAGGTCAGATTTGTAAATTTTTATACGATCAGAATGTACAATCTCTTGTAGTGGAAGGAGGCTCAATAACTCTGCAAAAATTTATCGACAGGAACCTTTGGGATGAAGCCATAATAATCACAGGTGCCGGATCGCTGCATGAAGGTACAAAAGCCCCTTGCGCCGGCGGGAACCTGAGAGACTATTTTGCGCTCGGAGATAACGGTGTAAGCATACTGGACAACGAAAACACATTTTTCGATTTCAAATAATCAATTTTGAAAGAGACAGAATCAAATGACCTGTATAAAACTTTATCCGCTGCTTCGGAGGAATCGGTCTATAAAGAAAAAGGTAGCAGGTTCATTGGAGCTGCCTTTCCTGTTAGCAGCGAAGAGGAAATTGCAGGGATCATTCATAAAATTAAGAATGAACATCACAAAGCAAGGCACTGGTGCTATGCTTACAGAATAGGAGCAGAGCAGGAGCAGTACCGGGTCAATGATGACGGTGAACCCGGTCACAGTGCCGGTATGCCTATCTACGGGCAGATTCTTTCATTTGGACTGACCAATGTTCTGGTAATTGTTGTAAGGTATTTCGGCGGAGTGAAATTGGGGGTGGGCGGTTTGATGAATGCCTATAAAACTGCTGCACAACTCACACTGGAAAAGGCAGAGGTGATCACAAAATCGATCGATCGGGAAGTTGAAATTACCTTTGCTTATGAGCATATGAACAAGGTAATGAAGGTGATCAGGGACTATCATGCGGAAATAAAAGAACAGGTCATGGAATTGCATTGCAGCATGGTCTTGTCGGTAAGAAAAAACAGTTTTGAAGAATTGTATCAGGCATTTAAATCACTGAGAATAGGAGAAGTAAAAAATTCAGAGTAGTTGTCTGATTTTTTGTAATAAAAATTCAGGCGCTTTGGTTGGTTTGTTCTTGGACATATCTATAAAAACGAGAACAACTTCAGCCGTGGTCAAAAGTTCATTTTTTTCATTTAACACTTCGAACTGAAAGTCAATTTTTACTCCCGGAATCCGTGTAAGAATGGTTCTGATTGTTAACAGGTCATCGTATTTTGCAGGTTTAAAATAATTAATATTCATTCTAATTACCGGCAGCATTATTCCCGACTCTTCGAGGCTTTTATAAGTAATTCCAAGGCTTCTGAGCCATTCTACCCTGCCAACTTCAAAGTACTGTGCGTAGTTTCCGTAGTACACATAACCCATTTGATCAGTTTCTGCATACCGAACCCTAATTTTTATTTCGTTATTCAACATTTTTTTGTAATTTGCACGGAGAAGTCTAAAGAAAAAAAAGTTAATAACCAATAGCGAATTCATTTTTTTATAATAAAGTTTATTCACAATTTTGTCTTGAGATTTTTGAAATAAATTCTACCGAAAAAGAAGTAATATAGAAGTTTAAATTGTATTAATTTAATGAAACAAACAGCTGACTCTGTCTGGAACAATTGCCTGCTTTTTATAAAAGATAATATCAAACCACAAGCCTATAAAACGTGGTTTGAACCTATAGTGCCGGTAAAAGTTTCAAGCGATGTGCTGACGATTCAGGTTCCCAGCAAGTTCTTTTTTGAATGGCTTGAGGAACATTATATTAAATTACTCAGGGTGGCCTTGGTTAAAGAACTGGGGGAAAGTGCAAAATTGGTATACGACGTGAAGATGGAGAACTCATACAGCAGTAAAAAACCACATACAGTTAAATTTCCGAGTTCGAATAGAAAGCCTTTCAATTCGCAGGGGATTACCCTGCCTTTGGAGATTGACAAGCATGAATTAAAAAACCCCTTTGTCATTCCCGGCATACAGAAGGTTAAGATTGAATCACAATTAAATCCAAACTACAATTTCGACAATTTTATTGAAGGAGAATCGAATCGTCTGGCGCGTTCTGCCGGTCTGGCAGTTTCCAACAAACCCGGAGGAACTTCGTTTAATCCACTGTTGATCTACGGTGGAGTGGGATTGGGTAAAACACATCTCGCTCAGGCCATAGGCGTAAATATCAAAGATAAATACCCTGAAAAAACAGTACTTTATATATCTACAGAAAAATTTACCCAGCAATTTATCGATTCCATCAAAGGAAATACCAGAAATGATTTTATTCATTTTTATCAGATGATCGATGTGCTGATCGTGGATGATGTGCAGTTTTTGTCAGGAAAAGCAGGAACACAGGATGTGTTTTTCCATATATTTAACCATTTGCACCAGAATGGCAAGCAGGTCATTTTGACTTCCGATAAAGCACCGGTCGATATGCAGGATATCGAGCAGCGGTTGCTGTCCCGGTTTAAGTGGGGACTATCAGCGGAACTGGTTTCGCCTGATTTCGAAACAAGGGTTTCAATCCTGCAGGACAAGATGTTCAGAGACGGGGTAGACATACCTTACGAAATTGTGGAGTATATCGCTAAGAATATCAAGACAAATATCAGGGAACTGGAAGGTGTGCTGATCTCCTTAATAGCCAATGCTTCCTTTAACCGCAAAGAATTTACCTTGTCACTCACCAAACAGATCGTAGATAAATTTGTCAAAAACACCAAGAAGGAAGTTTCCATCGATTATATTCAAAAAGTCATTTCGAAATATTTTGAAATGGATGTGACTACTTTGCAGTCCAAAACACGCAAAAGGCATATCGTGCAGGCCCGGCAACTCGCTATGTACTTTTCAAAAAGGATGACCAAGGCATCCCTTGCCAGCATCGGATCTCAGATCGGAAACAGAGATCACGCAACTGTATTGCACGCATGTAAAACGGTTGATAACATGCTGGAAACAGACAAGCAATTCAGAAAATTTGTTGAAGAGATCACCAAAAAGCTAACCTTTTAAGATCTGAATATGATCAGGGTTTTAATGGTCTGCCTCGGAAATATTTGCAGGTCTCCATTGGCAGAAGGTATACTGAGGTCAAAAGTCGATCCTAAAAAAGTTTTTTTAGATTCGGCAGGCACAGGCAGCTGGCATATCGGTCATCCGCCTGATTTCAGATCTGTCCGTGTAGCGGCAAAATACGAGATCGATATTTCCACACAAAGAGGAAGACAGTTCAGCACCGGGGATTTTGAGAAATTCGACAGGATTTTTGTGATGGACAGAGATAACCTCTCAACTGTACTCGAAATGGCTCAAAATCAGGAACATCGCAACAAGGTTGAACTCTTGCTGAACGCGGCTTATCCGGGACTGAACAGGGAGGTGCCCGACCCTTATCACGAGGGTGCTGACGCGTTTGAAGCCGTTTTTAACATGCTGGATGAAGCGTGTGAGGTACTTTGCAAAAATCTGAAATAATGCAAGCGGAAAGTGGTAAACTTTATCTGATACCCACAACCCTGGGAGATAATGAGCCGATGCAGGTATTGCCGGTAACTGTACAAAACACAGTCATGCAACTTCAATATTATTTTGCTGAGAATGAAAAGACTGCCAGAAGGTTTATAAAGGCCATTGCCCCTCTGAAAGCACAAAACGAGCTGGTTCTGTTCACACTGAACAAATACGCCGATATTAAGGAAAGCGGTGCTTTTCTTGATCATTGTGGCAAAGGAATTTCTATCGGCCTGCTCTCTGAAGCAGGAACACCTGCCATCGCCGACCCGGGAGCGCATGTTGTGATGATGGCTCATGAAAGAAATATTAAAGTCGTACCCCTGGTTGGGCCTTCATCAATCGTACTCGCCATGATGAGTTCCGGATTGAACGGCCAGAATTTTGCATTTAACGGATACCTGCCAATAGAAAGCAATACAAGAAAGGCGGCAATTAAGGATTTTGAGAAAATTTCAAAACTGAAAAACCAGGCACAGATCTTTATAGAAACTCCCTACAGAAATAACCAGCTGTTGGATGATCTTAAGAAGACTTTGAATGAGACTACTTATTTGTGTATTGCGTCAGAGCTGACTCTGGAGTCGGAGTATATAAAAACCCTGCAAATCAAAGACTGGAAGCGGCAGGAGACTGATCTCCATAAAAAGCCTGCTATCTTTATTTTGCAAGGTTTCTAAAAAATTATACTATTTGTGGGTTTTTATCAGCTTTGATAAAAGAAGTGTCATAGCCCGAAAATTTCTTCATGTAAAAGTGAACATTGACACCGTTTCCGTCTGTATATATATCTGCTCCGTTACTTCTCAGGTAATTTTTTACATTGCCGGCACCAACAAGGTGGGCAGCGGCAAGAATACCTGACTCGGTAATTTCCACGCCATGGATCTTTTTGCCTACACTTCGCTTGATATCTCTGATCAGGATCCATTTGTTCAGGGAACACAGGGCGATGAATGCTTTTTCCTGTAATTCCGGTGAATTCATAAACTCCTCGGTATCATGGATGTTTAATCTTTCAAGGGTCGACTTCCCGAACTGGTACTTGCCCATATAACCCAATTGATTGATCTGATTATATTTGCCCTGAGATTCTTTGAAGGCCACTGCTTCTCTGAAGCCAATAAAACAATTTTCAACGGTAGGCGTATAAACCACTTCAAATGGCCCGGTTTGCTTTTTTACTGTGTAAACCGATGAAGAGTCATTAAAAAACTCTCGCCAGTTGCCGTTCTTGTCTCTTTGATCCAAAAGCACCAATCCTATTATCATAAGAAAGGTTGAGAACAATAAAGTAAGTTTGATAAAGGAACTTTTCATTTTTAATATTTATGATTTAGTTTTCAAAATTGCTTGAAACACCAAACCAATTTTAATCTGCGCTGCAAAAGTACGTCAAATATTCGTTTAAAAAAAAAATTAACATTTATTTAATACACTGTCGGGCAGTATTTTAGAAGTAAAAGGCATGGAATTCGAAATCGCCTTCACTAGTAAATTCAAGGGTTGGCGAGGGTATCTTGATATAATTCAGCAGGTTAAAAGTTGTTTTTAAAAATGATGAATTTGTTCTGATTTTTGTCAGATCCAGGTCCAAACTGGCATAAAACTGGCGGTAGGTGCTGTACATTTCGGCACCGCTCCCTTCCTCGTATTCGGGCATACCCTCAGCACCATAACCCAATGAAACATTTAGCCAGCGCGGAATTTTACTTTCTTTAAAAAAAGACCACAAATTGACTGAGAGCCAATAGGTTTGTCCGTTATAGTCCTTAAAGACCTGCTCCAGTGAATTTGAACCAAGTTTGTCGGGATAGATTTTCGGGTAATCCGTATCGCTGTAAGAAAACTTCATCTGAATGCGCTGCTCGCCCCAAAGCAGTTCCTGTCCGACCAGCAAACCGGTTCCAAGGCCGTTTGCGACCATATCTCCCCCGGAAAAGCCCCATTCTTCAGAAAAGCCGTCAAGTATTTCTATCGCGGTTAAAAAGGCAAATCCCATGGTTGCGCCATACAACAGCTGGTTCTTTTTTGATTCGCCGGCCCAGGCCAGGGCATCCATCCCCATTTTACCAATAAAATAAGCGCTGTACGTATGGCCTACCTTATCCATTTGCAGCCAGGCGTCGTTATCATTGTGAAAATGAAAGCCCGAGCGGGGGTAATCTTCGTACCAGAGTTCGTTCAATGCGACCAGGCTCAGTCCGAATCCCGCACCGGCAGTAATATAAACCGTATTTCTGCGCTGCTTGTTCAAAGTATCTGATGGCTGGAGGAAAGCGTCCTGATTTTGTGCTTGCGCAGGTCCAAATGAGAAATTTATTACAAGAACGACAAGGATTCTGAGCAGCGTACCATTTGCCGATGTACCAACTTGTGTCAGGGCGCCCATGCTTATCGCTGAATTCCCTGTTTGTTGATCCAGGCCTGATATTTGGCTGCGTTGATGTTGTGCTGTCGCAGATTGCCGGTGAACTCGTGTTCACCCATTCGGTCAACACTGGCGCACATATAGAAATAGTTGTGTTTGGCCGGGTTTAATACGGCATCGATAGAGGATATATCCGGCATGCCGATCGGTCCTGGGGGAAGACCGGTTATTTTGTAGGTATTATAAGGCGAATTGATATTCAGGTCTTTGAGCAATACCCTTTTTATGGTTGTATCCTGCCCGAATTTTTGCCTCAGGGCATAAATAACTGTCGGATCCGCCTGCAAAGGCCAGTTGTCTCTTAAACGGTTTAAGTAGAGTCCGGCCACTACAGGTCTTTCCTTAACGGTGCTGGTTTCTTTTTGTACTATGGAAGCCAGGGTACTGACCTCCAGCGGTGATAAATTCAGTTTCCCGGCCTTGCCGAGTCTGTCAGCGTTCCAGAATGTCCGGTATTCTTTCAGCATTCTCGTTCTGAACTGTTCGGCAGAGGTGTTCCAGTAGAATTCATATGAGTTTGGAATATACATCGAAAATCCGGTTAATGGGGTGAAGCCGTTCTCTTTCCAGAATGAGGTGTCATTTATGATGTTCAGCACTGCTGTTGAATCTGCCTCGATCTGCTCTGCGATCCGGCCTGCCAGTTTTTCAGGAGTGTCCTGGTTGTTAAAGGTCACATTTACTGTTTCGGGGCTTCCGCCGCGCAAATGATTGACCAGTTCTTCGTTACTCATACCTCCGGTGATCTTAAACTTGCCGGGCCTTATCTTGTTGGGATAATTTTTTTTATTGGCGATCCAGGCAAAACTTTCCTTATTTTTCAGATAGGGCTCAAGTAGCCGGGTAACGGTAGTAAAATCAGCGTTAGTAGGAATGTAAATATAGGTCGTTTCCGTTACGTTTTCTGCTTTAATTTTTTTGTAAATGGCATAGGAAAACACCGCCATGGCAAGCAGTATAAGCAAAGAGAAAAACAGAATTACCGGCTTTTTTTTCATGGTCTTGTATTAAAAATCTGATAAAGTGCAACATCTGTGAATCCTCCGTCCAGTTTTAACCAATCTTTCTGTATGCCGTTACGGATAAAACCCGATTTTTCAAAGAGCTGAAGACTGGGTTTGTTGGTCAGGGGAACATGTGCATAGATCTGGTGCAGATCAAAAAATTTAAAAGCGTATTCTTTTACAAGTTGAATTGTTTCAAAAGCGAATCCCTGATTTTGAAATGCTTCCAGGATCAGAATCCCCAGGCCCAGTCTTTTGTGAAAAGGGTCAAAGTCAAACAGATCTACCAGGCCTATTTTTTTTTGGTTTTCCTTACTGGTTATTACCAGACGCAGTTGCCTGGCCTCGTAAATATCCGTATGGGAATTGTTTAAATACTGCTGTAAAATGAATTTTGAAAAGGGCTTTTGGGTGTTGCTCACCTCCCAGAAGGTCATATCATTTTCTACTTCAAATAAAAAATCTAAATCACCTGGTTCTAAGGCTCTTAGATGTACTATGTTATTTTCTAAATGACTCATATTCCGCACTTGATCAGACCTGAAAATACCATTTCGGCAGGACCTGTTAAAACGATGTTTCTGTACACCTTTCCCTCTTTATGGAAGTCAACCTGCAATACTCCACCCAAAGTGTCAATAAACACAGGTACTTCAGTGGTTTTACCCGAAAAATGCGCTGCAATTGCCGCAGCTGTTACACCCGTGCCACAACTTAAAGTTTCATTTTCAACACCACG
>JBFYPZ010000072.1:0-11145 GCA_041303035.1 Flavobacteriaceae bacterium
TTTATATCTATTTCTTTTCGGTATAGTCCCAGGGCAATTCCCTTTTTCAAATTATCTGAAACACAGGTTTTAACCAGGTTTAGTTGCTTTTCGTGCAACTCTTTGTGGATCCTTGGATAGTATTTTAGCAGCTGGTACATCGGCTGCGACTCTTCGTTATTCAACTGCCTGGATACCAACGATTTTATCTCAAAGAATTCTTCTATGGGTGTGAAATTGGCCGAACAGATCTGTGTAATACCCTCATTTATTTCATCAAATACAAAAAAAGTGACTTCTCTGATGAGCAAGGGTTTTGTTTCAAAATTGGCATAAATTGTTTTTTTTGAAATACCCAGTTCACTCGCTATCTCATCCATAGTGACGCTTTTGAAACCGTATTTCAAAAAAAGTTCTGCCGATTTTTGTAATATTGATTTTTTCATGGTGCAAAAGTACGGAAATGGAAACTATAAAAACAAAAAAAGTTTCCAAAGTTTTTAATGGGATTTGTTTATTTAGAATTTTATAAACTAATTTTACATAAAATAGATATGTTTTGGATTTAACGATTTACCAAAAGGCTTTTGATGGTCATTTAAAAGAGGCGCTTAAACAAAAAATAAGTGGTGATCCGGCCAGTTTATATGATCCTGTACATTACATACTCAAAATTGGAGGCAAGCGCCTCAGGCCTGTGCTCACGTTGCTATCCTGTGATATTTTTTCAGGATCCTGCAGTAAGGCATTGAATGCCTCACTCGCGATAGAGATGTTTCATAATTTCACACTTATTCACGATGATATTATGGATAATGCAGACCTCAGAAGAGGACAGCCCACAGTACATAAAAAATGGGATTTAAATACAGGGATCTTATCCGGTGATGCACTGATGATTCTGGCGTACCAGTTTTTTGAACCTTATGAAGGGGAAGTATTCAAGGGAATTATCTCTCTGTTCAATGAAACGGCGATCAAGGTCTGTGAAGGACAGCAAATGGATATGGATTTTGAGAAAAGAACGGATGTGAGCATACCTGAATATATAAAAATGATCGACCTGAAAACAGGAGTGCTGGTAGCCAGCGCATTAAAAATGGGAGCGATCATTGCCCATGCTGCACCCCGGCAGGCACAATTGATTTACAATTATGGTTTAAATCTTGGAATTGCCTTCCAGCTACAGGATGATTATCTGGATACCTTTGGTGATGACTCATTTGGCAAAAGGATAGGGGGAGATATACTGGAAGGCAAAAAAACCTTTTTGGTTCTTAAAACGATGGAACTTGCCAACCAGGAAGACTTAACGGAACTCAAGGAAATTTTATCTTCAAGGGAGAAGTCCACCGAAGAGGACAGAATAAAAAAAGCAAGGAAGATCTTTATGCATTATGGTGTGCATAATCTTATAGGCGAAGAAATTAAAAGGTATATAGACCTTTCTTTTGATTGTGTCAACAAAACCGATTTGCCCGAAGCAAAGAAAAAACACTTTCTCGCGTTTGGTAATTACCTTATGGGAAGAAATACATAATAATTTAGATAAGCCTTCCGGCCATACCGGATCACAACGGCTTACCCAGAAAATAAATTGTAATGAGATGATACCATCCTTTTCACTCTCCCAGTTAACAGATACAAAGGAGAAAGAAATACTTCCCAATATCATTATGCAAATCAATAAGGATTTGCAGTTGTCCGGAAATCAATATGAAATCGACGAAAAATGTACTGCCCAACAACTTGTTGCGGATCTGGGTAATATCATTCAAAAACTGCTCCAAACAGATTTCAGTGGACTGCTAAACCTGTTTTACCGAATGGATATTCCGGAATCTTTGCTCCTCAAAATGATGAATGAGACACCCGATGATCTTACCCAGAATCTGACACTCCTCGTTTTAAAAAAGGAATGGATGAAGGTCTGGCTTAGAAATAAAAACTTATGACCGGCGACCAGGCAGATGAATAAGGACTGGTACCCTCATCATAGAGCACGTCGTATTGAAACCCAAAGGCAAAATGCCCGGAAACAAAAGAGGCTCCGAGATAGAGTGCAGAATTCCAGTAATCATCACTGAAATCTGTATTTAGGTATTCATAATCCTGATTTACGTACAATTCCTGAAACTCAGCTGAGATCTGGAGAAAAGGAATCGGTCGGTAAAGGCCTGATATACTGCCTCCAAAAGCACTGTAAGTAGACTCATATATACCATAATCATAATCTGAATAATTGTAGATCAGTCCAAGCCCACCTATAAACTTAGGCGTAAAATTGTAATAAGCCTTTGGAGCAATCAACAAATCGGTTCCTCCGTTCCAGAAAGAAAAGCCGACATTACCTCCAAAACTCCAATGCGGGGTAAAAGAAGGGCTTGTTCTGATTACCGTTTGGTTATTCTGTTCATTACCTGACTGAAACTTGTAATTCGGGTTGTTTGGTATTACTTTTTCCTGCGCACTTACAAAGACTACAGCAAAAAAGAAGAAAGCGACAATAAAATAGGATCTGGCCATAAAAAAAGGTTTTATAATTTTAGCCAAATGTAATTAAATTGGAATAAATATTGTACAGCTACTAAAAAAATAGTAATATTGCACTCCAATTTTTGGACTCATAGCTCAGTCGGTTAGAGCACCTGACTCATAATCAGGTGGTCCCAGGTTCGAGCCCTGGTGGGTCCACAATAACTTGAAAACAACTATTTAATAGTTGTTTTCAAGTGGTTTTTTTGAGAGATCAGATATTGGTGTTAAATTATTGTAAATCATAAAAATTTCAAAATAAGTTAAGTTATTTTGGCAAAGGTTTTATATATTTGCAACATATTAGAGTTATTTTCGTTCTATTAGCTAACTAAATTACGTTTATGAACAAAAAATACATTAAAACTATTGTTACACTTGCCTTTTTACTGGTAGTTGACAGAGTTTTTTCACAAGGCCCTCCCCCGCCGCCGCCGCCAATTGATACGCCAATTGACGGAGGAATTTTTTTGTTGATGGCTGCCGGTATTACTTATGCGGTGAAGAGTATTTGGGATAGAAAGAAATAATTTACTTCTGCAACAACCGGGCTACGTATTTTCCAATAACGTCAAATTCAAGATTTACTTTATCGCCGATTTTTATTTCTGAGAAGTTGGTATTTTCCTTTGTATAGGGAATAATGGCAACTCCGAAGGTATTGTCTTTGGAATTTACTACTGTCAGGCTAACGCCGTTTACTGTTATCGACCCTTTTTCTATGGTTATGTTGTCATTTACGGGTTCGTATGAAAACGTGTAAAAAGTACTGCCACTTTGATCTATGACATCAACGCAAGTGCCAATTTGATCCACATGACCCTGCACAATATGCCCGTCCAGGCGGTCGCCCAGCAACATGGCTCTTTCGAGATTGATCTTGTCTCCTATCTGTCTCTGACCCAAATTTGTTTTTAAAAGGGTTTCCCTGATAGCCGTTACGGTATGGGTGTCATTGCCCTTCGCAACTACCGTCAGACAAATCCCGTCATGGGATAAGCTCTGATCGATTTTCAGTTCCTTTGATATTTTACTTTTAACAGTGATATGTATATTATCTTTCTCTCTTTCTATATTTACTATCTCACCAAATGCTTCTATAATTCCGGTAAACATAAATTCATGTTTTATTATTGATTAACTTTGCTCTTTACTTTACAAGGTCAAAATTAATAATATTTAAGTGGTTTATGAAGAATTCTGACAAAATAGTCGTGGGCATATCTATTGGAGATTTAAACGGTATCGGTTTGGAAGTCGTGCTCAAGACCTTTGAGGACAGTAGGGTACTGGAGCTTTGTACTCCGGTTATATTTGCTTCCGGTAAAGTGGTGAGTTTCCACAAAAAGGCTCTGAACAACAATGCGCCTATCCATGGAATTGACGATATTGAAAGTCTGATACCCAACAAACTCAATTTATTTAATGTTTGGAAGGAAAATGTAGAGATCGAATTGGGTACTCCGACCAAATTATCAGGCTCCTATGCATTTAAGTCTCTTGAGAGCGCAACAAAGGCCCTGAAAAAGGGGCAAATCGATGTTTTGGTCACCGCTCCGATAAACAAAGACAACATACAGTCTGAGGAATTTAAATTCAGTGGGCATACAGAATACCTGGAATCAAGGCTCGAAGGCAGGAGCCTCATGATCCTGATTGCAGAAAACCTGAGGGTAGGGTTAATTACCGGTCATATTCCCATCGCGGAAGTGGCCCAAAAAATCACTCAGGAACTCATTGCAGAAAAAGCAAACCTGATGCTTAATTCATTGATAGCGGATTTCAATATCCGAAAACCTAAAATAGCCATTCTGGGTTTAAATCCGCATTGCGGAGATCACGGTGTGATCGGAAAGGAAGATGACGAGATCGTCAGACCGGCGATTAAAAAACTACAGGATGAAGGCAAGTTGATCTTTGGTCCGTATGCAGCAGATAGCTTTTTTGGCTCCGATACCTATGAACAGTTCGACGGTATACTGGCCATGTACCACGACCAGGGCCTGGCACCATTTAAAACACTTTCCTTTGGCAAGGGAGTTAACTATACTGCAGGTTTGAACAAGATCAGAACTTCTCCCGACCACGGTACCGCTTATGAAATTGCCGGTAAAAATCTGGCTTCTTACAGCTCTTTTTTAGAGGCTGTCTATATGGCACTCGATATCTTTGAGAACAGAAATCAGTACAAAAGCCTGATGGAAAACAGACTAAAAGAAAAAGTTAGGGATAAGTCTTCAAAAAAAACAGATAACTAATTTTTAATTAAAGTAATATTTTTTATCTTTGCCCGCTCAAATAAAATGAGGTGAGAGATCCGTTAAAAGAATATGATATATCTTTTACCGGTTTAAAAGCTGGTAAACATCACTTTTTTTACAAGATTGATAAAAAGTTCTTTGATGCATTCGGATACGATGATTTGTTTGGATCTGATGTTGACGTGACAGTTGATCTGAATAAAAAAACCAATATGCTTGAATTGCAGTTCAATGCAAGCGGTACGGTGGAAGTAGCTTGCGATATAAGCAATGAACCATACCAACAAGCAATTGAGAATAGCTTTGACATTATCGTAAAGTTCGGTCCCGAATACAATGATGACAATGAAGAACTGCTGATCCTGCCCTATGAAGAGCACAAGTTGAATATAGCTCAGTATATTTATGAGCTTATCGTTTTGGCTATACCAAAGAAGCGGGTGCATCCGGGCGTGTTGGACGGAACATTGAAATCAGAGATTGTCGATAAATTAAAAGAATTGCATCCACAAAATCACAAAGAACAAGATATAGACCCAAGATGGTCAGAATTAAAAAAGTTAGTAACAAATAAAAAACCTTAGAAATGGCACATCCTAAAAGAAAAACCTCGAAAACGAGAAGAGATAAAGGAAGAACACATTATAAAGCGACCGTTCCTCAAATAGCAAAGGATCCTACAACGGGTGAAGCTCATTTGTACCACCGGGCACATTGGCATGAAGGAAAGCTGTATTACCGCGGTCAGCTCTTAATTGATGCAACTGAAAACGCAGCCTGATTTGCTTAAATAACAGGCAAAAACCCTCAATTTTGAGGGTTTTTTTATGTAATTCATTCGTTTTTTGTAAAATTCAGATTTTTTTTCAATACTATCTTTAATAAATTCCGTTACTTTGATAGCTGTTTTAAAAAGAAGATTGATCAAAAATTCAATTAAACGATTAAAGCTTTAAACTCTGTACCATGACGAAGATAACTGCCGCCATTACAGCCGTTGGGAAATATATTCCGGATGATGTACTCACCAATGCTGATCTGGAAAAAATGGTGGATACCAACGATGAATGGATCATTTCGCGTACGGGAATCAAAGAGAGAAGGATCTTAAAGGGAATTGGAATGGGAACTTCGTTTCTGGCCATTAATGCTGCCAGAAATCTCCTTTCTAAAAAAAAAATAGATCCGAAGGAGCTTGAACTTGTAATTGTTGCAACCGCAACTCCTGATATGCAGGCAGCCAGTACAGCTGCTTATGTCGCTACCAAAATAGGTGCTTCAAATGCGTTTTCCTTTGATCTTGAATCGGCCTGCTCAGGTTTTCTGTATGGCATGTCGGTTGCTGCCCGATATATTGAATCGGGAAAATACAAAAAAGTACTCCTGATCGGCGCTGACAAGAACTCTTCCATGATTGATTATACCGACCGCACAACCTGCATCATTTTTGGAGATGGCGCCGGGGCTGTACTTTTTGAACCCAATAAAGAAGGTCTTGGCTTACTGGATGAGTACCTCAGAACGGATGGCAGTGGCAGGGAATATTTAAAAGTTCTGGCGGGGGGTTCATATATGCCGGCAACGGAAGAAACTGTCAGGGAAAAGCTTCACTTTGTAAGGCAGGACGGACAGTCGGTCTTTAAGAATGCGGTATTTAATATGGCTGATGTTTGTGAGAAGATCATGGAAAGAAATGGCCTCACCAATGATCAGATCAGTTGGCTCGCTGCACATCAGGCAAATAAAAGGATAGTTGAAGCAACAGCGGGCAGAATGAAATTGGATTCTTCCAAGGTCATGCTGAATATTCAATATTACGGTAATACTACTTGTGCCACGCTTCCCTTGTTGCTGGCAGATTACGAGCATCAACTCAGGAAAAATGACATCATCATTTTTTCAGCCTTCGGCGGAGGTTTTTCCTGGGGGGCAATTTATTTTAAATGGTCTTATAATGGATAATAACATAAAGTAATATATTATGGAATTAAAAGAAATACAAAATTTGATAAAATTTGTTGCCAAGTCAGGTGCAACAGAAGTAAAGCTGGAAACTAAGGATTTTAAGATTACGATTAAAACAGGCTCGGAAAGAGGGGACTATACAGAGGACCAGCCATTTACCGGTGCGCACGGAGAGCATTCCTATGAGGTTTCCGCCCCACAGGCTGTCCATGCTCCAAAAGTTGAGGCACCTGCTGTAGGCGGAGCAGATAAATCCAAATTTCTGATTATTAAATCGCCTATTATAGGTACATTTTATCGCAAATCTTCTCCTGATACACCACCTTTTGTACAGGTTGGAGACCGCATAAATGTTGGTGATACGGTATGTATTATCGAAGCGATGAAGCTGTTTAACGAAGTTGAATCAGAAATAGCCGGAAAAATTGTTGAAATACTTGTTGATGACACCTCTCCGGTAGAATTTGATCAGCCACTGTTTTTAGTTGACCCGTCAAAATAGGGCTTCCATATTTTTTAGATAAATTTAAAATACGCTTCTAACTTTATTTGAATATGTTTAAAAAAATATTGATTGCCAATAGAGGAGAGATCGCGCTTCGAGTTATTCGAACCTGTAGGGAAATGGGTATCAAGTCTGTGGCCGTTTATTCTACTGCCGACAGGGAGAGCCTGCATGTCAGGTTTGCAGACGAGGCCATTTGTATAGGCCCGCCCTCGAGTATGGACTCCTATTTAAAAATGTCGAATATCATTTCGGCTGCTGAAATAACGAATGCGGATGCCATTCATCCCGGTTATGGGTTTTTGTCTGAAAATGCCCGGTTTTCAAAAATATGTGAGGAGCACAGGATAAAATTTATTGGAGCCTCTCCGGATATGATCAGCAGAATGGGCGATAAGGCCACCGCAAAGGAAACCATGAAAAAAGCTGGTATACCTACGATTCCCGGATCTGATGGCCTTTTAGAATCCTATGAGCAGGCTGAAAAGACGGCTAAGAATATAGGTTATCCTGTCATGTTGAAGGCGACTGCCGGCGGAGGGGGTAAAGGAATGCGGGCTGTTTGGAAGTCCGATGACCTGAAAAATGCCTGGGAATCAGCCAGAACAGAGGCGAAAGCAGCGTTTGGGAACGACGGCATGTATATGGAAAAACTCATTGAAGAGCCTAGACATATAGAAATTCAAATAGTAGGTGACTCTACCGGTAAAGCCTGCCATTTATCCGAAAGAGATTGTTCGGTTCAAAGGCGCCATCAAAAATTAACAGAGGAGACTCCTTCACCTTTTATGACAGATTCCCTTAGAAAAAAAATGGGAGAGGCCGCCGTAAAAGCCGCTGAATTTATCAATTACGAAGGGGTGGGAACTATAGAGTTTCTGGTGGACAAACACAGGAAATTCTATTTTATGGAAATGAATACGCGCATCCAGGTGGAACATCCCATTACAGAGCAGGTCATCGGAAATTTTGATCTCATCCGGGAACAGATCATGGTGGCAGCCGGAATTCCGATTTCAGGAAAGAATTATTTTCCAAATCAGCATTCCATCGAATGCAGGATCAATGCCGAAGATCCTTACAATGGTTTCAGGCCGTCCCCCGGCAAGATAACAACATTCCATGCTCCGGGAGGGCATGGCGTAAGACTGGATACCCACGTGTATTCAGGATATACCATTCCGCCCAATTATGATTCCATGATCGCAAAGCTCATTGTAACTGCACAGACCAGGGAAGAGGCCATAGCCAAAATGAAAAGGGCCCTGGATGAGTTTGTTATTGAAGGAGTGAAAACAACCATACCATTTCACAGGCAATTGATGGATGAACCGGATTATATTGCCGGAAATTACACCACCAAGTTCATGGAGACCTTTGTAATGAAACCCGAAGAAATATAGTTATAAAGAAATATTACAGGATATGTTGAATCATATCCTTTTTTTATCTTCTGTTAAGCCGAATGAAAAAGAACGAGCATATTATTGATGGTATTGATAAGATCATTCTTAACAGCCTGATCAATGATGCCCGGACACCCATACTGAGTATAGCCAGGGAGGTGGGTATATCGGGCGCGGCCATACACCAGAGGTTGAGAAAGCTGGAAGCATCGGGTTTGATTTCAGGTTCTAAATTCATACTGAATCCCAAGGTGTTGGGCTATAAAACGCTGGCCTTTGTTGGTATTTTTCTCGATAGCTCCAGTAAATACAAAGAAGCAGTACTCAGGCTGAAAGAAATAGAGGAAGTAGTTGAAAGCCATTACACCACAGGAAATTACGCGATCTTTGTCAAAATATTATGTAAAGACAATGAGCACCTTATGCAGGTGCTCAATCATCGGATTCAGAATATTAAAGGTGTATCCAGAACAGAAACTTTCATTTCGCTGGAACAGCAAATAGACAGGCAGATCAAGGTTTAATGCCTTAGTTTCTGTTGCTGTAGATATTTAAGTAATAGAACAAAGTTACAAGGGAACTGATTGCTGCGACTACATAAGTGCGCGCCGCCCATTTCAGAGAATCTTCTGCACCACCTTGCTCCTGCGGGGTCAACATGTTTTTGTCTTTTAACCAGGCGAGGGCCCTGTTGCTCGCATCATATTCAACCGGCAGGGTAACAAAGGTAAATATTACGGTAGCCGCAAAGAATAGTATACCGATCAGCAACAAGCTTGGAAAAGTATTGACCGTAAAAATTCCTGCTATCAATAAAAAAGAAGCAAGTTTTGAGGAAATATTTACCGTAGGAACCAGTCTGGAGCGTAACTGCAGCCATGGATAGGCCCTGGCATGCTGAACGGCATGACCGCATTCATGGGCGGCAACAGCCGCTGCGGCTGCATTCCTCTCATTGTAAACAGATTCACTTAAATTGACCGTTTTGTTGGCAGGATTATAATGATCTGTTAAAGCACCCGGTGTAGAAATTACTTTTACATCAGAAATATTATTGTCTGCTAGCATTTTCTCAGCAATTTCCCTTCCTGACAAACCGTTGGACAAATGCATTCTCGAGTATTTTCTGAATTTACTTTTTAGTTGCATCTGCACGAGCATTCCGATGCCTCCGATAACTAAAATTAATAGGTAACCTGACATATAAGATAGATTTGTTTTAAATTTGATTAAACATTAATTTCAAAGGTATAGCATAAACTATTCCAAAATTTATACGAATGACAAAAATACCGAAAATTTTATTGATATACACAGGAGGAACAATTGGGATGGTAAGAGAAAACAGAGAAGGCTCACTGCGTTCCTTTGATTTCAAAGGAATAAAAGATAAAATTCCAGAACTGAACCTGGTGGATTGTAAAATAGAGACTTACTCCTTTGAAAAACCAATTGATTCTTCCAATATGTCTCCCAGATACTGGATACAAATTATGGAAGTAATTGAGAAAAATTACCATAAGGCTGATGGCTTTGTGATTCTTTCCGGAACTGACACCATGTCGTATTCAGCATCCATAATGAGCTTTATGCTCGAAAACCTGTGTAAACCTGTCATCTTTACCGGTTCTCAATTGCCAATAGGAGACTTGCGGACTGACGCAAAGGAAAACCTGATCACTTCAATACAGATCGCAGCAGCACAACTGAATGGAGAGCCGGTTATTCGTGAGGTTTGTTTGTATTTTGAATACAAATTGTACCGGGCTAACCGCACAAAAAAGATCAGCGCAGAACAGTTTGATGCCTTTCAATCGCCCAATTTTCCGCCGCTTTGTGAAAGCGGAGTCCATTTGTCTTTTAATTTTGATGCCCTGATCCGGCCTGATTGTTCAAAGGAATTGATCCTGCATAAAGATTTGGATCAGCAAATAGTAATTCTTAAATTATTTCCCGGCATCAAAGAGGAAATCGTAAAGCACATTTTGAACATTCCGGGCTTACAGGGTGTAGTACTTGAGACTTTCGGCTCCGGAAATGCACCAACTGAATCCTGGTTTGTGGATGTTTTAAAGACTACCATAAACAAGGGCATACCCATAATTAATGTTACCCAGTGTATCAGTGGCAGTGTATTAATGGGCTATTATGAGACCAGTGAACAGCTAAAAGAGATAGGCCTTGTGAACGGGAAAGACATCACCACCGAAGCCGCTATCGCAAAAATGATATACCTGCTTGGATTGAATTTGGATATGAAAGAATTTAAACAATTCTTCGAAATACCAATTCGGGGAGAAATGACAGATTAATTTAGTTTTTCTTAACATTATATTTTTTCAAATAAAAAAAAATTTGTTAATTGGCAGCTCATTAGAGAGCGCCTTATGGAGAGGTGGCCGAGTGGCTTAAGGCGCACGCTTGGAAAGCGTGTTTATGAGAAATTGTAACAAGGGTTCGAATCCCTTTCTCTCCGCAGAAAGTGTTTTATTGA
>JBFYPZ010000073.1:0-10692 GCA_041303035.1 Flavobacteriaceae bacterium
TTCCAAAATCTATATTACCGTTCCAACTGCAACTTCGTCATGCGTTTGGACAGCACAATGCAGAAGGCCGCTACCAAAAGTAAAAAAGCCATGACATACCAGGTCGTTTCAAAGCCAAAGGCATTGGTGAGCTGCATGCCAATATTCGGGCCTGCGATATTTGCCACGGAAAATGACATGCTGTACAAGGCCATATAGGCTCCCTTGTTTCCGGTCTGTGCCCGGTTGAGCGCATGCGTATTCGAAAAAGGAAATCCGAGGATTTCTCCCAGTGTCATTAAAACAATTCCCAACATAGGTATCCCGATCCAAAATGAAAAATTGAGCACAACAAAACTGGCACAGATCAACAGGATCCCGACGATGACGATATTCAATTTATCGATTTTGAACTTGTCGAGATAATGCACCACCGGCATTTCAATCAAAAAAATAATAAACCCGTTCATGGCCAGCAGGTAGCCTATTTCCTTTTCCGACAAGTGGTATCTTTCGTTGTAAAAGATGGGAATGGTTGAGAAATACTGCATAAAACAAAAACCGATCAGGAACATGGAAATCCAGAATATAAGGTAAGGCCTGTCCTGATAGGGCGACATTTTTTTCTCCTGAACGGGTTCTTCAACTTTATGTGTATTTTTTGGTTTTAATAAATAGAGCAGTAAAAATCCGGCCATGATACAGGTAATCCCATCGATCCAGAACAAGCCTTTATAACTGAGGCCGGCAATGATCAGGCCACCCAGTGCCGGTCCGAAGGAAAATCCCAGGTTAATAGCAAGGCGGATCAAAGTGACCGCCCTCGTTCTGTTCTCCTCTTTGCTGTGTGTGCTCAGTGAAACCCAAAGTGCCGGTTTAAAAGCATCCGCCACCAGCGAGAGCGCAAAAAATCCTATGCAGACGGAAAGGAAACTTTCAAAAAATTGTATCACCAGAAAAGCGATGCCGCTCAGAAACAAACTTCCGTACATTACCCGGTAATATCCGGCCTTATCGGCCAGGATCCCTCCCAGGTAAACGCCCAGTACAGATCCTACTCCAAAGCAACTCATGATCCAGCCTACCTGTGAAAGCGTAAAATTGAGGTCCTTGACCAAATAGAGCGAGAGAAAAGGGATCACCATAGCGCCGGCCCGGTTCACAAAAGTGATCAGGGCCAGAAACCACACTTCCCTTGAAAATCCGGCATAGGGGGCTATAAGTCTGCTTAACATCTGCTAAAGATAGAAAAACAATGGCCTTTTAAGTATCGGCACAAATTAATTTAATTTTCTTTTCTATCCTCCAATATTATTTATCTTTGATCAAATGCAAGTCATGAAAAAAATTGTATTCATAATTCTGTTGTTCACTATAACCGCCAATGCACAAAGCCGCCGGGTAAAGGATGTGCAAGATTTTCAAAAAAAAATAAACAGTGAGTTTAAAGACGAAAAAGAAAGTCCGTTAACTGCCGAAGACAGGGAAGTTTTTACTGCCCTGGACTTTTTTCCGATCGACACTGCCTTTATCGTTGTAGCGAAAATTGAGCTGATAAAAGATCCGGTAACCTTTAAAATGAAAACGACAACTGACAGACTTCCGGTATACCGCACCTATGCCCGGGCCAGCTTTGAACTGCAAGGTAAACCCTATGTACTGAATTTGTATCAGAATGAAAATTTTATGGATGCCGGAGAGCTGAAAGATTATCTCTTTTTGCCTTTTACCGACAAAACAAACGGTGTCAGCTCCTATGGCGGAGGCAGGTTCATAGACCTGAAAATTCCGAAAAAAGATGTGATCACCATCGATTTCAACAAGGCTTACAACCCTTATTGTGCCTACAATCCCAAGTACTCTTGTCCTATTCCGCCCAGCGAAAACCACCTCGGACTATTTGTTGAAGCCGGAGTAAAAGATTATAAAAAGAAGTAACTTACGGAATTGGAATCCCGGAGCATGATCGAGTACTGATCTGGATCAAAATCCTTCGTAAGGGACAGCTATTAATTCTATGTCTTTGATATCTCTCCAGTTCCATTTGCCTTCAACGGTACCTTTGTTCAACAAAACAATACCCGGATTGCCTCTGATGATGGTTTTTAGTGTTGTTTCATCACAAAAAAGCAGGTCAAAATCCCAATTGTATTTTTCTTTCATGAGGGCAAAATCCTCCGGTGTGGAAGCAGAAAATGCATAGACGTGGTAACCGTTCCTCATGGCTTTATCGGTAAAGTCCTTTATCTTTTTCAGTCCTTTTTTATGTGATTTTTCCATGTTGTACATCACAACAAGGATCAGTTTCTCCTCTTGCAGCAACTGATCCTTGATATCATTGCCCTCCAGCTCCATAGTAAAATCGTGGATGGGCGGGGTATATCCCTCCGTTACAACTTTTGTTTTTCTGTCCACAAAATTCGCTCCCGCAATAGTCCAGGGCTTTTCTTCTGTACTGTATTCTTTTTCCACCCCGTTCACTTCATAGATCCAGGTATCCTCATACACCCATTTGGCTGCATCCTCCGGTATGATCATGCCCTCCTGTATATTTTTACCCTTGGCATAGGGCATAAAATCGATGATGGGCAGGTGCCTTAATACGTGTCTGGTCAATCCTGCGAAGATCAGCAGAAGTACCAGCGACAAGCCTCCTGCAAAAGCAGGAGCTAAAGGCGGATTGATATAATCTGTATAAAAGGTCAAAAAAATGATCATAGCCAGCAACACAACATTTTTATAAAAAGTTGTCCAGGGGGTCATTTGAATGGCATCGCCAAAGCAGCCACAATCGGTAACCTTATCATAATAAGCTGAATACCAGGTTAAAAAAAGAAAGAACAAGGTTAGTGCAAACAAACTCCATACCGTAAATTTTGAAAACACACCCAGCAGCAGCATAATGCCGAGCATCGTTTCTGTAAGGATCAGTACAATAGCCAAAGGAAGCGCATAGGGAACTAAAAATTCCAGATTCAACACCGAGGGCGCAAAGTAATCCTGGAATTTATAGGCCGAACCAATCGGGTCGACCAGTTTTACAAATCCTGAAAAAATGAAGGTTACTGATACGAGTATCCTTATAATTTGTGTAAGTACAAACATGGTTATAAATAAAATAAAATTAAATTTAATCCGACCCCTTCTCTGAGATCAGTATCAATGCGAAGACCGCATAGTTGATCATGTCCTGATAATTGGCAGCTATGCCTTCAGAAACAATTGTCCTGCCGGCATTGTCTTCTATTTGTTTGATGCGAAGCAGTTTCTGAAGGATCAGGTCTGTTAAAGAGCTGAGCCTCATTTCTCGCCAGGCCTCACCGTAGTCGTGGTTCTTGTCTTCCATTAACTTTTTGGTAAGGGCTACCTGCTTGTCGTACAGCCTTACCGCTTCTTCCATTTCCATATCCGGTTTATCAGAAACACCCATTTCCAATTGTACAAGTGCCATGATGCTGTAGTTGACGATCCCGACAAACTCAGGTATTTCGTCCTCCTCAACCTTTCTGATACCGGATTCCTGAAGTTGCCTGATCCTTTGGGCCTTGATAAAGATCTGATCCGTTAATGAGGGCAGGCGTAAGATTCTCCAGGCACTGCCATAATCTTTCATTTTATGTACAAAAAGATCACGACAATCCTTTATGACCAAATCATATTGTTCCGAAGTTTTTTGCATAATTTGAATTTGGCAGACTTTGAATATTTTATCAGGCAACGAATTTATAAAAATCTTACTAAATAAAGCGCTTAATCCTTATTTTTACTCTTTGCTGCAGTATATTTAAACCATGGAACCACTTTGGAAATTATTTCTCCCAAATGGCACTGAGGAAACAAGGAGTACCCTGTTGCAATAAGCTAAGCCTGGTCTAATTTTTAAAAAAGCAGAAAAAATAACATGAAAAGAATTGCAGTATTTTGCGGCTCGAGTTCCGGGCACAATGACATTTACAGACAAACTGCAGTTTTGCTGGGAAAATACCTGGTTGAAAACAAGATAGGGCTGGTTTACGGAGGCGGCAGGGTTGGATTGATGGGAGTTTTAGCAGATACCGTTATGGACGGACAGGGAGAAGTGATTGGGGTGATCCCGAACTTACTGAGGCATGAAGAAGTAGCTCACAAAAAGATCACCCAAATGATCGTAACGAGAAAAATGTCGAAAAGGAAAGTGAAAATCAGCAAACTGGTGGATGGCTATATCGCCTTGCCCGGAGGCTTTGGCACAATGGATGAATTATTCGAAGCCCTCACACTCGGGCAGTTGGCCATTGAAGAAAAACCTGTGGGTATCCTGAATATCAACGGATTTTTTGAACCCATGCTGAAACAACTTGAGCTCATGGTCCGGGAGGGTTTTCTTCATCCGGAAAATCAGTCTATGTTGCTTGTCAGTGATTCGGTTGAAGGTTTATTTAAAAAAATGGAAGGTTACAAGCCATCCGGACACAGCAAGATCGTTGAAGCGGGAAATCAAAACAAAATGAATGCACATGTTAACGATAAACTGTAAAGGCAATTTGATCGACCTGAGCATACCCAAAGTGATGGGTATCCTGAACCTCACGCCCGATTCCTTTTATGACGGCGGAAAAAACAGCGACGAAAAAAAAGTGCTCCAGCAGGTGGAAAAGATGCTCAGCGAAGGAGCCGCCTTCATAGATCTCGGCGGATATTCGTCCAGACCCGGAGCCGAACACATTACCGAAAATGAGGAAGAGAACAGGGTACTGCCCGCACTGGAAGCAATTTTAAAACACTTTCCCGAAACACTTATTTCAATTGATACCTTCAGAAGCGGACTCGCAGCTAAAGCCATAGATCTCGGTGCCTGTATGATCAATGATATTTCTGCCGGAAATTTCGACAAAGACATGTTCCGCACCGTTGCCTCCAGGCAGGTGCCTTATGTGGCCATGCATATGCCCGGAACACCCGGAACGATGCAGAAAATGACGCATTATGATGACCTGGTAACCGATCTTGTATATTTTTTCTCAAAAAAAATCAGTGAATTAAGGGAACTTCACATCAATGATATCATTATAGATGTGGGCTTCGGCTTTGGCAAAACCCTGGAACAGAATTATACCCTACTGAGAAAACTGGAGGTTTTTCACATGCTGGAAGTACCGATATTAACCGGTATCTCGAGAAAATCAATGGTATATAAAATAATCGGAGCCGATCCGGAGCAAGCCCTGAACGGCACCACCGTTGCCAATACCCTAGCACTTTTGAAAGGGAGCAACATACTGCGCGTGCACGATGTAAAAGAAGCTGTTGAAGCGGTTAAAATAACGAGAGCTTATGTATAGAATTTTATTGTTTTTCGCATTGCTGCTGCTCTCCTGTACCGAAGAAAAAGTAGAGCTACCCGTAATCCCGCAAGAAGGAATTACCGGGGTGTACAATACCTCGAACATCTGGTTCTTTTTTAAGATCCACCAGGGAGATACCCTTGCTTCCGTAAACATCAAAAACAAAATAGCCAATACCCATCTGATCTTTCACATAGACAAAAAGCTGCAGATGAAACATATCGTTCCGGAACTGGTTGCCATACAAAATACACTTCAGGAAAAAACGATGCACAAGAAGGAAGGAATGAAAAATTATATGAGCTATGCAGATCCTGCGAACAAGACCTACGCACTGGTCGATTTTACAAAAACACGCTTTTCTTTGGAAGACCGGATCTCAAAAACGGATGCGAAAAAATATGACCTGCTGGATCTTTGCCAACAAGAATTTGTCCTGAGAGACAGTACCTACCCCCTACCGGTACTTGAACTCAAACTGAAAGAGCTGCTTGCTGATACTGCGCATACCCGACCACTTGCACTCAGATTTTGCGGGACTTTGACCTATGATCAATACCTGTATACAAAATCATTGCTACAAAAACACAGGATCGATACCGACAATACTGAAATTATCTACTCAAAAAAATAATGATTACATTTACAAAAACTAAATAATCTTGGAACTGTTTGATTTTTTGGATCTGGGTTTTTTTGACATCCTGGATATAGTACTGGTTGCTTTACTGCTTTTTTATCTCTACAAAGTGATGAGAGGCACCACGGCATTCAATATTTTCCTGGGTATAGCCTTTATTTATCTGATCTGGAAGATTACACAAATGCTTCAAATGAGTTTGCTCAGCGATATACTGGGCAATTTTTTGGGTGGCGGCATGATTGCTCTGCTCATCGTCTTTCAGCAGGAAATTCGCAAATTTTTGTTGATGATCGGGTCTACAAACTTCGCGACAAAAAGAGGCTTTTTGAAAAAATTCAATTTTTTAAAGCCCGATTCCCTGCAGCTGAACAATGAGATCAATGAGATCGTGTCTTTTTGTGAAGATATGTCCAAGATCAAGACAGGGGTTTTGATCGTGATCGGCAGAAGCAATAACCTGGATTTTGTAAAGCTTACCGGAGATGCCCAGCAGATAAAGATCAACAAACCGATCCTGAAGAGCATTTTTTATAAGAACAGCCCCCTGCACGATGGTGCGGCAGTTGTTGAAAATGATTATATCACTGCAACAAGGGTTATCCTGCCGATTGATAATTCCATTGAAATTCCATCACATTTCGGATTAAGACACCGTGCCGCACTTGGCATTACAACCCGAACCGACGCTCTGGCACTCATCGTTTCAGAAGAGTCCGGGCAGATCTCTTATGTAAACAACGGGGTATTTGTATTGTTTGAAGATACCGAAGACCTGGCCGAGATCATCAAGGAAGACCTGATCTATTAGCCGGCTTTTTTCTGAAGAAACTGAATGTTGTACAGATTGCTGTAATAACCTTCTTTTGCCAGTAATTCGCTGTGCGTACCCTGTTCAACGATCTGGCCCTTATCCATTACGACTATTTTATCCGCTTTCTTGATCGTGGCCAGACGATGTGCTATAATGATGGAGGTACGGTTTTTGGTAATCTTTTCTGTTGCTTCCTGTATCAGAAATTCCGATTTTGCATCGATGGAGGAAGTGGCCTCATCCAGGATTAATATGCTCGGATTGCTGACAGAAGCACGTAAAAATGCAATCAGTTGCCTTTGACCTGAGGAAAGCATGATGCCCCGCTCTTTTACATTGTAATCATAACCCCCCGGTAAGCTCATTATAAAATCATGTATACCGATCTCCCCGGCAACCCGGATGACATCTTCTCTCGAAATATTCGGATCCTTGAGGGTAATGTTGTTGTAGATGGTATCTGAGAAAAGAAACACAGACTGTAAAACAACCGCTATGTGTTCTCTTAACTCATGCAGCTTGTACTCATTGATCGGTATGTCATCGATCTCAATCGACCCGTTTTCTACCGGATAGAACCTGTTCAGCAGATTGATAATTGTCGATTTCCCTGCCCCGGTCGCTCCCACAAAAGCCACTGTTTCTCCCGGATTGACTTCCAGATCAATGCCTTTCAAAACCTCCTCACCAGGCAAATAGCTAAAATGCAGGTTTTTGATGGTTATTTTTCCTTCCATATGGGGTTTCACGACTGTTCCTGTATCGGGTTCCTGCTCCTGGCTTTCCAAAACATCAAATACCCTGTCGGCAGATACCATACCCATTTGCAGGGCTGTGAACTTATCGGCGATCTGCCGTAATGGCCGGAACAACATATTGATCATCATGATAAAACTGATGATGTCGCCAACCTTGATGGAATCATTCTGTGCAGCCTGCATGCCGCCGTACCAGACAATTAATCCCGTTGCAATAAAAGGAAGGACTTCTGCTATCGGAAAGAAAACGGAGTTATACCAGACTGTCTTTATCCAGGCTTTTTTGTGTTTGTCATTGATCTCCCTGAAGTTTTCATATTCGATACGCTCTCTGGTAAACAGCTGAATAATAGACATTCCGGTAATTCTTTCCTGAACAAAGGTATTTAAATTGGCCACTTCAGTTCGCACATCCTGAAAAGCTGTTTTCATTGCTTTCTGAAAGACCTTGGTCGCGTAAATGAGTATGGGGAGCACGCCAAAGACGATTAGTGCCAGTTTCCAGTTCACCCAGAGCATAACTCCGGCTATCACTGCCATTTTTAAAAGATCACTGATAATGGTAAACAAACCCTGACTGAAAATACTCTCAATGGTCTCAATATCCGAAACAACCCGGGTAACCAATTTTCCAACGGGTTGCTTATTAAAGAACTTCATTCGAAACTGCAACAGATGACTGAATAAACGGATGCGCATATCCTTTACCACATTTTGTCCCAGCCAGTTGGCGTAATAAATGAACATCAGTTGCAAGATGACTTCCGCCAGCAGGACTATGAACATAAGAATGACATTCCAAAGCAATAATTTCGCATCCCTCCCTGCAATGTAGGTATCGACTATCTCCTTGATCAGCAAAGGGGTGATCGCAGAAAAGACTGCCAGTAAGATGATGGTAATTACAGAAATTACAAACTGCAATTTGTATTTCTTTGCATACTGCATAATCTTAGCAAAAACTTGATAGTCAAAGATTTTGCCTGTTATTTTTTCTTTCGCTTCTTCCATTACCCGGTAATATTCTCTAATTTGTACGGATACCTGATTCTCGTTAAAAACAAGCCATGTGCTTTTACGGAGGCTCCGGCATTTTCTCTCGACTGACTTTGAATAACCCTTATCATATCATCAACAGGTCTCTTGTGCATACCGATCTCCAATAACGTTCCCACCATGGCTCTTACCATATTGCGGAGAAACCGGTTGGCGGTAACGGTAAAGATTAATATCTCATTTTTTTGTGCCCAGCCGGCCTCGCTGATCATGCAGTCAAAAGTTTTTACATCAGTACCTGCCCGGGAAAAGCACTTGAAATTGCTGTGCTTTAAAAGTTCCATGGCTGCCTCATTCATCAAAGATACATCGATTTTTTGATACGGCATTTGCAGGGTAGTTTTTGTTGTGAAAGGATCTTTTATCAAAGATATCCGGTATTCATAGGTCCGTGACAGGGCATCAAATCTTGCATGCGCTGAGTTCTCCACTTCAAAAAGCCCTTTTACAACTATGTCTTTGGGCAAATAGGCATTGAGCCTGTACAGTAAATTTCTTCCCCTTAATTCACTTGCACTATCAAAATGAGCGAAGTACTGTTCGGCATGAACCCCTGTATCCGTCCGGCCGCAGCCTGTCAGTGCTATTTCTTCTGAAAGCAGGTCGTGCAGTGCCTTTTCAAGGATCTCCTGTACCGAAACGGCATTGGGTTGTTTTTGCCATCCGTGGTAAGCAGAGCCATTATAGGATAATTCAAGAAAGTACCTCAAAAAATGTAAATTTGTTGAGCACAAAGATAAACTTAATTCATAAAAGCAGGTGGCCAAAAAAATTTTGCTTCTTTCGGATACGCACGGGTATATTGACGAAAAAATATTGGGCTACTGCAAACTTGCCGATGAAATCTGGCATGCGGGGGATATTGGGAGTTTAGCAGTTACCGATGAAATTGCGAAAATAAAACCGATCAGGGCTGTTTATGGAAATATCGACGGACATGAACTGCGAAGTGTTTGGAAACCCGATGAAATCTTTATGGCAGAGAAAGTAAAAGTATGGATAACGCATATTGGCGGATATCCAAAAAAATACGCTCCCCGTGTAAAAGAACAACTTGCAATCGTAAAACCAAACCTATTTATTTGCGGGCATTCTCATATACTGAAGGTGCAGTACGATGCGCAGCACAAATTGTTGCACATGAACCCGGGTGCAGCGGGGATGCAGGGGTTTCACCAGGTAAGAACCATGCTGCGCTTCGAGATCGAGGGTGATAACATAAAGAATTTGGAAATCATTGAAATAAAAAAAGGCTTATAAATCAAAGCTTTCGTCTTCCTTGTTATAAATTGGGACTGCGATATATACGCTGGTACCTTCTCCTTTCTTGGTATTGATATTGAATACCCCGCGCATATATTTTATCCGGGATTCGATATGGCTCAGGCCGAGACCGTTCTTTTCCTTTGCCGTTTTCAGATCAAATCCGTCACCATCATCAATGATCTGTATGACCAGCTGGTCTCCCGATCTTTCTGCCAGCGTAATGGAAGCGTTTTTTGCCTTACTGTGCTTGATAATATTGTTCACGAGCTCCTCGATAATATGGTAGATCTTGATCTCGAATTTCTGGTTGTATCTTTGTATCCCCTTGTCATAACTGGTGAATTCCAGTTTTGAATTGGAATACTTCTGACACAGGTCCTGAACAGCCATAGCCAAACCAAATTTCATGAGTACGGAAGAAATAAGCTGGTGTGAGAGATCCCTGATCTTTACCGAAGCCTCATCAATAATATGCTGCGCTTTGGTAATTTCAACCGGCACTTCCTTTTTAAAGTGCGGCATGGCCGCCTGCAGGTGCAAATTGGCTGAGGAAAGCAAGGCACTTACGCTGTCGTGCAGTATGGCGGCTATGTTTCTTCTCTCTTTTTCCTTCGCATCGATGGTGGCATTGATCACGCGCAGCTGGCTCTCGTTCTGGAGCAGTTCCAGGCGGTTTCTCTGCTTGAGTTTGTAGTTGTTGTAAAAAATAACCCCCAAAATGACGGATACCAGCGTTAAAAATGCCAGGCCGTAAAACAAGATCCTGGCCCTCAAAGCCTTGTTCCTTTGTATTTCTGTCTGGTGCTCCTGCACCTCCACATTGTACTTCGCCTCTACTTCGGCCAGGCTTTCAGA
>JBFYPZ010000074.1:0-10578 GCA_041303035.1 Flavobacteriaceae bacterium
CGCATATCTTTCGGCACTTTTCAATAAATTCATGATCAAAACCAAATAAAGATGGAATATATACTCATTTTTATCGCTGCTGTTTTTGTAAACAATATAGTTCTTTCGCAATTTCTAGGCATCTGTCCTTTTCTTGGGGTGTCCAATAAAGTCTCCACCTCAGTCGGCATGGCAGGTGCGGTACTCTTTGTGATCACACTGGCTACATTGACAACGTATTTATTGCATCAGTACATCCTTGTTCCTGCCGGACTTGAATACCTCAGAACCATAGCATTTATTTTGGTCATTGCCGCCTTGGTGCAAATGATTGAGATCATCCTGAAAAAGGTCAGTCCACCCTTATATCATGCTCTGGGAATTTTTCTTCCATTGATCACTACCAACTGTGCGGTACTGGGGGTTGCCATTCTCGCTTTGGGCCTCGAAAACGGCAGTTTATTAAAAGCAGTATTTTTTGGAATGGCCAATTCACTGGGCTTCGGTCTTGCCCTGATTCTCTTCGCAAGTATTCGGGAGCATCTGGAACTGGCTAATATCCCAAAAGGTCTTCAGGGAGTCCCCATAAATTTACTTGTTGCAGGCTTGTTGTCACTGGCCTTTCTCGGTTTTACCGGTTTGGTATAAAATATACAGCCCAGGGCTATGTTTTTTAAAAAAAACTGATTATATTTGCACCCTTAAATTTATAACCAAGGTCGAGTACCTTTAAAATTAAAAAAGATGCCAGTAAAAATCAGATTACAAAGACACGGTAAGAAAGGAAAACCATTTTTTTGGGTGGTTGCTGCCGATTCACGTTCAAAAAGAGATGGTAGAATGCTCGAAAAAATCGGTACCTACAACCCGGTTTCAAATCCTGCCACAATAGATTTAGATGTTGATGCAGCAGTAAAATGGTTGCAAAATGGTGCACAACCAACCGATACCGTAAGGGCAATTTTATCTTACAAGGGAGCCTTATTGAAAAACCACTTATTAATTGGAGTCAATAAAGGAGCCTTAACTCCTGAGCAGGCCGATGCAAAATTCAATGCCTGGGTAAGTGAAAAAGTAAACAAGATCGAAAGCAAAAAATCAGGTTTGGCAAAAGCGAAAGAAGACGCTGCCAAAAAGGCTTTAGATGCAGAAAAAGAAGTAAATGCCAAGAGAAAAGCCGCTGTAGAAGATGCTGAAAATGAAAGAATAAAAGCCGAAGCTGATGCTAAAGCTGCTGAAGCCGCTGCAAATGCGCCACAGGTAGAAGAAGCAGCTCCGTTAACCATAGATGATGTGGTGGAGCAGGCAAAAAATGAGAATAATTAAATTGTTCTTTTATACCTTATAAACCTGGCTGAGGCCGGGTTTTTTTTTATCTTTAACCTGCTGATCTTCGAATAGTATGCAAAAGAAAGATTGTTTTTACCTGGGGAAAGTCATCAAAAAATTCAGTTTTAAAGGAGAACTGGTCATAAAACTCGATACCGATGAACCGGAGCTCTACCATGAACTCGAGTTCGTTTATGTCGAAAAAGGAAATAAGCTCATCCCCTTTTTTATCGAGACCTGTAGTTTTCCGAAAGCCGATATCATGCGGGTTCAGTTTGAAGACGTTTACACTGAAGCCGATGCGGATCTCCTTGTGAAATGTGGGGTGTATTTGCCCCTTAAATTCCTGCCCAAACTTACGGAAGACCAGTTTTATTACCATGAGATCACGGGATTTGAGCTTGAAGATTCCAGGTTTGGCAAGGTCGGAACCATAGCCAGAATAGATGATTCCACCGCCCAGCCGCTGTTTGTTATAGACCATAAGGGGCACGAGATCCTGATACCCATGATAAGTGAGTTTATCCGCGAAATTGACAAGGAAAACAAAAGAGTAACCGTTGAAACGCCCCAGGGACTCATTGAAATGAACCTGGAGTAAACCCGATCATGTCTTCAAAACCATTCAGATTTAAAGAATTTACAGTAAAACAGGACCAATGTGCCATGAAAATTGGTACAGATGGTGTGCTTCTGGGTGCCTGGGCTCCCATATCAAACAGACCCAACAGTATACTCGACATAGGTACCGGAACCGGCCTGATCGCACTTATGCTGGCACAGCGCAGTGAGGCAGAACAGATAGATGCCATAGAATTAGAGCCGGCTGCCTTTGAGCAGGCGCTGGAAAATTTTGAGAGTTCGTACTGGGGAGACCGGCTTTACTGTTACCATACCTCATTACAGGAATTTGCCGCCGAAATAGAGGATACCTATGACCTCATCATCTCAAACCCGCCTTACTTTTTGCCGAATCCTCAGGCAGATGAAAAAAGATCCCTGGCCAGACACCACGGGCACCTGAGTTATGAGGAGCTCGTTATCTGTTCGGCCAAACTGCTGTCAAAAACAGGTTCCTGTTCATTTATTCTGCCCTTTCAGGAGGAAGCACAGTTTTTGGGATATGCAGAACAATCCGGACTCTTTCCGCAAAAGATCACCCGTGTACGCGGTCATGCAGAATCACCCGTAAAACGCAGTCTGATCGAACTTAAATTCGGAGAACAGATTTGTACAACAGACGAATTGATCCTTGAAATTGAGCGCAATACCTACTCGCCTGCCTTTCGCGACCTGGTCAAAGATTTTTACCTGAAATTATAAAGCCGTATCAGGCCCCTCTGTTAAACTGGTTATAACCCAGATAAGGAACTTCCTTTTCGTTAAAATGGATGCCAAAATTTTCAAGTTCCTTTAAAATCGGAGCGTAAACATCTTTTTTAATGGGCAACTGAACTCCCGGAGTTCTGATCTCCCCATTCAGTATTTTTATGGTAGCGAGAGCCACCGGCAGACCCACCGTCTTAGCCATGGCTGTATAGGTCTGGTCATCTCCGATCACCACCAGATTGGAATCAATTTGTTTTTGTTCGCCGTTCAGTTCATAGCCAAATTTATGGTACATCACGATCATATCCTTATCATCCGGCTCAAGCGTCCACTTTTCTGTCAGGATCTTTTGAAGGATCTGAGCAGGGGTGGCATTCTTTAGTCCGATCTTCTTATCCGGATTAAAGAGATCCAATTCCAGTATTTTGTACCAGATGCTGTCATCCTGTTCTATGTTCATGTAATGTCTTAACTTGAGTTCCACGGAATCAAAAGGACTGTAAGCCAGGAAGGAATTGGTAAAATCCCGGTAGGACATATCCTCAGAACCTTCCATCACATAACTGTCATCAGTCATGCCCAACTGGACAAAAATATTCCAGGCCCGGCTAAAGCCAACTTTTCGGATGGTGCCCCTGTACAGCGTTAAAATGTCTTCAAGGCCATAAATTTCACGGTATTTCAAGGAATCCCTGTTGGCATAAGCCTCAAACCGGCCATAACCTTCTACTTCCAAAAACTCTGTTCTTCTGAACAATTTATGATAGGGTATGTATTTGTATTTTCCCTCCTGAATAAATTTAGCCACACCACCCTGACCTGCAACAACCACGTTTCTGGGGTTCCAGGTAAACTTATAATGCCAAAGATTGGAATCGCTTTCCGGCGCGATCAAACCTCCGCAAAATGATTCAAACATGATCATCCTTCCTCCCTTCGATTTTATTCTGTCAATTACCTGCATGGCGCTCATGTGATCCAGACCCGGGTCGAGCCCGATCTCATTCATAAATACCAAACCCTTTTTCTTTACCTCAGGATCCATTTTTTTCAGGTCATCGGAAATATAGGAGGCCGTCACCAGATTCTTACCAAATTCAATGCAATCTCTGGCAACCAGGGTATGCAAAGAAGCGGGCAGCATAGAAATAACAAGATCTGCTTTGCTTATCTGCTGTTTCCGCTGTTCATCCTGAAATATATCCATTTGCACTACCCTGCCCTTCGGGTGGTCTTTAACCAATAGTTTGGCATTGTCAGGTGAAATGTCGGCTACGATCAACTCGAGTGATTCAGAACCTGATTTTTCCAGTAAATAGTTGACCAGTGATGAGGAAGATTTTCCGGCACCAAAAATTAAAATACTACGCATACGCTTTTGATTAAAATGATTACGAAATTACGAATTAAGCGGCGAGAAACCTTGATTTTTTTACATAATTCTCACTCGGAAAGCTATCTTTTTTTTGAATTTTTCAATAATTTGGTAAGACTGCTTTTCCTGCGGTTAATTTTATACCTTGTTTTATCAACCTTTTAGGACTTTTAAATGGCTCTCCGAAAGAAGTCAAAAGCCCGGTGAAGACAATCATATTTTATTTGTATTTTTATAATATAATACGATGCTCATGAAAAAATATTTGGTAATTGCCGCAATACTTGGCTCCCTTGCAGTTATATTCGGCGCCTTCGGGGCCCATGCCCTGAAAGAAAAACTTAGTCCGGAATCCCTGCAGAGTTATGAAACCGGTGTCCGGTATTTGATGTATCATGTGATCGTATTGCTGTTCATCAATATTTTTAATGGATTTAGTGAAAAAACAAAAAGTACACTCAGCAAAATTTTTATTGCGGGTATATTGTTGTTTTCGGGTTCTATTTTTTTAATCAGTATGGGGCTTGTCCCGGCAAAATACATTTGGTTTGTCACACCAACGGGAGGGCTTCTGCTGATCATCGCCTGGTTATGGATGGCTTATGAATTCTATAAATCAAAATAAGAAAGCCGGAATTTCCATTTTGATGACGGGAAAGTCTCGATTATTCATCAAACGATCTTTGGTTTTCAAACACTGATCTATTTTGAACAGGACGATATCATAAGAATAATTTATAAACAATTTTAAGATCAAAGTAAAATGTTAACTATTGTATTTCAGCATCTTACCTTATTCAAACGTTTAAGTGAATAGTTTATTTTCATGATTAATATCATTATTTTCTGACCTATTTAATGCGTAAATTTGAGCTATCAAACAAAAGATTAAAAACCTACTAATACCAGTCACATGAAAAATATCAAGATTATTCAGGAGCTCCATGACCTAGGAATTACCGGTTACCATGAGGTATCCTACAACCCGTCTTATCAGGAATTATATGTTGCAGAAGTATCACATCACAGACAGGGATATGAAAAAGGGGCAGATACCGAACCAGGTGCTGTTGCAGTAAAAACCGGTATTTTTACAGGCCGCTCACCCAAAGACCGCTATATCGTTAAAGATGAGACCTCCAAAGACACCATTCACTGGGACGGTGTGGTCAACAAACCGACTACTACGGAAATCTATGATGACCTCAAAGCCAAAGTATTAAAACAGCTGTCTTCTTCCAAAAAATTATATGTGGTTGACGCTTTTTGCGGAACAAATGTTGACACGCGGTTAAAGGTTCGTTTTGTTGTGGAAGTGGCATGGCAGGCACATTTTGTAACCAATATGTTCATCAGGCCTTCGCACTATGAATTACAACATTTTGGAAAACCTGATTTTATCGTCATGAATGGCTCCAAGACTACTAACCCTGACTGGAAGGAACAAGGATTGAATTCTGAAAATTTTGTGGTGTTCAATCTTACTGAAAAAATTCAGATCATCGGCGGCACCTGGTATGGAGGCGAAATGAAGAAAGGAATGTTTGCCATGATGAACTATTATCTTCCACTGCGCGGCATTGCCTCTATGCACTGTTCAGCCAACGTAGGTGAAGAAGGTGATGTTGCGATTTTCTTCGGCTTGTCTGGAACAGGTAAAACTACCTTATCCGCAGACCCAAAACGTTATCTGATCGGGGATGACGAGCATGGATGGGATGACAAAGGCGTTTTCAATTATGAAGGCGGATGTTATGCCAAGGTAATTGACCTGAGCGAAGACAATGAACCGGATATTTGGAGGGCCATTAAAAGAGGAGCACTTTTGGAAAATGTTGTTGTTAATGAATATGGTGAAGTTAATTATTACGATCATTCCATAACCGAAAATTCAAGGGTTTCTTACCCAATTCACCATATCGATAAGATTGTTCTCCCGTCAAAAGCCGGACATGCAAGCAAGATCATCTATTTGTCGGCTGATGCCTTTGGTGTTTTACCTCCTGTTTCCATATTAGATGATGCACAGGCTCAGTACCATTTCTTGTGTGGATTTACCTCAAAACTTGCAGGTACAGAAAGAGGCATTACAGAACCGGAACCTTCTTTCTCTCCGGCATTCGGAGAAGCCTTTTTAACCCTGCACCCAACCATGTATTCAAAAACGCTGGTTGCAAAAATGAAGGAACACAATGCCAAAGCCTATCTGGTAAATACAGGCTGGAACGGAACAGGAAAAAGAATTTCTCTGAAAGATACCCGCGCTATCATTGATGCCATATTAGAGGGCACTATCGAAAAGGCACAAACAGTTCATATTCCTTACCTCAACCTGAATGCCCCGGTAGCTTTGCCAAATGTTAGTAATATTCTTGACCCAAGAACAACTTATAAAGATGTTAGTGAATGGGAGGTAAAAGCCAAAAAACTGGCTTCCCTGTATATCAAGAATTTTGAGCAATATACCAATACTCCTGAAGGGCAGGCCCTGGTATACGCAGGCCCGCAACCGGACAAATAAGATCATTCCTATTTTTTTAACACCGGTTCATTTATTTGGCCGGTGTTTTTTTTGTACTAAATTCACATATACCTTCAGATACTTATAGTTGTCATATCCATGAATTTAAATTTATTGAGAATTCAATCGAAAAATCTGGTTATCCGAGAATATTTCATCAAAATTCTCTGATTGTTATAAAGAATTTATCTAAATAACTTAATTTAGCCCTTTGAATTTTTATAAGTATTATCGCGAGCCACATGGATAGATTTTCCTTTCTAAATGCCATTCATACAGATGTTATTGCTGATTTGTACCAACAATACCTGCGGAATCCTGACGAGGTAGAGCCGGGCTGGAGAAATTTTTTTCAGGGCTATGACCTGGCGAATACGGATTATGACCTGCTTGGTGAAGAAAATAACACCAGCGAAGTCCCGGAAAACGTATTCAAAGAATTCAAAGTAATTGAACTTATAAACGGTTACAGAACACGCGGACATCTTTTTACGAAAACGAATCCGGTAAGGGCCAGACGCACCTATACGCCTACCCTGGCCATTGAAAATTTTGGTTTGAACCAGGAAGATCTGAACACGGTATTTAATGCCGGCAGTATTTTAGGGCTTAAACCCTGTACCCTGCAAGAGATCATTGATCATCTGAACAAGATCTATTGCGATTCCATTGGTGTAGAATACATGTACATCCGAAATCCCGATGAGATCCAATGGTGGCAGGTCCGGCTAAATGAAAATGACAACCATCCGAACTATACTCCGGAAACCAAAAAATATATCTTATCCAAATTAAACCAGGCAGTTACTTTTGAACAGTTCCTTCAAACGAAATATGTCGGTCAGAAGCGGTTTTCTCTGGAAGGCGGAGAAACGCTCATCCCGGCACTGGGTGCCATTATCAGGATCGCCTCTACCCAATACAATGTTGATGAGTTTGTTTTGGGAATGGCGCACAGAGGCCGATTAAATACCCTAGTCAATATTTTCAGAAAACCCATTCGCGAATTATTCAATGAATTTGAAGGAAAAGATTACGCCGAAGATGATTTTGACGGTGATGTCAAATACCATTTGGGCTCAACCCTTACAAAAACACTGAAAAACAACAAGCAGATCACCATGAACCTGGTGCCCAACCCTTCCCATCTCGAAACAGTTGGTGCTGTGGCCGAAGGGATCACAAGAGCAAAGATCGACCTGGTATATAATGGTAATTCCGATAAGGTCATTCCCATTATTGTTCACGGTGATGCGGCTGTAGCCGGACAAGGCATTGTGTATGAGATCATACAGATGAGCAAATTAAAAGGCTATTCTACCGGAGGTACCGTGCATATCGTGGTAAATAACCAGATCGGGTTTACAACAAATTATCTCGATGCCAGATCGAGCACCTATTGTACCGATGTGGCTAAGGTGATCCTTTCTCCGGTGTTGCATGTCAATGCAGATGATGTGGAAGCTGTTACACACGCCGTTCTGATCGCTCTCGATTTCAGGATGAAATTCAAGCGTGATATTTTTATTGACCTGCTCGGATACAGGAAATACGGCCATAACGAAGGTGATGAGCCGAGGTTTACACAGCCCAATTTGTACAAGGCCATAGCCAAACAACCCAATCCGCGGGATATCTACGCAAAAAAATTAATGGATGAAGGCGTAATTGACCAGGCCTATCTGACCAAACTCGAAAATGATTTCAAATCCTTACTGGAAGAAGAATTTCTGAGAGCAAAAGAAGACAGTGCCGCCAGGATCCGTCCGTTTATGGAAAATATCTGGAGCGGATTTATGCAACAGGATCTGGAAGGCATGCTGTTGGATGTGGGAACAAAATACCCAAAGAAAAACCTGCTTCACCTAGCCAAAGTGGTTTCTACCGTTCCTGAAAATGTAAAATTTTTGAACAAAGCCGAAAAGATCCTGCAGGACAGGGCTAAAATGGCTTTCGAAACCGACCGTCTGGACTGGAGTATGGCCGAGATCTTTGCTTTCGGAAGTCTGATGGAGGAAGGCTTTGATGTGCGTATTTCCGGACAGGATGTAGAACGGGGTACCTTTTCTCACAGGCACGCCATTTTAAGAGATGAAATATCAGACCAGAAATTCAACCTGCTGAATACAAATCCGAAGAACAAGGGAGAGATGTATATCTATAATTCATCCCTTTCAGAATACGGGGTTCTCGGTTTTGATTACGGTTATGCCATGGCAGCACCCAACACACTGACCATCTGGGAAGCCCAGTTCGGTGATTTCAGCAATGGCGCACAGATCATTTTCGACCAGTACCTTTCTGCCGCAGAAGACAAATGGAAACAGCAGAACGGTATAGTTGTTCTATTGCCTCACGGATATGAAGGTCAGGGTTCAGAACATTCCTCCGCAAGAATTGAGCGGTATTTGCAGTTGTGCGGCATCGATAACATGACCGTAGCCAACTGTACTACTCCGGCAAACTTCTTTCATTTATTGCGCCGGCAAATGAAGCGCAATTTCAGAAAACCGCTCATTGTATTCACACCAAAAAGTTTGCTGAGGCATCCTATGGCAACTTCAGCCATGGATGAATTTTCAAACGGAGAATTTCATGAAGTGATGGATGACAATACTGTTGATCCAGGAAATGTGAAGAGGCTGGTTTTTTGTTCAGGTAAATTCTATTACGACCTGATGGCAGAAAGAGAAAAACTAAAAAGAAATGATGTGGCCCTTATCCGCATGGAGCAATTATTCCCCTTACATGAAGAAAAAATCACCCAGGTGGTACAAAAATACACCCATGTTGTTGATTATGTCTGGGCACAGGAAGAACCCAGAAATATGGGTTCCTGGAGTTTTATGTTACAAAGATTTGAAATTAACGATCCGAAAGGAAACAGGATCCAGTTAAAAGTGCGATCAGGAAATTATTATTCCGTGCCCGCCCCGGGTTCATCCACCAGGTTCAAAAGAAGGCATGAAAAAATCATTGAAAGCGTTTTTGACAATAAATAAGATCATCATCTAAAAATAAAATAAAACCAAATGATACTAGAAATGAAAGTTCCCTCACCGGGGGAATCCATCACAGAAGTAGAAATTGCCAGCTGGCTCGTAAAAGACGGGGATTATGTAACAAAAGATCAGCCCATTGCTGAAGTGGATTCTGATAAGGCCACCCTGGAATTGCCTGCCGAAGAAAGCGGTATCATTACCTTAAAAGCTAAGGAGGGCGATGCAGTAGCTGTGGGTGCAGTAGTATGCCTCATTGATATGAGCGGTGCCAAACCGGAGGGTGTAAAAGAAGAGAAGAAAGTAAAAGAAGTCGCAGTAGTCAAAGAAAAACCTGCTGAAGTTCAAAAAGAAGCTGCCACTTACGCAACCGGAACTGCCTCCCCGGCAGCAAAAAAAATACTGGCTGAAAAGAATATAGAAACAGCAGAAGTAAAAGGCACAGGTAAAGACGGCAGAATAACCAAGGAAGATGCCGTAAATGCAGTACCTTCCATGGGTGCGGCGCTGAATGAGACTGACAGAAAAAGCGGGAGGGAAAAACTCTCGCTGCTGAGAAGAAAAGTAGCACAAAGACTGGTTGCGGTTAAGAATGAGACCGCTATGCTGACCACTTTTAATGAAGTGGATATGCAGCCTATTTTTGAGCTGCGCAATACCTATAAAGATTCTTTTAAGGCGAAACATGATGTGAGTCTGGGCTTTATGAGTTTCTTTACCCTGGCCGTGGTACGCGCCTTAAAAATGTATCCTGACGTAAACTCCATGATCGATGGCGATTATAAAGTCTCCTATGATTTTGCAGATATATCCATCGCGGTCTCAGGCCCTAAAGGTCTGATGGTTCCCGTGATCAGAAATGCTGAGAAACTCAGCTTTAAAGGAGTTGAAAATGAGGTAAAAAGACTGGCTCTGAGGGCACGGGATGGTGAGATCACCATTGATGAAATGACCGGCGGCACCTTTACCATAACCAATGGCGGAGTTTTCGGATCCATGCTCTCAACTCCAATCCTGAATCCACCCCAAAGCGCTATTCTGGGTAT
>JBFYPZ010000075.1:0-10554 GCA_041303035.1 Flavobacteriaceae bacterium
TTATTCCTGACAACTGTGTTTTTCCTCCCGCCTGGTCATTGACAGCAGTTCTTGACAGGCCTGCTGATGAGGGGAATGCCTGAAAAAAAGACCCTATCAGATTACCGAAACCCAAAGCAACCAGTTCCTGGTTTGCGCTTACCCTGTGGTCATTGTGTTTGCTTTCCATTGTTTTGGCTACTGAAATTGCTTCCATAAAACCTATTAAAGCGAGTGTTAGACCCAGGGAGCTCAGGGCATCAAAATTTTCCCGGTTTACCGCCGGTAACTGAAAATGAGGCAACCCATTCGGAATTGCACCGATCACCGTCACACCCAGTTCATGCAGCTTAAAGCCATAAACAAGCATAATTCCGAGTACCACTATGGCCAGGGACATGGGAAATTTAGGCAGATATTTTTTTGATAAAAACAGCAGAACAGTGGAGACAATTCCGATCAGTGCCGTAATCCAGTGAACTTTGCCAACTTCGTTGAAAAGTTCAAGAAGCAGCAGCTGAATTTGATTCCCGCGGCCTCCGGGTATACCCAATAAATTTCCTATCTGGTTAAAGGCAATGATGATCGCAGATCCGGAGGTAAAACCACTGATGACCGGCCTCGACAAAAAGTTGACCAAAAATCCCAAACGAAAAAGGCCGAACAAGATCTGAAAAAACCCTACAAAAAAGGCCAGTGTTATCGCCAAGAGCACAAAATGCTCAGATCCCACAGTAGCCAATGTACTGACACCGGCTCCTACAATAAGTGAATCCATAGCAACAGGTCCGGCTGACAACTGACGTGAAGTGCCTAAAACAGCATAGACCAGCAAGGGTATGAGGGCGGTGTACAGGCCGTAAATCGGAGGTAAACCGGCAATCATCGCATAGGCTATTCCCTGTGGAACAATCATAACGCCAACAGTTATGCCGGCTAAAATGTCCGGTTTCAGCCATCCCTTTTTATAGGAAGAAGCCCATTGAAAAACAGGAAAATACTGCTTGAAATTCATCGCCTAAATTAACCGAAACAAAATTAGAAGATTCAGAGGAATTAAATCCTATTTTTTACATTCGTGAAAAATCTTGAGCTGACAGTTATCACAGACTGACCTGTCAAGTCTTTCATAAATATGTTCAATGGCAGATCTTTTATCGATAAAGAAATTCTCGTTGCCGATCTGTTCTCTGAATCCGCCTTTCATCAAAATATCCTGGCTGATGATTTTCAATCCGCTGAAATAGATGCCTCCACCCCTGGCCTTCCATTTTTCTGCTTCATGAGTGAGCCAGGTAGCACCCGCAAGATCTATAAAATTTATTCCTTTTGCACTGACCAGAATGTGTTTTATGTCGCCTTTTTCATACAGTGTGTTAAAATAATCTGAAACAACCTCCAGAGCTCCAAAATAGATAGAGCCGTCGATACGGATAATTTTTAATTGAGGACATTCCAGTGTCTTGGGATCTCTGATGATGTTTATGAATTTCCGTTCGCTGTTCATCCCGAGAATGGCTATATTTGGTCTGGCAGTTTTTTCCAGATAGAAATATAAAGACAAAGCTATACCCATGAGCAGGGCAATCTCCAGTTCAAAAAAGAGGGTGCCAAACAGGGTCGTGATTAAAACGGTTATTTCTCTTTTGCTCGTACTCAGTACTTGTTTGATATGTTTAATGTCTATCAGATTATATCCCACAAGCAAAATAATACCTCCCATTACCGGTTTAGCGAGATAACTGGCATATCCTGCGAAAAGCAGAACCACGATCAATAAAAAGAATGACGCAAAAATAGCAGCCATGGGCGTTTTTGCTCCGGCCTGATAATTTACTCCGGACCTGGTAAAGGAACCGGAACCGGCATAACTTGAAAAAAAACTGGCAACCACATTGGATAATCCTTGTCCTATGAATTCCTGATTGCTGTCAATTCTCTGGTGAGATGACAAGCCAATGGATCTTGCAATGGCAACTGCCTCGATCAATCCCAGCAGTGCCAGAGTCAGAGCACCTGAACCAAGGTCTCTGATATTGTCCAGACTAACCGGCGGGATGCTAAATGGTGGCAGGCGCCCCTCAATTGCGCCGACAGTCTCGATTCCTCTCAAATCACCTCCTAAAAAATAGGCCAGAACACTGCCGAGGATCATGGCGATGAGCATGTAATAACGGGCGATCGGTTTTATGAACTGCCTGATGACAACAGCCAGAACAAGGGTAAACATGGCCACAAGAAATACATACCAGTTGGTATCTGTTATATTTCTGATTATATATTCAAGTATTTCATAAAAAGAACTCCCCTGAGGTACCGGCAATCCAAAAACATATTTTAATTGTTTAAAGGCAATCAAAATACCCGCGCCCGCGGTAAAACCCAAAATTACACTGTGAGATACAAAATTGACCAGTTTACCCATTTTGGCCAGACCCATTGCAAGTTGAATAAGACCTGTCATTAAAGTCAGAACCAGGGTAAGGCCCACATAGGCATCCATATCCTCAAGCGGATTGACATATTTTGAAATGGTGGCATAAACCACAATAGACATGGCGGTTGTTGGTCCTGATATCAAATGGTATGAAGAACCAAAAAGCGCCGCGATTACCGGGGTTACCAAAGCAGTATAAAAGCCATAAACCGGGGGTAGCCCGGCGATCATGGCAAAAGCCACGGCTTGCGGGATAACGATTATGGTTCCGGTGAGGCCGGCGATCAGATCATCTTTCCAATTTTTTTTGGCCAGGGGTAACCAACGCAAGAATGGAAAAATATTTTCTATCATAAAGTAAATTTACACATTCCGTGTTAAAAACACTCAGTCAGTGGTAATTTTAAAGGTTGATTCATCCGGCCTGAATGCCCGTTTGAACCACAATGGCCTCCTTAAACCTCCCGGACCCGGAGCCGGTCTGGTCATGGTGAGCCATTCCTTGTATACCTCATGCGCTTTGTTCGTGTCTACAAAAATATCTCCGTACTGTTCGTCTTTGCCCGGTTTTTCAATTCTGATCCGCTGATGCCAGGTATGCATACCGCTAATCGGATCAGGGTGGACAGCATGTGTGATGTTTTGGTGTACCCCGCCATCTTTCCAAAAAATGCGTTTCGAATCCTTATCACCGGATTCATAAGGTTTTATTCCGGCTATGGTTCTCATTTTCCACTGGCCATCACCGTTATTTTCAATTTTAACGGTATTGACAGCCCAACGGTTTCCGTTTTCGTCCTGTTCTCTTTTCCACCTTCCAATGTGATGTGAACAGGCTATAACCCCGGGTTTCATCGATTGTGTTACCCACACTTTATCGATGAAATAACCTATATCTGTATTGATCTTGACCAGGTCTCCTGTTTTAAATCCGAATTTATCGGCATCCAGCGGGTGCATCCAGATCGGATTTCTGTTGGATATCTCGACCAGCCATTTCGCATTTCCTGAGCGGGAATGGATCAGGGTTGGCAATCTGAAAGTAGGCACCAGCACATATTCGTTATTTGCCTTGTTCAAGACCTCGTTGTGAATATGACTTTTGATATAGGTTGGGATCGAATATTCGGGCCAGTTCCAGTCTACCATGGTCTGTGAATAAAACTCATTTTTTCGCGAAGGTGTTGGAAACCCGACCATGGCCTTGCCTTCGATCATAACACCTATTTCTTTGCCGTTTTTTCTGATCACACCGGTTACTTTATCGACTTCTGATCCCACCAGCGCTTCTTTGGAGAGCAGGTGTTCGTTTTTCTTGTAAGATTCTCCTTTTTCAATATCGAAAGCTCCGTATTTTGCCATATAGGCAAATTCTGTCAGCCCTTCTTTTTTCGCCACTTCAGGCAATCCTTTTACCCTTTCAAAAATGTATTGGTAATACTCTTCAATGGTAATCTTTTCACCCGGGCGATAAGGTGACTCGACATGTTTTCTGATACCCATGCTTCCATCCGGATCAATTCGCCAGGTCAGTTCCATCCAAAACTCATCTTCCTCCCAAACTTCACCCGGATTGACCTCATAAGTATACTTGACCTTCTTGCCATTTCTTCTCGCTGCCTCCCGCAATACCGGTTGTCTGAAAGCGATCCAGGTACCTCCGTGTGTTTCATAGGAGTTTAAGTCATGCCTTTCAGATGCCAGTCCCATCGGCAGCACCAGATCGGCAAAAAATGCTGTCTCATTCCAGGTCGGTGTTAGTGCTATGTGGCAACCGAATTTGCTTTCATCCATGAGTGCTTCCATCCATGAAAAACCGTCAGGATAAGTCCACACCGGGTTAAAAACCCTGGTAAAATAAACATCCATTTTACCTCTGCCCTCTTTCAAAAAATGCGGAAGTAAAAAGCTCATTTCAAAGAAAGCCAGCGGATATTCTTTTGGGAAATGCAGTTCGTTCCATTTTTTCTGTGGTTTGGCCGGATGTGGTACCTCAGGGTGGAATTTATTCCATGCATTGGGGGAAGTCCCTCCCTTGGTTCCGACAGAGCCCGTCAACACCTGTAAAAAGTGCAGACAACGGGCCACAGCCCATCCGCCCAGGTTTGAGGCTCCCGCACTCCGCCAGTTATGCGAGGCAAATCTTTCACCTGCTTCACCAATTTTTACAGCAACTTCTTTGATCATTTCAGCTTTTACCCCGGATTCATGCTCCGCATATTCCGGTGTAAATTCGCTGTAGGTTTCTATCATGGCCTGAATATAATTCTCAAAAGTGACTTCTTTTTCAGGATGTAAAGCCTTCAGAAATTCCTGCCAGTTCGTCCAGTTCTCCAGGTATGCCCTGTTGTATAAACCCTTCTGCAAAATAATCAGGGCCATTGCCAGCATTACTGCTGCTTCGGTACCCGGATAACTCGGCATCCAGTAATCGCTCATGGAGGCGGTGTTCGAAAGCCTCGGATCCATGGTAGCCAGCTTGGCTCCATTCATCTTGCCTTCAATGATCCTTTGTGCATGCGGGTTAAAATAGTGTCCTGATTCCAGATGAGCAGAAATCAGCAGAATAAATTTTGCCTCCGCATGGTCAGGTGAGGGTCTGTCATAACCATACCACAGGTTGTAACCAAAACGTGCTCCTGAGGAGCATACATTGGTATGTGAATTGTGCCCGTCAATTCCCCAGGCCGGCAATACCCATTCCATAAACCCTTCATGCCCGGGCCTTCCCACATGGTATGCGATCTCGTTGTGTCTGTCTTCTTTAAGCGCTTTTCTGATGCGCGCAGCTACCGTATCCAAGGCTTCGTCCCAGGATATGCGCTCCCACTCTCCATCACCTCTTTTCCCCTTTCTTTTCAGGGGGTATAAAATACGATCCGTATCGTGTATCTGGTTTATGGTAGCCGGACCTTTTGCGCAGTTCCTGCCACGGCTCGCGGGATGGTAAGGATTGCCTTCAAATTTTTTGACTTCGTTGGTTTCCTTGTCGATAAAAGCGGTTAAACCACAGGCACTTTCGCAATTGAAACAGGTTGTGGGAACAATCTGATAGGTTTTTTTCTCTTTCTTTGGCCAGACTTTTGGATCGTATTCCACCCAGTTATCCCACTTTTCAGGGGGTGGAAAATTTTTGTACATTTCCGCAAGTTCCTTTTCAGAAAATTGCATCATGCTTTTATCAGCCTCCTGATAAGCCTCCTTGTGAAGATTAGGAATAAGACCTATTTTCTCCGCTATATTTTCTATGAACGATGGTTTTTTATAGCCCATTTTTGTAAGATTTTATCGTAATTATTTAAGCCAATGGCACCCTTTGCGGTGCTTCAACCCATATTTTTTCGGTGATATAAATTCCAAGCAGAACCAGCACTGCAGCCAGTACCAGTCCAAGAGTGCCCGGTAAAAACAGGATCAGCACCAAAGGCAATACATTGCCAAGAAGCACGGTACCCAACCAGAATGATTGTCTGTATCTGCCATGTGTGATCATTTTTACCGTGGTTTTAGCCGCTGTGGTGGGATGAGAAACACTTAGCTCAGCAATCAGTGTAAACAGATTTACCAGCAATGCGACCAGCAAAATGGAAGGTAGTAATTCCTGCCAGTTCATGATATCTGAAAGCGAAGCGATGATAATAAATACCGCTGATCCTGCCATAAAACTATGAACGAGCATATGCAATACCAGCATGGGGGATTGCCAGAAATCACGGCCTTTGGCCTGTGAGAACAGAAAGGCTGTATAAACAGCTAAAAGCACAGCAAATACCGCCGTTAACCATAACAGTGGCTTTTCAGGAACAGACCATGCAAATAAAGTTACCGCTGCCCAGATGGTCACCAAAAGCCCAAATACCGTAATGGTATAACCTCCTTTAACCAGCCATGAATTCCATTGTGGCCTGAGGAGTACATTTAAAAATCTGTCGGGCCTGTCGAGATCCATCACCAAAAAGAGTCCGGTCAATCCCAAAAAGACCAGCGAAATTCCTGCCGACCACAATTTGGTTTCATAGCTCAGTTCATAACCAAAAAGCATCGCTACAAAAGGAATTAAAAAGGCTCCTGCAGCAATTGCCTTTGTCATGACATAGGCCGAAACCTCCCAGCCCCACAAAACTCCTTTGTCAGGAGTATCATAAACCCGCCTGGCTTTACCATTCAGCACGTCAATATAATTGGGATTCTGTGATTCTTTCTTTTGATAGGCAGCCTGAAGCTCATTTTCAATGCTCATCTGAACCAGATTGAGATCGTCATTGGTATGGATCATTTTTTCTGCTGCCTTGGCATAATGCCCAACACCTCTTGCCTGAGAATTCCAAAGGCTCGGGCCGGATCTATCTGTAGCTTCGGGGTTCAGACTTTCATAATCGCCATCGATATAGAACAGGTTGGGTTTGGTTCCCTTCTCTGGTTTTCTCACCATGACATGTTCACGCGACAGAAGCATGGAGATCTCCGTATCCGGATCTTCCATATCCCCGGCAATAATGGCGTGTTCCGGGCAGACTTCCACACAGGAGGGAGCCCTTCCTACCTCTACCCTGTGTGCACAATAGTTGCATTTTGCTGCCGTATTGTTGTCCGGGTTGATGTATAAAGCATCATACGGACAAGCCTGCATACAGGATTTACAGCCGATACATCGGTTGTTGTCAAAATCAACAATACCGTCTTCTCTGGTAAACAGGGCCTCTACCGGACAAATCTCAACGCAGGGTGCGTCAGTACAATGGTTGCAACGCATCACCGAAAAGGTTCTTTTTGTATTCGGAAAAATACCCTTTTCTACCTGCTTTACATAGGTTCTGTTGACGCCGATCGGCACATCGTGTTCACTTTTGCAGGCTGTGGTGCACGCATGACAACCTATGCATTTTCTGTTATCTATAATGAAACCAAACTTCATTTTATAGGGATTGCTTAAAAAAAGTGTTGTAAATGATTTTCATCAAAAATTCTGATATGTTGAATAAAAGTAATAAATACCTCAGATTCTGAGCTTCTCAAATTTATCAAATCTTCACTCAAACATTGTAACAATAGTTACTTAATCCGGGGTATAAATAAAAGACTCTCTTTATGGAGATCTAGCTTTTTATATTTGGTTCAAATTATTCCTTTTCCTAAATGGAGAAAGTCTTTTTACTTCCCTCATTATTTCTATTTTTGTAAAAAGAAGCAAATGAAAATTAAAGCACTTTTTTTTGGTATTGCCAAAGACCTTTGCGGAAGTCCGGAATTGTTTCTGGACATTCCGGAAAACATGAGCATAGGGGAATTTGAAACATTTTTATGCGGAAAGTTCAGTGGCCTGCATGACATTCGGAATTTTGCTTTTGCAGCAAATGAAGCATTTGTTGAAAGGAATTACCAAATAAAAGAAAAAGATGTGATCGCCTTGCTTCCTCCGGTAAGCGGCGGTTAAAAGCCATAAAAATGAAAGATACTATATCGATACTTCTCACTGAAGAAAAATTGAATTTGCAGGTATGCTTTGATTTTGTCAAAGATCCCGGCTGCGGGGGTATGGCTTTATTTGTAGGAACTGTCCGTAATACGACTCAAAATAAAGAAGTTAAATTTCTCGATTTCTCTGCCTACGAAGCCATGGCGGTCAAAGAGATGCAGAAAATAGCTGAACAGGCACTTTCGGAATTCACAATAAAAAAAATTGCCATTCATCATGCAAAAGGCTTGCTGAAAATTGGCGATATCCCTGTGATTATTGCTGTTTCCTCGCCTCACAGAAAAGATGCTTTTGATGCCTGTCAGTATGCTATCGACACCTTAAAGGAAACCGTTCCCATCTGGAAGAAAGAACATTTTTCTGATGGTGAAGTGTGGGTCAATTCACACCCCTGAATCGAAATCCTGTTAAATTTTCTCTTCATTCAATTCCTGAATTCCTTTTTCAAGACTAAAAACCTCAAGGGTGGGATAAATTTCTTTCATCCTGACCGCAGCAGCATAACTCAGTATCCCTTTATTACAAAGAAAAACGTATTTTTTGCTTTGGTCAACCGCAAGTTTATGGGGATCAAAGGCTGAAAACGGTATTTTGGCATGTACCTGAAAAGGGAGTGGAGTCTCTGCTTTTTCGATCACAGATATCAGATAAAAAGCCTCATTGGTCAAATGCTCCTTCAAGACCCTGGCGGCGATAAGCAATTGCATCTCCTGAAATTCACAAGCCGAATCGGCATACGACTCTTTTTTAAATAGTCCGGCTATCCGTTCCTTGTTTGCTCCTGCCTGTAACTTTATTTTTAATTGCTCGTTGTTCAGACTGTTATATACCAACAATTGGTTGACCAGGGGCTCACCGATACCCGCGATTATTTTGATTACTTCATTGGTTTGAAGCAAGGCAATCAAACCCACAACCGGATTTAAGGTGCCCACCTCGGCACAACTTGGAACGGGGTTTTTTGGCGGTTCAGGAAAAGCATCGCGCAGGTTGGCGGTAAAACCGCCCGCATGCCTTACATTAAAGCTGGCCATATACCCGTCAAACTTGTAGAGGGAGCCATAGACCAGCGGGATTTCATGAAGAACACAAACATCGTTGATCAGGTATTTTGTGGGCAGGCTGTCAGTACAATCCACCACAATATCAAATCCGTTAATTTCAGTCAAACCATTGCCTTTACTCAGTCGTAGTTTTTTGGAAGCAACGCTTACAAAAGGGTTGATTGACCGGATATATGCGGCCAATACTTCGGCCTTGGGTTTTCCAATATCATTGACAGCAAAAAAAACCTGCCGGTGCAGGTTGCTAAGACTTACAACATCATCATCGATCAAAACCAAATTTCCTATCCCGCCCGCAGCAAGGTATACTGCCACGGCATTACCCAAGCCTCCGCAGCCAACGATTAGCACTTTGGCTTTTTCCAATTTTTTCTGGCCTTCAGCCCCAAAATCCTGCAGGCAGGTCTGGCGCTCATAGAGCTGTTCCTTTGAGAAATTCATTTTCGTGATCGGGCTTACTTAGTTTTAATTTTTTCCTTTACCTGTTTATACTCTTCAGGTGTATTCACATTGGTAATCCACTTCTCGTCCACTTCAACGATTTCCACATCATTGTTTATAAGTACTTTACGCGGACAAGATATTCCCAGCGCCAGATATTGCAACATTACCGGGTATGCTTTGGGCTCCCAGATCGTGATGAGCGGCTCAGGGAAGTCTTTATCTTTGCCTTTGAGGGCGGTTGCGATCTTTTTCGGATTCCGATGCTGTAAAAGGAGGTCTATCACATAACGCTCAACAAAAGGCAGGTCCGTGGCAACAACCAGCCAGGCCTTATTCGGATCTTTTTGAAAAGCCGAGCAAATGGCTCCAAAAGGCCCGAGGCCCAGAAAGACATCCTCAACTACTTCTGTATCCTTTATATTTTGTTCAGCCCTGACGGATAAATAGGTGTTCAGATTGCAATCCTTCAAAAGCTTTACCAGGTGGCTTCTCTGTTCCAGGCCATGAAAATCGAGCAGACCTTTGTCTGTGCCCATTCTGCTGCTTTTTCCACCCGCAAGCACGAGTCCCTGAACAGGTGCGATTTTTTGAAGTATCATCCTTTCTATGTGTGCCGCTATTTTCTCTGTTTCATCAATTGAATAACAAAGCAGATTTTTTATGCCCGGATATCTTTCTATCAAAAAATCGAAGACCTCCAGATCTTTTTCTGTTTTGATGAGGAACCGGACATTCGTTAACTGATCCAGTCGCTTTAAAACAGAGGCTTCCTTTGCCCGGTCTAAGATCAATACCTGCTGCTCTGCCTGGTAATGGTTTCCGTTGACAAAAAGAAAATCGTATTGAGAAAACCGTATTTTTTCATTGTAGGGATTCATTTTCTGCAGACTTCTTTCTGCATAATTCCCGGAAGCATGGAAGGTAAAATCCGACAAGGCAGGAGCTTCCAATCCTTCTTTATGTGAGGCATCCACATAGGCCATTTTGTATTTTTCATGTAGGATTTTTGCTAATTCGCCGGCAAGATCGCTGATCACCTGACAGCCCGAGCCCAGAATGGCCACTTCATTGTGTCCGAAGGTACCCAGTGTTTTTCTGGTCAGATCCTGATGTTTTTTGTGTTTCTCCATGCCTACTGATAATTTAGCTTAAAA
>JBFYPZ010000076.1:0-10426 GCA_041303035.1 Flavobacteriaceae bacterium
AATGGCGTTCCGCGCCAGGACGGATTTAACATAACCCCTGCATCGGAAGTAATGGCCATTTTATGTATGTCTGAAGATTTTAAGGATCTTAAAAAACGTTTGGGCAATATTTTTGTCGGTTTTACTTTTGACAGAAAACCGGTTTATGCGCGCGACCTGAAAGCAGAAAATGCCATGGCAATCCTGTTAAAAGATGCCATCAAACCCAATCTGGTTCAAACCCTCGAAAACAATCCCGCCATCATTCACGGAGGGCCTTTTGCCAATATAGCACAGGGAACCAATACCATAATCGCAACCAAGATCGGACTTTCACTGGCGGATTATGTGGTGACCGAAGCCGGATTTGGTGCGGACCTTGGTGCGGAAAAATTCATGGACATCAAATGTGTTTCCGGCAAATTAAAACCCAGTATCGTGGTTATAGTGGCAACGATCCGTGCTCTGCGTCATCATGGCGGAGCCCGGGCGGAAGAGTACAATACTCCGGATCTCGACAAGGTGAAAAAGGGGATAGACAACCTCATCAAACATATTGAAAATATTAAAAAATTCGGTATTACTCCGGTTATCGCCATCAACAGATTCCCTTCTGATACAGAAAATGAAACCCAATATGTGATCAGAAAATGTAAGGAACTGGGTGTGGAAGCGGTAGTGGCAGAAGAGTGGGCAAAAGGAGGCGAAGGCATGAGGGAAATAGCTCAGGTTGTTGTTGAACAGATCGAAAAAGGTGAGAACAAATTCAAACCCTTGTATGAATGGAAAATTCCTATTATTGAAAAGATCGAAAAAATCGCAAGAGAGATATATGGCGCCGATGGAGTTGATTTCTCTCATAAAGCGGTAAGCGATCTGAAAACGGTTACCAAACTTGGGCTGGACCACCTGCCTGTATGTATGGCAAAAACGCAAAAATCGCTTTCAGATAACGAAAAAGCTGTGGGCAGGCCAAAAGATTTCAGAATTACTGTAAGGGAATTTGAATATTCGGTAGGAGCGGGGTTTATTATCCCTATTTTGGGAGATATGATGCGCATGCCCGGTTTGCCGCCGGTTCCGGCCTCTGAAGGTATGCTGATCGATAAGGACGGAAAAATTTCCGGTTTGTCCTGATGGGTTTATTATGAAACGGTTATTCTTGCATCAAATAAAAAAAGCTTTCGGTTATGAAAGCTTTTTTTATCAATAATTTATGGTGCAGATCACAAATTCAACAGATTGTTCACCTCTCTTACGGCATCGGCACTTACTTTCATATTGGTCTTTTCAGCCTCTGTCAGTTCTAGGGCAACGATTTTTTCAATACCATTTTTGCCTATGATGCAGGGAACACCTATACAAATATCCTTCAGGCCATATTCTCCATCCATCATTACCGAACAAGGGATCATTTTCTTCTGGTCACAGGCAATGGCCTGAACCATTGCAGAAACCGCTGCTCCCGGTGCGTACCAGGCGCTGGTACCCAGCATTTTCGTAAGAGTAGCCCCGCCGACTTTGGTAGCTTCGGCCACCTCAGCCAATCTTTCAGCGGATATAAATTTTGTGACAGGAATGCTGTTTCTGACGGCCAATCTGGTCAGGGGGATCATACCCGTATCACTGTGACCGCCAATTACCAGCCCGTCGACATCAGAGGCCGGACAGCCAAGCGCTTCTGCAAGACGGTATTTGAAACGGGCACTGTCAAGGGCACCACCCATACCAATAATCCTATTTTTCGGAAGACCTGTTACTTTATGGGTTAAATAGGCCATGGTATCCATTGGGTTGCTCACAACAATAATGATCGCTTCAGGAGAATGTTTGAGCAGGCTTTCTGCAACAGATTTTACGATGCCTGCATTGATGCCGATCAATTCCTCCCTGGTCATACCCGGTTTTCTCGGTATGCCACTGGTAATTACAGCAATGTGGCTATTGGCAGTTTTGGAATAATCATTGGTTACCCCGGTTATTTTGGTATCAAATCCATTCAATGAAGCACATTGCATCAGGTCCATGGCTTTACCCTCGGCAAAATCCTCTTTAATATCAATAAGGACTATCTCAGAGGCAAAATTCTTAATGGCAATATACTCGGCACAACTGGCACCTACAGCACCTGCACCTACAATTGTTATTTTCATAATTTCAGGTTTATTTATTTAGTTTTTTAAATATCAATATTTGCATAGACGGCATTTTTCTCGATGAATTCCCTGCGGGGTGGCACGTCATCACCCATCAGCATGGAAAATACACGGTCGGCTTCAGTACCATTTTCAATAGAAACCTGACGCATGGTTCTAAATGCAGGATTCATGGTGGTTTCCCATAACTGTTCCGCATTCATTTCTCCAAGACCTTTGTATCTCTGGATGGCTACGCCTCCTCCAAAACTTTCAGCAATGGCATCTCTTTGTTTATCGTTCCAGGCGTACTCTTTTTTGTTTCCTTTTTTAACGAGGTACAGGGGCGGGGCAGCTATATAAATATTTCCATTTTCAACCAGTTCCCGCATATACCGGAAGAAAAAGGTCAGAATGAGTGTGGCAATATGGCTTCCATCCACATCCGCGTCGCACATGATCACTACTTTGTGGTAGCGCAGTTTACTGACGTTTAGAGCCCTTGGGTCTTCTTCAGTACCAATGGATACTCCAAGAGCGGTGTACATATTTTTGATCTCTTCATTTTCAAAGACCTTGTGCTGCATAGCTTTTTCAACATTCAGGATCTTACCCCGCAATGGCAGTATGGCCTGAAAATTTCTGTCTCTGCCCTGTTTTGCAGTTCCGCCTGCGGAATCGCCCTCCACCAGAAAGACCTCGCATTTTTCAGGATCGCTCCAGGCACAATCTGAAAGTTTTCCGGGTAAACCACCCCCGTGCATTACAGTCTTTCTCTGCACGAGTTCCCTTGCCTTTTGTGCGGCATGTCTTGCCTGCGCGGCAAGGATCACTTTTTGCACGATGATTCTCGCGTCTGACGGATTTTCTTCTAAAAAATCTGATAACATTTCTGTTACAGCCTGGCTCACGGCAGCGGTAACATCCCTGTTGCCCAGCTTGGTTTTTGTTTGCCCTTCGAATTGCGGATCGGCAACTTTTACTGAAATGATCGCTGTTAATCCTTCTCTAAAATCATCACCGGATATTTCAAATTTAAGATTTTTGAGCATGCCGGAGGTTTCGGCGTACTTTTTTAAGGTATTTGTAAGTCCGCGTCTGAACCCGGCCAGGTGTGTCCCTCCTTCATGGGTATTGATATTATTTACATAAGAATGCAGGTTTTCGTTGAAGGAGGTGTTGTAAACCATGGCTACTTCCACTGGAATTCCGTGTTTTTCACTTTCCATGCTAATCACATCAGAGGTAAGTTGTTCACGGGTTGCATCCAGATAACGGACAAATTCTTTCAGACCTTCATCACTGTAAAAAACTTCATGAATAAAATTACCGTCCTTATCTTTTTCTCTTTTGTCGGTTAGGGTGATATTCAATCCTTTATTCAAAAAGGACAATTCCCTCAAACGGGCAGCCAGGATATCATAACTAAAAATAATTTCTGTCTGGAAAATAGTATCATCTGCCCAAAAAGTTACTTCAGTACCTGTCTTATCGCATTCGCCGACAACCTTAACAGGATACAGGGCTTTACCTTTTTCGTATTCCTGCTGCCAGATCTTTTTTTCTCTGTAAACAGTTGCGGTTAAATGGTTGGAAAGTGCATTCACAACGGATACACCAACACCATGTAATCCTCCTGATACTTTATAGGAATCCTTATCAAATTTTCCGCCGGCGCCTATTTTTGTCATGACGACCTCAAGGGCGGAAACGCCTTCTTTTTTGTGCATATCCACAGGAATACCCCTTCCGTTGTCTGTAACGGTGACTGAGTTGTCTTCATTGATGATCACGTCGATCTTTGTACAATGACCCGCCATGGCTTCGTCGATCGAGTTATCAACCACTTCATAAACCAAATGGTGCAAGCCTCTGGAACTCACATCTCCGATATACATGGATGGACGTTTGCGCACGTGCTCCATCCCTTCCAACGCCTGAATACTATCCGCGGAATACTGATCTTTTTTTACTTCTTCACTCATTTTTTTCAGATATTTTTCGGTTTTTTTACGAAAGTACAAATATAATAAAACAGCAAGTTTTTACAGGCAGAAATCAAGGCTTAAAGCGTTAAGTTATTAACATTATGTTGGTAAAAAAAGTTTGAGAATTTAGAACTCGGGGGAGGCTGTAAATAAAAAATGCCCAATTGCTTGGGCATTTTTTTAGCGTGCTTTACAAAAAGGATTCTTCCTTTTTGCGATTGCTTAATGTAAAATCCGTTTTAATTTTTTCCCCTCATAAATCGGATCTTAAATCATTGCTTTTCAATAAACTATAGAAAATCAAAAAATTTTATGTCCGAATGTAACCAGCAATTCTGAAGAAATTCTGAAGTTATAAAAAAAAATCCTGACCTTTTTATTGGGTCAGGATTTGCGCAAATTAAAATAGCTTAATATTTCATTGTATTTGCTCGATGATTTAAATCAATTTATTCCCCTCAGATAAAACTGATTTAAAACATAGAATTCACCTTAGTGATTATTTCAGTATTCATTAAATAATGAACTTTGAACGTTCTGAAATAAGTAATAACCAGAAACAGTATCGATTATTTACAAGGCAAATGTATATGCGAAATCTGAAGATAATCTGAAGTTAAAAACAATTTTTAAATAAAATTAAAAATAGAGGGTAAAATAATGTTTATTATCTGAAAATGAGTGTTTTATGTCCCAACCAGAAACATCACAAACTTTCTTTACTATGGCGAGTCCAAGGCCAAAAGATTCGGTAGAATTGCTGTCTTTTTTGAATCGTTCAAACAGGGCTTCAGAAGAAATGCTCGTCGGCCTTCCTGTATTGGCAACAGAAATAAACAGTTCGTTGGTTTTTATCTCAATGCTGCCATTTTCATAATTGTGTTTGATTGCATTGCTGATCAGGTTGGAAACCACCATATCAAACAAAAGGGGGTTAGCAGTTACTTTAACATCCAGGCTCAGATTTTTACTGATCGTCAGGTTTTTGCTGGCGATAAATTCCTCAAAAATTTCGAGCTGGTTGTTGACTACATCATTGATTGCAATCTCTTCTTTCTGGCTGTACTGCTGGTTTTCAATTTTGGATAGTATCAGCAGGGTCTTGTTTAGTTTGGAAAGTCTTTGTGTAGCACTGTACACATTACTTATGGTCTGTTTGTCATCCATTTTCAGGTGCTCTGACTGCATCAAAAACTCCAGTTTTGACTGCATAATGGCCAGAGGAGTTTGCATTTCATGCGATGCGTTTTCTGTGAATTCCTTTAAATTATTAAAATCGGTGCGCAGCTTGTCGGTTAATTTGGTAAGTGAATCATTGAGCTCCTTGAATTCCTGAATTTTGGAGTCTTTCAACTCCAGGGGTTTTTTTTCTTCAAAGGAATAATTTTTCAGGGCTTCCAGATTTTTGTAAAAAGGCTGCCACACTTTTTTGGCTACATAGGTATTCACCAGATATACGGTCATGATCAGCAAAAATATTACTGCGGCAACAGAGGCTGTAACGGCCAGAACGAACTCATTCTGTTTAACGCGGGAGTTTCTGGTAATGATTTTATATGTTTTGCCCTGCAGGGTTTCAATGGAAGTTAACTGCCGGTAGAGTTCATAATTTTCTACACCTCCGATGATCTGATAGATGAGGGTATCCTTATAGTAGAGGGTATCTTTTACAGGATATTTGGCTTCGTAATCTTCTACGTCAAAAATAGGAAGGGGGTAATCGTATTTGATCTTTTTGGCTATGATCTCCTTGTCCCAAAGCAATTTTTCATCCTGTCTTTTGGTAATAATATTATTGAGCACATAATAAATCAGGGTACTTGAAATGAGGAAAATAATCACAGAATACAGAAAATAAGTTCTCCTTGTTTTATTGATCAGTTTCATTCTCCTTGTTTTATAAGAATACCGAAGTCCGAATGGATTGTATATGACCAAGCAGTACTTTTCATTTACTCACCGAATTTATATCCCAGGCCATAAACTGTTTGCAGGTAATCTGTTGCCCCCAGTCCGTTCATTTTTTTTCTCAGATTTCTCATGTGGGTATAGATAAAATCAAAATTATCGAGCATATCTGCATTATCTCCCCACAGGTGTTCTGCAATGCTTTCTTTCGTGAGCACACGGTTCTTGTTGGTAATAAAATAGAGCAACAAATGGTACTCTTTTTTTGTGAGGTCCAGGGTTTCTCCATTGACCCTGGCTACTTTGGCAACGGGATCTATATCGATTTCATTGAAAGTAATCTTGTTATCCCCGTCATAATGCTTTCTCCGGATCAGCGAATTGATCCTTGAATTGAGTTCGGCCAGGTGAAATGGCTTTGTAATATAGTCATCTGCTCCCAGATCAAGCCCTTTGAGCTTGTCGTCAAGCGAGTTTTTGGCTGAAATTATCAGTACCCCGGTTTTTGGTTTAGACTCTTTGATCATTTTTAAAAGATCCAGACCGTTGCCATCCGGTAAGTTGATATCCAATACAACGATATCATAATCGTAACTTATTAATTTATCCTCCGCGGAAAAGAAATCCATGGCGAATTCACAAACGTAATCAGCATTCTGAAGATACTTGGCTATTACATTGACCAGATCTTTCTCATCTTCTACAACTAAGATTTTCATGTTCGTTTAATTAAAAAAAATTATGAAAGTGCAAGTTATCTCTTTCCTTCCTAAACCTTTGCAAAGGTAGTGTTAAAATTGATTTGCGATAAGTTGATTAAGAGCTGAGATTACAGGAAGCGGATGAAAATACAACTTAAAAAAGCAGTTTATAGGTATTGGGGTCTTTTTTAAAGACATAGCCCAGGGTCCATTCAACGTAATCTGCATGGGTCTCGGTTATTTTCAGACTGCAGCCCAGAAACAGTTTTTTTTGTTTTCCAACGAGATAGCGGGCCCCAATTCTTTTAAAGAACAGACTTTCCTTATTTTCTTCATTGTAATTCAAATATACGCCAACACCCAAGGGTACGTATAGTCTTTCGGTAACCACCCATTCCCAGTTACCTATAAACCCATAACTGAATTCTTTTTGAAAATCGCTTTTATCCTCGGTCACCCTGTCCGACCCGCCACCGGTATAAAATAATTCAAAACCCAAACCATAGCGGTATTTGTAATTAAATTGCCTGAGTGCACTGATACTCAGGGTGGTTTTAAGATAGGAACTTTTTTCGTATTCAAAATTCCTGACCCCTGCAGCGCCGAAAAGACTGATCATATTGAAGGGAATAAATTCCTCAATCTTCGATTTATCAACGAGCGGTTTGGTATCTTCAAAGTTATAGGCTGTAAAAAAAGTGACCGGAACCACATTGATGCCGGAATTGGGCATTTGTATCCTGCCGTTGGAAAAATGTTTAAAGCCGGCACCCAAACCTGCCTCCCAATGGGGGGTGATCTGATATCGGCCTTCGACAGTCAGACCGATGTATACATTTTTATCTGAACCGATCAGACCGTTATCCGGATTTGTATCGGGGTCATAAGCATTAAAATTAAAAGCTAAACCAAGACCAATTCCATAGATCCAGGACCACCTGCTTTTTGAATGGTAAAACGGAATGTCTATAAAACCATAAAGGGCATTGGGTTCGCCAAAGTCATTGTTGTCAAAAGAACCCCCGTAAAAACCTACGCCAAAAGTTGGTGCTCTGTAGAGGGTATTGTACAGATTGCTGTGTGTTTGCTGCCATCCGAACCGGATATCAACACCGTAATACTTTTTGATACCCTCCTCTTCAACAGCATCCAATACCCCACCGTAGTCGAATTTGACCTGTATTTCATGGTTGTTTTTGTGCGAAGACAAGCTGTCATTTTTTGTTATTGTTGCAGTTGAATCGGGAATGATCAACTGGGAATAGGCATTTGAAAAAAGAGCAATGGAAAGCCATATAGAGACCTGAAGGAAGATGAATCCCGATACTTTTAATTTAAATGGCATTACCGGTTCTTTGAATTTAATCAGAAAATTAAGCGAGGGCAAAAGTATTCTATTTTTTCGGAATTGAGTTAAGGGAACTTTTTTATTGGTTAATTGATAACACCGCGCAATATGATTTTATCTTTTCCGTTTAATATTCTCACCGATCAAGTAAAATTTTCAGTTGCTATGAAAAAGATTTATTTTGGTGTTGTGTTTTTTGTTGTATTGTGTAGCCACAGTTTAAATGCACAACATTTTTCTCCACTCGATAACAGTCCAACGGACATTGCCTATTTAAGAACCGATAACAATAAAAAACCCGTGGTAAAAGTGATCTACAGCAGGCCATTAAAGAGGGGGGAGCATGTCTTTGGAACCCAAATACCTTATGACAAACTCTGGCGGACAGGCGATAATGAGGCCACAGAAGTGAGGTTTTATTCGGATGTCAGGTTTGGCGATCAATTGGTAAAAGCGGGAACCTATGTAATGCATTCCATACCCGGTGAAAAGGAATGGACCATTATCTTAAACAAAAATACGGATACATTGGGTGCTTTCTTTTATGATCAATCAAAGGATGTAGCCCGTATCAAAGTTCCGGCAAGAAACGGAGAACAAATCGATATCTTTTCCATCGCTTTTGACAAAAACTTCAACAATACCTATATGGTTTTGGGCTGGGATACGACCAGGGTAAATATCCCGATTGATACATATACCCAAGTTCTGGCTGAATTATAAGGATCTGAGATCAGAATGCGTTCAAATAAATAAACATCGAATGAAAAAAACATACCCTTTATTCTTGTTGGGTTTCATGCTGATGGCCTTTACATTCCAGGTGAATGCACAGGATTTTCAACCGCTGGATAAGAGTCCGCATGACATAGCCTATTACAGAAAGACCAATTTAATGCCTCCGCTGGTCAAGGTGCTTTATGGCAGGCCCCAAAAGAGCGGTCGCGAAATTTTTGGCAATGTTGTGCCTTACGGCAAGATCTGGCGGGTAGGGGCAAATGAAGCTACGGAAGTTACGTTTTATGAAGATGTCTTGTTTGGCAGCGAAAAAATTAAAAAAGGGATCTATACCCTATTCGCAATACCTGAAGCCACAGAATGGACGATTATATTGAGTTCAAATCTCGATACCTGGGGTACTTATGAATACGATCCGAAGCAGGATGTGGCCCGGGTTAAATCAAAAGTTAAAAAAGCGGAGGAACTGGAATCATTTTCCATTGGTTTTAAAGAAAAAGGACAAACGGTTGAAATGGTTTTGGGCTGGGACACTACGCGCGTCTCTGTTCCAATAACGACAAACTAAAATACTTTCTCTCCGTTCACATAAGTGGAAAGTACTTTGCTTTCCGGTACACTGCTGATTTCAACCTGCATGATATCGCGGTCCAGGATAATGAAATCAGACATTTTTCCTTTTTCTATGCTTCCTTTTTCCAATTCTTCAAAATTGGCATAGGCTGCCCAGATCGTCATTCCTTTCAGTGTTTCTTCCCTGGACAAGGCATCTTCCATTTGAAAACCACTTTCGGGGTAGCCTTTCAAATCCTTTCTGCTGACAGCTGCATAAAAAGTCAACATCGGGTTTACCTGTTCAACCGGAAAATCTGTTCCCAGGGCTACTATACCATTTGTTTTCAACAGTTTTTTATAGGCATAGGCCCCCTTGATTCTCTCTGGTCCCAACCGCTCGCCGGCCCAGTACATATCGCTTGTTGCATGTGTGGGCTGCACGGAAGGGATAACCAGTTTGTACATTTCAAAGTCGGCTGGAGATATTACCTGCGCATGTTCCATGCGCCACCTTCTGTCTGATTTACCTGAAAGCACTTCTGTATAGGTCTTCAATAAATAAGCGTTGGCAGAATCCCCAATGGCATGTGTATTCATTTGAAAGTCGGATTCAGCAATTCTGGTAGCTATTTTTTTAAGGCTTTCCGGATCGGTAACCATGGCTCCATAATGCCCGTGCCTGTCGGAGTAAGGTTCTTTCAGGGCAGCTCCCCTTGACCCGAGGGCGCCATCTGCAAATACTTTAAATGAGCGCACATTTAACTTTTCAGTTTTGATAATACCATTCTTTAAATAAAAATCCAGATTGTCTTCGGTTGCCGAAACCATAGCATATATGCGAATTTTGAGTACGCTTTTCTGCTGTAAACTGTCGATCAGGTCAATGGTTCTTTTTCCTAAACCGGCATCATCCACTGTGGTCAAACCCAGTGAAAAACAGATTTTTTCTGCGTCAAGCAAGGCTTTGATCTCCTTTTTTTGGTCTCTTTCCGGGAAGACCCTGTACACCAGATCCATGGCATTGTCTATGAGCACACCGGTTACTTTGTTGTCTTTTTTAATGATCTCTCCGCC
>JBFYPZ010000077.1:0-10311 GCA_041303035.1 Flavobacteriaceae bacterium
TATATCAATTATTGGTTACCAAGCAAACATAGCCAAAAAGTATGGGATACCAATGAAAATTGTATTGTTCGAAATTGAAAAGAATCTATGCTGTTCGGCGACAGTATCGTTTGGCAAGTCGGAACATAAAAAACAGCTTCTTATTTGTTAGTTTATTCGGTTAGTTTTTTTAAAACAGTGAAAAAGTCAATACATTTATTGACATATGACGCGCTTGATTGTCATTATGAGTAAAATCTCGCGATGCAATCGAGCGGTAGCCCAACGTTTTTTTTGGTTTGCTTCGATTCGGGAGACTTCGAAGATAGAAAGTGTATAGTAAATTTTAATTTTTCAGAACAAGCCGTGAATCTGCGCGTCGATCCGGTCGATCACATAGCCCAGATCCTCTTTTTTATCCACTATATTCAGGTTGTCTACATCTACGATCAACAGATTCCCTTTGGTGTATTTTGAGATCCAGGCCTCGTAGCGCTCATTTAACCGGCTGAGGTAATCTATGCTGATAGAAGTTTCATAGTCCCGGCCCCGGCGGTGTATTTGCCCAACCAGGGTAGGTATGCTTGCGCGCAGATAGATCAGCAGGTCCGGAGGAGATACCAGCCTTTCCATCAGTTCAAACAAAGAAATATAATTGCTGAAATCCCTGTTGGTCATCAGGCCCATGGCATGCAGGTTGGGGGCAAAAATATGTGCATCCTCGTAAATAGTCCGGTCCTGAATAATATTTTTCCTGCTTTCCTGAAATTCAAGGATTTGCCTGAAACGGTTGTTCAAAAAGTAGATCTGCAGGTTAAAAGACCAGCGTTCCATGGAACTGTAAAAATCATCCAAATACGGATTCTCTTCAACCGACTCAAAATGTGGCTCCCATTTGTAATGTTTTGCCAAAAGTTCAGTAAGCGTAGTTTTCCCGGCGCCAATATTTCCTGCTATTGCTACGTGCATAATATCGTATTTGATGTTGATTTACCTAAGCGAAAATAGGAAAATTAACCGACTATTGAAAATAAGTCCGTCATTTTTGAAAGTATAATTTTATTGTGAAGGCCATACAACGGATGAACTCACCTATTGTCTGTCCACCTGAACCTGTAAATGGAATCCCCGTCAAATAACAGCAGCTCTTTACCATTGGCATAATAATCCTTCAGTTCAATTTTTTTATGAAGCCCGATCGGTTTCTCGCCATCCTGATTACTGAAAACCAAATCTTCGTTTTTCCGGTACAAAAAACCATCTTTCAGGGGTATAAATTTTCTGATTTCACTTGTCTCCGTAAAAGATAAATAACTGGCGTACTGGTTGAAAGTAAGAATTCCCTGAGGTCCGCCCAGCCATACCTTTTGGTTATCGCTGAAAATTTCTTCAGCAAGAAAGTCTTTCTGATAAAACGACAGGGGCTGGGTAATCAATGGAATATTTTTATTCTGATAATTGAAGCGTTTTAACAGGTTGTCATCCTTGCTGTACAGCCACAGATCATTCTCAGAAGCAAATCCAACCAGGTTATAGTTAGCACCGGGAAGACCAATGGCACCGGTGAGTTCGTTCAGGTTATTGTCCAGCACGATCACCGAATTGTAATCCCGGTAAAAAAGGATGATCTTAAAGGGATTTCCGATATCTGCACTGTTGAGTTTTCCCAAATTCACATTTTGGTAAGACCAGATTTTCTCCTCGGACCTTTTGTAAAAGACATCGTTTTTGATATAATAAATACTATGAAGGGCGTCTGTACCGATAAAATGATCGGCCTCCAAAACAAAAGCTTTTTCAAACAGTGGTTTGTCCTGAGAAAAAAGCAGCTGCAAACAGAAAAGGAAAATGATTAAAACCCGTGTACACATAGGCATAAAAATAAAAAAAGCCCCGCGATCGAGGGGCTTTTTTTGTATTTATTTTTATCAGGCCAGCTTAAAAGCCTTTTTGATCTTGTCTATATGATCCAGTTTTTCCCAGGTAAACAGTTCGACTTCCCTGGTAACTGTTGGAAAATACTGTGATTCAAAGGTTTTTGTAACCATTCTCGGAGTCCTGCCCATATGTCCATAGGCTGCGGTTTCCTCATAAATCGGGTTGCGCAACTTAAGGCGCTTCTCAATAGCCGCAGGGCGCAGATCGAACATTTTTTCGATCTTCTGAGCTATTTTTCCATCGCTCATGCCCACCTTTGATGTTCCATAAGTATTTACATTGATAGAAGTTGGTTTAGCTACCCCGATGGCATAGGAAACCTGAACCAGCACCTCGCTGCAAAGGCCGGCAGCAACCATATTCTTGGCAATATGTCTCGCTGCATAGGCAGCAGAACGGTCTACCTTACTCGGGTCCTTCCCGCTGAAAGCACCACCCCCGTGAGCCCCTTTGCCGCCGTAGGTATCAACAATGATCTTCCTACCTGTCAAACCGGTATCTCCATGCGGGCCTCCGATAACGAATTTACCTGTTGGATTTACGTGATACGTGATGTCTGTATTGAACAAAGCCTGAATATTTTTTGGCAAGCAGGCTTTTACCCTCGGGATCAGAATATGGATAACATCGGACTTAATTTTCTTCAGCATGGCCTCATCTTCATCAAATTCGTCATGTTGTGTCGAAAGCACGATCGTATCGATGCGCAAAGGAACATTGTCATCGGAATATTCTATGGTAACCTGGCTCTTCGCATCGGGCCGTAAATAAGGCATATCCTTCATTTCCCTGCGCAGCACAGCCAGTTCGCGAAGCAACAAGTGACTGAGGTCCAGGGCCAATGGCATGTAATTTTCAGTTTCATCGGTAGCATAGCCAAACATCATTCCCTGATCTCCTGCTCCCTGCTCTTCCTTCTTTTTGCGAACCACCCCGCGGTTGATGTCGGGAGATTGTTCGTGAATCAGCGAAATCACACCGCAGCTATCGCCTTCAAATTTGTATTCGCCTTTGGTATAACCGATCTTATTGATCTTTTCACGTGCAATTTTTGCAACATCAATATAAGTAGTGGTATGGACTTCACCAGCCAAAACTACCTGTCCGGTAGTGACGAGTGTTTCACAGGCTACTTTTGCATTTGGATCAAAAGCCAAAAAAGCATCGAGTAAACTGTCTGATATCTGATCGGCTATTTTATCAGGATGTCCTTCTGAAACCGATTCTGAGGTAAATAAATAGGGCATAACAATTAAAATTTAATTGAAAAAATCGAGCTGATGGGAATAAGAAAGTCTAAAGGAGTAGTTTTACTGCTTTAGCATTTTTTATTGAGGTTGCAATCAGTTCAAATTTTTCCTCTGGTTAACGCTGCAAAGCTACAAAAAAACGAATGATATAATAAAAACATTTTTTGAATTTTATTCAGGCAATCTTAAAATTCAAAAATTCTTTTGGACGGAAGAAAAATTCTTTTTACTTTCGCCCCACAGAAAACAAGTAATGAAAGCAATTTTTAACATGATGATGATGACCATGCGCAATTAGTGCGGAGGGAATCATATGTGTTAAACGAAACAATATATAATGTGACCTCTGAATTTTCAGAGGTTTTTTTTTGTCAGGTCATGAGAATTTTTAAAGTAGAGATCAACAGCAACAGTATGGGAATGATGCAAAGCATGATTCGGTATTGCCACACCTAGACCTCAGAAAATGAGATTAAAAGTCCCCGTGGTAATACCAATAACCACGGGGACTTTTTTTTAACTAACAAATTCAAAAATCTTTAAAAACTAAAAAATGAGCACACTTAAATTTTCAACCCATACTTTGCACGCAGGTCATAACCCGGCATTAACAGGCGGAACCAGAGCAGTACCGATTTATCAGACTACATCCTACGTGTTTAAGGACACCAAACATGCAGCAGACCTGTTCTCTTTGCAGGATACCGGTTTTATCTATACCCGACTGAACAATCCCACCAACGATATTCTTGAGCAACGGTTAACTGCTCTGGATGGCGGTATCGGATCGGCCGTTTTCGCTTCAGGTACATCTGCCATTGCAACGGCTTTGTTGACCTTGTTAAAGACCGGTGACCATATAGTGGCTTCTGCTTCTCTGTATGGCGGCACGTATAATCTGTTGTCGGTTACCCTGCCCCGGCTGGGTATCCATACCACTTTTGTGGATGCGGACCAGCCCGAGAACTTTCAAAAGGCCATACAGGATAATACCAGAGCGGTATTTATCGAATCCATCGGGAATCCCAAACTCGACGTGCTCGATATCCGTTCTATAAGCCATATAGCCAGAAAAAACGGCATTCCGCTGATCGTTGACAATACGGTGGCCACGCCCTATCTGCTGAGGCCGATAGAACAGGGCGCCAATATTGTGGTTTATTCACTGACGAAATATATTGGAGGGCAAGGAAACTCTCTCGGTGGAGCCGTGGTTGATGCCGGCAACTTCGACTGGAAAAATGGCAAGTTCCCGGAGTTTACAGAACCTTCAGCCGGTTATCACGGACTCGTTTACAGCGAAGCGCTGGGGCCTGCGGCCTATATCGCAAAAATCAGACTGGAAGGTTTGCGCGACCTGGGCGGAGCACTGAGTCCCTTCAATGCTTTTCAGATTCTTCAGGGCCTGGAAACCTTGCCACTACGCATCGTAAAACACAGCCAGAATGCACTTTTGCTGGCACAGTGGCTGGAAAAACAGGAGGAAGTGAACTGGGTGAATTATCCCGGACTGAAGACCTCAAAATACCACCGTCTGGCAAAAGAATACCTGCCTGAAGGCCAGTCGGGAATAGTGACCTTTGGCTTAAAAGGAGGCTATGATGCGGCACAAAAGGTAGTAGATGGCGTAAAGATTTTCTCTCTTTTGGCGAATATAGGCGATACCAAATCGCTGATCATCCATCCCGCAAGTACCACACACCAGCAATTATCCGATGCAGATCAGTTAAATACCGGTGTGAGTAAAGACCTCATAAGGCTTTCTGTTGGTTTGGAAGATATAGAAGATCTTCAACAAGATCTGAAAAATGCATTTAAAAAATTAAAATAATCGGAATTATTTTAAGAAAACCGCTTGAATTGTCAGAAAAAATGGAAGAAAATATTATTTTTGCACCGCGTTCTTTATTTGAAATTGTTATCAGGAAAGGCGGAGGGATTAGACCCTTTGAGGCCTTAGCAACCCTTTATTGTAAAGAAGGTGCTACATTCTACCGGTTTCGGATAGATAACAAATGCAGTCAATCACTTCTTTTTTCTGACAATTTCAAGTTTTTACACACCATCAAAACTTAAGAAATTGAAAAAGAATTTAAATTATATACAGGTAAGCAATTTTACTACAGAAAGTGGTTATTATTACCCCGAATTTGAATTGAGTTACCAGATCTTCGGGCAAACCATCAATACCGCACCTGTGGTACTGGTAAACCATGCCTTAACCGGCAATTCCAATGTGGCCGGGAAGGATGGCTGGTGGAATTCACTGATCGGACCCGGGAAAGCAATAGATACCGGTTATTACTCTATCATAGCCTTTAATGTACCCGGTAATGGTTATGATGAGAAACCGGAAAATCTGATCGATAATTTTGAAGATTTTACTGCCAGAGATGTGGCCCTTCTTTTCGGAAGAGCCCTTGAGCAATTAGGCGTCACAAGACTTTTTGCGGCGATTGGCGGTTCTGTTGGCGGAGGGATCGTGTGGGAGCTTGCATTTGCCTATCCTGACCTGATCCAGAATTTAATTCCAGTAGCTTCCGATTGGAAGGCCTCAGACTGGATTCTGGCGCATAACAAAACACAACTGCAGATCCTTTCCAATTCTAGTCAACCGGTGCATGATGCGCGCATGATGGCCATGTTGTTCTACAGAACAGCCGATTCGTTCAAGCAAAAATTCAACCGGACTAAAGATGCCGAACACGGCAGCTTTAATACAGAAAGCTGGTTGCTATACCATGGCAGGCAATTGGAAAACCGTTTTACCCTGCAGGCCTATAAAATGCTTAACCATTTGCTGAGCACCGTGGATGTTTCAAGAGACAGGGGCTCTTTTGAAGAGATCCTGGGCGGATTAAAATGCCATGTGCTGCAGATCGGTGTAGACTCGGATTTCTTTTTTGTTCCGCAGGAGATCAAGGAAACGCAAAACATACTTACGAAAGCGGGTATTGAAAACGACTACAAGGAGATCAAATCCATACACGGGCACGATGCCTTCCTGATCGAATACGAACAATTATCAGAATTTCTCGGGCCTTTGTTCAAGAACCCCAAGACAAAAATGAAAAAGGTTAACAAGATCAAAATAGTCAAATTTGGGGGTAAATCCATGGCCAATGGCAAAGGACTGGAGCACGTGCTCTCGATCATCAGGGAGAAAGTACATCGGGAAGAGAAATTTGCCGTGGTTGCCTCAGCCCGGGGTAATGCCACCGATGAACTGCTGGAAATACTGGAACTCGCAAAAACCCTTGGAGATTATAACGATAAACTGGAGGCCTTTAAAAATTACCAGATAGAGCCAGATCCTTCAATCGATCTCGAAGCTGAATTCTCTTTGCTAAAAAAATTATACGACGGCGTAAACCTTTTGGGGGATTACAGCAGCAAAATACGCGACAGGGTCATTGCCCAGGGAGAACTTCTGGCCGTAAAAATGCTGGCCGGCTTGCTTCAAAAGGAGGGTATAGCTGCCCAGCCGGTAGATTCAAGAAAACTGATCAAAACGGACGCTAGTTTCGGAGAAGCAATACCCATTCAAAAGATCTCCAAAGAAAATGTGATCCGGCATTTCAAAAAGAATGATCACGAACTGCAAATCGTAACCGGATTTATCGCCTCCAATCTGGAAGATGAAACCACCACACTCGGCCGAAATGGCAGTAACTATTCAGCCTCTCTGATCGCCAATTACCTCGATGCAGAAGAGCTTGAGAATTATACCCATGTGAACGGTATTTATACTGCCAACCCGGATCTGGTAGCCGACGCTCAGATGATCGAAGAGCTCACCTTTCAGGAAGCCAATGAACTCGCCAATTTTGGTGCGAATATCTTGCATGCCAAAACGATCATTCCGCTGGTAGAAAAAAATATTCCCCTGAGGCTGTTAAATACATTTGATCCGCAGAACAAGGGTACGCTTATAAAATCAACGGTAAAAAACAAAGGTATCCGTTCTGTAACCGTGCAGGACAATGTCTCCCTGATCAGCCTGGAAGGAAGGGGCCTGCTGGGAAAAGCCGGTGTTGATGCGCGGATCTTCTCTGCACTGGCCAGAGAGAACATCAGCGTGAGCATTATCTCCCAGGGTTCTTCTGAACGAGGTATCGGCTTTACGGTGCACAGCAACGACGCAAAAAATGCCAAACTGGCTCTGGAAAAAGAATTCAAGATAGAATTTGAAACACAGGACGTAAACCGGGTTGAGGTGCTGTCCGACCTGGTAATCGTCTCTATCATCGGTCAGACCCTGGATAATTTCCATCTTTCTTACAACGCGTTGATGAAGAATGGAATTTCTCCGGTGTTGATCAACAATACGGTTACCGGTGATAATATTTCGCTGGTACTTAAACAGAAGGACCTGCACAAGGCCATCAATGTGATTCATGGAAGGATTTTCGGGGTTTCCACCAAGATCAACCTGGCTTTTTTCGGCAAAGGTCTGGTGGGAGGAACACTGATCGATCAGATCCTGGAAAGCCGGAAGGACGTAGAGAAACGCAAGGTGATCAGGCTGAATATTTTTGCCATAGCCGATTCGAAGAAAGTGCTGCTGGCTAAGAACGGGATCGACAAGAACTGGAGAACAGCCCTGGCTGAAGAAGGAAAAGAGGCTTATACGATCAACGATGTGATTCAGTTTGCGAAAAAAAACCATCTTGAAAACCTGATCGCTGTTGACAATACGGCCAGTGATGCCTTTGTTCAGAATTATATCCCTCTCGTTGAAAATGGCTTCAACCTGGTTTCTTCCAACAAAACGGCCAACACAAAAAGCTACGATTTTTATACGAACCTGCGGAATAACCTGAGCAAAAACGAAAAGACCTATTTATACGAGACGAATGTGGGCGCCGGGCTTCCCCTGGTTGATACCATCAAGTTGCTGCACCATTCGGGAGAGAACATCACAAAAATAAAAGGTGTATTTTCGGGAACGCTGAGCTATATTTTCAATCATTTTTCAGAAGAGGACAAACCTTTCAGTGAGATCCTGAAGGAGGCCATGCAAAAAGGCTTTACCGAACCTGACCCAAGAGACGATCTGAGCGGAAATGACGTTGGAAGGAAATTACTTATTCTTGCCAGAGAACTGGATCTGCAGAATGAAATGGAGGATATTTCAATTGAAAATCTCATTCCCGCTTACCTCAGAGAAGTAAACCCGGATACTTTTATGGAAAAGATCAAAGATCTGGATGACTTGTACCGGGGAATCAAAAACAAACAAAAGCCGGATCATGTGCTGCGCTATGTGGGAGAGCTGTCCGGTGATCTGAGTCAGGACAAAGGAATCCTTCAGGTGAAACTGGTGTCTGTGCCGCGCAGCAGTTCTCTGGGTCAGCTCAAGGAATCGGATTCCATTTTTGAGATTTATACAGAATCCTATGGGGAACGTCCGATCGTGATCCAGGGTGCCGGTGCGGGAGCCAAAGTTACTGCCAGAGGCGTGTTTGGAGATATATTAAGACTAACAGAAAAAGCCATTTGATATGGAACACAAAAAGAGATTTGAAACAGAAGCGATCAGAACGCAAACAGCAAGGACCGGATACAGCGAGCATTCCACGCCTTTGTTTCTGACCTCCAGCTTTATTTTTGATGATGCCGAAGACATGCGCTCATCTTTTGCAGAAGAGAAAGACAAGAACCTGTACAGCCGTTTTTCCAATCCCAATACCACGGAATTGGTGAATAAACTGGTAAAAATGGAAAAGGCAGAGAGTGGTTATGCCTTTGCTACGGGAATGGCAGCGATTTATTCCACTTTTGCGGCACTTTTATCTGCCGGGGATCATATCGTTTCTGTTCGCTCCGTTTTTGGTTCAACACACACCTTATTCACCACCTATTTCCCGAAATGGAATATCACGACCTCTTATTTTAAGGTAGATGAGACCGACCGCATAGAATCACTCATTCAACCCAACACGAAGATCCTCTATGCCGAAAGTCCGACCAATCCAGGGGTAGATGTGCTGGACCTCGGCCTTTTGGGAAGGATAGCAAAAAAACACAAACTGATCCTTGTTATCGACAATTGTTTTGCCACACCATATATCCAGCAACCGATTGATTTTGGTGCAGATATTGTAGTTCATTCCGCGACCAAACTCATCGACGGACAGGGCAGGGTGCTGGGAGGAATTGTGGTTGGCAGGGCAGATCTGGTTCGCGAGATCTATCTTTTTGCGAGAAATACCGGTCCGGCCATGTCGCCTTTCAATGCCTGGGTCTTGTCGAAAAGTTTGGAAACACTGGCCGTAAGAGTCGACAGGCACTGTGAGAATGCACTAAAGGCAGCAGAATTTCTTGAGATGAGCAAAAAAGTGAGCCAGGTAAAATACCCTTTTTTAAAGAGCCATCCCAGCTATGCCATCGCAAAAAAACAGATGAGACTTGGCGGAAATATTGTGGCCTTTGAACTAAAAGGAGGACTCGAAGCCGGCAGAAAGTTTCTGGACAGTCTGAAAATGTGCTCCCTCTCGGCAAACCTGGGTGATACACGAACTATAGTAACGCATCCGGCTTCAACAACCCACAGCAGACTGGCTCTGGCAGACAGGCTCGAAGTGGGAATCACCGACGGGCTGGTCAGGGTTTCAGTAGGTTTGGAGCATATTGATGATATTCTGGCCGACCTGGATCAGGCTTTGAAGAAGGTGTAATGCCCTGAGGGAGATCCTGTATTTGTACAGGGTATTCGCAGAAAAACATACCGAATGAATGTGGTATATTTGTAATTGATTTTAACTAGAAACAGAGGTTCATGGCAGACATAGAGAAAATATTGGAAGAAAGGATACTTGTACTTGATGGTGCCATGGGTACCATGCTTCAGCAATACCAGTTCACGGAAGAAGATTACCGGGGAGAAAGATTCAAGGATTTTCCGGTTTCACTGAAAGGAAATAACGACCTGCTGACACTTACACAACCGGAAGCCATTAAAGCCATCCATAGAAAATACCTGGAGGCAGGGGCTGATATCATTGAAACGAACACTTTTTCGGGTACTACCGTTGCCATGGCGGATTACCAGATGGAGCACCTGGTGTACGAACTGAATTTTGAATCGGCAAGACTGGCAAAAGAGGTGGCTATGGAGTACACAGCCAAAAACCCAAAAAAG
>JBFYPZ010000078.1:0-10173 GCA_041303035.1 Flavobacteriaceae bacterium
GTTAATTTAACCGGTATTTCCACACTACCTCTATCAGAAAATATCCTCACCTGGTCATGGGCATTGATGTTTTTCTTCGCAGCATCCAGGGGGTTGATCTCTAGGTAATCCATGGGAGATATCGTCTGGTTATCGGTTCTTCGGGTCATGGTACCGGCATTGTAGTGCTCGAGCTGCCTGGCTGTGGTAAGTATAAAAGGAAATTTGTTCTGGTGCTCTACCAATTCCGGTGTTTCTTCAAAATCAAAGAAATGAAACTGGCCTTTTCCGCGCTTAAAGTTTCCATTGAGGTGTAAGATCTTTGTATCAGTGCCATTTTCAGCTACCGGCCATTGAAGTCCGTTCTCGCCAAGTCTTTCCCAGGAAACTCCTTTCATAAATGGAATGACATCCGCTATCTCGGCCAATACTTTTGGGGCATCATAAACCCTGCCCGTCGGTTGTTCATAGCCCAGTTTGTACATCATATCAACGATGATCTGACCATCAGGTTTTGAGTTGCCTATAGGCTCTATTACTTTGTTTACGCGTTGCACCCTTCTTTCGCCATTGGTAAAGGTTCCGTTCTTTTCAAAATAGGAGCAGGCCGGCAACACCACATCGGCCATTTCGGCCGTGGCCGACATGAACAACTCCTGAACTACCATGAGGTCGAGATTTTCCATGGCTTTTCTGATGTGGTTGGTATTCGGGTCTGTCATCAGGGTATCTTCTCCCATGATCCAGAGCGCTTTGAACTTACCGGAAATGGCCGCCTCCAGCATTTGAGGTATTTTAAATCCTTCCAATGGTGGCATAGCGGGAACGCCATATTTTTCTGCATAATATTTCTGGTTCTCCGGATTATTCACGTCCATGTATCCTGCGCCCTGATGTGGCTGAACGCCCATATCCGCAGCACCCTGCACGTTATTTTGCCCTCGCAGCGGATTAAGCCCCACACCGGGCCTGCCGATATGGCCTGTCATCATGGCTAAATCCGACAGGAGCATCACCGTTTTACTTCCCTGAAAATGTTCTGTTACGCCGAGGCCATGAAACTCCATCGCATTTTTTGATCTGGCATAGGTGAGGGCGGCTTCTTTCACCAAAGATTTGGAGACTCCGGTAATTTCTTCGAGTTCATCCATGTTCAGTGAAACTACCTGCGCTTTAAATTCGCTGTATCTCTCGGTAAATTTTTGAATAAAATCACTGTTGACCAGGTTGGCTTCAATGATATAATAGGCCATCATGTTCAAAAGAGCCACGTTGGTTCCTGGTCTGAGCTGGAGGTGAAATTTGGCGATCTGTGCCAATTCGGTTTTAACCGGATCAACAACAATGCTCTCAATGCCTTTCATGAAAAGCTGCTTGATCTTGGCGCCTGTTACCGGGTGCGCTTCTGTGGGATTGGCTCCGAAAAGGAAGACGCAATCGGTATTTTCGAGTTCCTCAATGGAATTTGTTGCAGCACCTGTGCCAAAGGCCTTTTGCATGCCATAGGCAGTTGGTGCATGGCACACACGGGCACAACCGTCTATATTATTGGTGTGTAAGGCTGCACGCAACATTTTCTGCATCAGGTAATTTTCTTCATTGGTCGCCCTGGCTGAGGAAATACCCCCTATAGCATTTACACCGTATTTTTTTTGTACCTCACGGATTTTTTCATAAATAAAATCATAGGCTTCTTCCCAGCTTACCTCCTCGAACTTACCGTTTCTTTTTATCAAAGGCTCTTTCAAACGATCTGGATGGTTGTAAAACTGAAAAGCAAACCTCCCTTTCAGGCAGGTATGTCCGGCATTGACTTCCGCGTCAAGCGGAGCCTGTATGCCCTGGATCAGGCCCTCAGTTACTGAGACTTCCAGCTGGCAACCCACACCGCAATAGGTACACGTGGTTCTGGTTGTTTTTTCAGGTACCAGGGTTTTGGTTTCAAATTTGTCGGTAAGGGCTTCTGTCGGACAAGTCTGAACACAGGCCCCGCAGGATACACAGGAAGACAAGCTGAAACTGGTATCAAATCCCTTGATAATCTGGCTTTCAAATCCCCTGCCTGCCATGCCCAGTACCATTTCTCCCTGGATCTCTTCGCAAGCTCTGATGCAACGGAAACAATTGATGCATTGCGACAGATCCGATTTGATATAGGGATGGGAAAGATCCTTTTCAATTTGCCTCTGATTCATTCCTTTAGGGTAGCGCACATCAGGAATCCCAATTTGTGAAATCGTGTTTTGAAAAGGAGTTGGTTTTTTACCAGCCTCGGGAAAAACTTTGGCTGAGGGATAATCGGAAAGCACGAGTTCAACGATGTTCTTCCTCAACCTGTTGACCTTTGGGGTATTGTGGTAGATATATGCTCCTTCGAACATGGGGGTATGACAGGAGGCAACGATTTTTGTCGGGCCATCCTTTTCACGGGCAAGTTCAACGGAGCAAACCCGGCAGGAGCCAAAGTTTTCCATACGATCATCCTGACACATCGTTGGAATGGCGTCTTTATTTTTCTCAACCCTCCGGGTAAATTCCAGTATGGTTTCTCCGGGAGAGACTTCGTAAGGAATGTTGTTTATATATGCTTTCATATTCTTTTTTTTAAACGCAAATTCCGCAAAGGGTATGGCAAAGTTCGATAAAGGTTATTCATGCTGTTTTGTCAACTGAATTATTTGGTTCAAACCTGTATTTATTTGAAATAGTTCTTTAATTCCCCATCAAAATATTGTAAGGCGTTTTTTAGTGGCAGGGGAAGTCCACCACCCAAAGCACAAAGCGATCCCAGTTCAAGCGTTTCCAAAAGATCATCAAATAGTTGCCGGTCAATTTTGTAATCTTCTGTCTGTGATTTCAATAGCAGTTCATAGCCCCTGTGTGAACCTATCCTGCACGGATAGCACTTTCCGCAACTTTCATCCGCTGTAAACTTTAAGAGGTGTTCGAGGTATTTGATCATTGGAAAGTCTGCAGGAATGGATACTACACTGGCATGCCCCAATAAAAATCCTTTTTTACTGAAGGATTCAAAATCCAGGGTAAGGTCTCCGATCTTATCAACGGGAACTATACCACCCAATGGCCCGCCGATCTGAAATGCTTTCAACCCGGTTTTAAACCCTTTTCCATAATCATTGAAAATCTGGCTCATGGGCGTACCCATTTCAATCTCATAAATCCCGGGCCTCTTAAAAAAACTGTCCAGTGACACGAGTTTGGTACCGGTAGAAGGAGATCTACCCAAAGCCGCATAGGCATTTCCGCCCTGTTCAAGGATCCAGTGGATGTTGGCAAAGGTTTCTACATTGCTCAGAACAGTGGGCTTGCCATACAAACCATACTGAGCCGGGAATGGAGGCCTGACGCGTACTTCTGGCCTCAATCCTTCTATGGAGTTCAGCAGGGCCGTTTCTTCACCGCAAACATAGCTGCCCTGACCTCTGATGATCTTAAAGCTAAAGTGATCAAGCAGTTTTTGTTTTACAAGATCTTCAATAGCCGCTTGCATTTTTCTTATAGAATCCGGATATTCACCACGGATGTAAATTACACCGGTATCGGCACCCACACATTTGCCTGCAGCATACATGCCGAATAACAATTTATGGGGCTGGTGTTCCATGATGTACATATCACTATAAGCCCCCGGATCGCCTTCATCGGCGTTACAAACGATATATTTCTGACTGTTTTCTTCTTTTTTTACGGCATCCAGTTTGAACCAGAACGGAAAGCCGGCGCCACCTCTGCCTCTTAAATTGGATATTTTCAATTCCCCGATCATTTTCCCGGGATCAGGAATGTATGTATTGATCAGTTGGTAAAATTCCCTGAGCACCGGTACCGGGGAAGTCAAAATGGAAATGCCATCCGAGCCGATATGGTATTTGTTATCCTGCTCAAATGAAGGGTCTTTCGAACCGGTTATTGAAGTCAAAGTTTTTTCTGAATCAACGGAATAGGTATGTCCGTTAAACAGAACTGCATGGTTGGTATGGCACCTGCCAACGCAGGAAACGTGTCCGATCTCTTCCTCACTGAAATGGTTTGAGAGCAGGTCATGAACCATTCCCTGGGTGCCGGCTACCATACAGGCCGTACCGTTACAGATCCGGATCTTTTGAGTCCTGTTTTCCGGTTTTAAAAAATCGTAGAAAGATGCTGTGCCCAAAACAACAGATTCATCGATCAGAAATCGTTTTGCCAGATCTTTAAATTCCTTTTCCGGTGCATTTTTTTCTGCTAATTCGGATATACTTTCGAAAAGATTTTCCTTCAGACCTTTTCTAGAGGATAGCGAACGAATGTTGTTATTGGCCATTTTTCGGTGGTTTGAATTTTAAACAACGCTAATTGATATTTTAAAAATACAAAATTGGATTTGATTTTTACTTCATTATTTTTTCACATAGCAAAACTACATGCTTGTTATCCAGGTTTGTGGTGAAGAAAAGGTACAAATTACCGCCTTCCTGCAAACCGAATTTTTTTCGGAGCTCCTGTACAGACTGAGGAAAATTTCTGGCGGTAATATTGGCTTTTTTTGCAGGGATCAGCGCCAGAAGTTTCTTCTTGTCTGCAACCTCAATCTTCAGTATTCTAAAGGCTCTTCCAGGGAAACTGACCTTTTCCTGCGAGGTGTATAAATGGCTGTTGGGGTGAAGTTTGTCTAGTTTGAATGCATTGGATACAGAATTAAATAATCCGGCCTTGAGTATGGCTGCATTGGGCTCGTACAAATAGGTTTTGGGAGGGGCAAAAGTAGCCATACCCGGATCAGGAAATTCAGCTTCAAATTTTTCGGTATTTCCTTTTTGTATGTTTACAGCCAGTATCCTGGGAAGGTCAGTCCAGCCTTTTTCCAGAACCAGCAACAGTTCTTTGAGCTCATTGTCAACAGCAAGGCAGTGTATCTCCTTTACATGTTTTAATTCTTTCAGGGTAGCTGTGATATCCAGAATCGGCGAAAGCTTTAGCAGAACCCTATCCGCATGATCGAATAGAAGTTCAATATTCCGGGCTATGTCAGGCTCGCAGTGATGCAAAAGGAAAACCTTATTTTTCTGTTCATTCCTTCGGGAGGGATCTGCAAAGATCCAGTCAAACTTTTGTTTGCTGTTGGTCAAAAAATTCAAACCATCTTCAGCGAGTACCCTGCAATTTTTGAGTTGCAGCTGTTTATAATTGTGAGATACTACATGAGAAAGCTCCTGGTTTATTTCACAATGTATGACTTCCCTGATCTTTTTTGAGAAGTAAAAGGTATCCACTCCAAAACCGCCTGTGAGGTCAAGAAGGCTGCTTCCTTCAACGAGTCCGGCTTTATAAGCTGCCGTAATTTCTGAGGAACTTTGTTCGAGATGTATTTTTTTGGGATAATATACAGATGGATTTGAAAACCAGGAAGGCAGTTTTTTTTGAGCAATTTTCTTTGATTCGATCTGACCAGCCAGCTCTTGAACAGATACCCCTTTAAAGGGAGACCCCTTTAACAGGATGATGTGAATATCATCGAGTAAATGGGAATTTATAAAATCCTGAACTTCACCGTGTAAGATCTGCAAATTCAAATTAATCCATGCCTTTGGTTAAATTTTTCACTATCAGGTTTTCATTCAAAAACTCTTTTAAAATTACTTTGATGGCTGTATATATGGGTACAGCTATGACCATACCGGTTATACCGAAAAGCAGACCGCCAATGATGATGACCAAAAATATTTCGAGAGGATGGGACTTTACACTTTTTGAAAAGATGATCGGCTGACTTAAAAAGTTATCAATCCACTGAGCAACGATGTATCCCATCAATACATAAATAGTTGTAGGCAGTATATAGGTGCTGAAGTCCTGTTCAATATTGCTGGTCATGGTTAGGGTGATTAAAAGGATTCCTCCGATAAGCGGACCCAGATAAGGTATTAAATTCAGAAGCGCACATAAAAAGGCGATCACTATAGCACTTTCCACATCAAATATGAGCAAGACTATCGAATAGAGCACAAACAGGATAAAAATCTGAATGATCAGCCCTATAAAATATCTGGACAACAAAACTTTGATCTCGTTAACCGATTTCAGGATGCGATCCTCCTTATCATTCGGTACTATGGACTTAAAGGCATTTTTAAGAATCAGTTCGTCCTTCATCAAAAAGAAGGCTATAAAAAACACAGAAACCAGTCCCATGCTAAAACTACCAATAAAACCCAGTACAGAATTCAAAGCTCCCGGAATTGACTTCAGGCTTTCTCCCAGATCAATTTCCTCAGAATTTTTTAATATATGAATTCCTTTTGAAGTAAGGAAATCCTCCAGGCCTTTCAACACCTGCCTTATATTGTTTATAAAACCATCAGCGTTTAGAAGAGAAAGCTGATGTCCCTGATGGATGATCACCGGGATGAACATGGCGAATATGCCGACAATTACCGAAATAAAAATTACCATAACAAGCACAACAGAAATGGTTTTTGGTAACTTTAATTTTACATGAAAAAATCTGAGAAAGGGAGAGGCGACCAGGGTCAAAACAATGGCGACAGCAATATAAATGAGTACTGACTGGATCTTGTATAAAAAAAACAGAATGACCGCGATGGCAGCGAGGATTCCTACTGCCCTGAGTATTCCATTGGAAAGTTCTCTCGAGTTCATGTGTTATACTATTTTTATTGCGGTAAATATAGTAATATTGTCTTTATTGAAAATGACAAAATAAGGTCATCTTGCGGACAATATATTAAATTTACCCAGCAATGAAAAGAAAGAAGGTACAATTTCCCTCGGCACTTACCATATTGCTTATTATAGCTGCCCTGGTAGCGGTAATGACTTATTTTGTGCCGGGCGGTAAATTTGATTCCATTGCCTATGATAAAGAAAACAATGAATTTGTAGTAGTCAGCCTGGAACAGACAAAAAGCCTGCCTGCCTCGCAAAAAGTGCTCGATAGCCTGAATATCAAAATTCCCCTGGAAAAGTTTACCAAAGGAAGTATTTCAAAGCCGATGGGAATACCGGACACCTACCAAAGGGTAGAACAGAACCCCCAGGGCCTCTTTGCTTTTTTGAAATCACCCATACGGGGTATGATGGATTCGATTGATGTGATCCTTTTTATTTTGATCATCGGCGGCTTTATTGGAATTACCCATTTTACGGGTGCTTTTGATGTAGGGATTGCCTGGCTTGCCGTATTGCTGAAGGGAAGGGAAAATTTGCTGATTGTGCTGGTAACTTCTCTTATCGCTTTGGGAGGTACCACTTTCGGTCTGGCAGAAGAAACCATGGCATTTTACCCGATCCTGGTACCGGTTTTTCTTGTTGCCGGTTATGATGTTATGGTTGCCCTGGCCTGTATTTTTTTAGGTTCATCTATCGGGACCATGGTTTCCACGGTAAACCCGTTCAGCACCATTATCGCATCGGATGCAGCCGGAATCAGCTGGACCGATGGCCTTACCGGCAGGTTGATCATGCTCGTCCTGGGAACCGTTGTATGTATCTGGTATATTATTGTCTATGCAAACAAAGTGAAAAAAGATCCGGACAAGTCACTTTTAAAAGAAGAAAGATCGAGGATCGAGGCATTTTTTTTATCAGAAAAGGCTGAAAACAAGGTAAAATATACACCGAGAATTTTAGTAATACTGGTCGTATTTTCTTTGTGTTTTGTTGTGATGGTACTGGGCGTGTCACTATTTCACTGGTGGTTTATGGAAATGACACTGGTATTTTTATTCGGTGCGATCCTCATTGGAATCATCGCAAAGATCAAAGAAAACCAGTTTGTCGAAGTTTTTATCAAAGGAGCAGGAGACTTGCTTGGAGTAGCTTTTATTGTTGGTCTGGCGCGCGGCGTATCAGTTCTGATGGGAGACGGCATGGTGGGGGATACAATTGTTTATCATGCCAACCAATTCACCAGTGGTATGGATAAGGGTATTTTTCTGAATATGCTCACGCTGGTCTATGCGGGTTTGTCTTTCTTTATACCCTCTTCATCGGGGATGGCGGTTTTAACCATGCCTATCATGGCACCACTGGCGGATGGGCTCGGACTTACCAGAGCCCTGGTGGTAGATGCTTATCAATACGGTCAGGGACTTTTCGCTTTTATCAACCCGACCAGTTTAATTATGGCTTCACTGGCCATGGTTAAAGTGGGTTATGATAAATGGTTAAAATTTTCACTTCCGCTTGTTGGAATTCTTTATCTGATGGTTGTGATCTACATGACCCTCATGGCTTATTTATAAAAAAAAGCCCTGCAAGGACACAGGGATTCTTTAATCTTTTGGATTTTCAGTCTACTTTCTGAAGTACCATCACCTTTTTGTCTTGCTTGTAAAAGGATAGTCTCATGTCTTCAAATTTGTACTGTAGTTCTCCATCCAGCGCTTTTCCAATCTTAAAACTGATTTCCTGGTTATGGATACAGGCCATCAAAGTGGAGGCCAGAGGCCCAAATACCAGCGTCCCGGGTTTAAACCTTACCGAGCCCCTGAATGAATTGCAGCCATCATGTCCGAAAATCCTTTTTTCTGTTGCATTGATCTCAAGATTGGGAACGTTTTTTCCAAAATCCTGCGGATTTACAGTTATCCCATCAACTTCCCGGATCACGTAAATATCATGTAATCTAAAATCCGGAACATAATCACCACAGCCGTTAAAAGTCTTAAAATCTTTTTCTGCAGAGGTCTTAAATTCTACCCTGACCTCATTTTCAAATTTCATGTCGGCCATGGTATCATCGCAGGGTCTGTCAAAAATCTGGATGATAAGCTCTCCGGCCTCTGTTACTGCCCTATATCGGATGACATTGCCATCAGCAGCTTTTGAAGGTTGCACTGCAGGTGCATTGTATTGAACACCATCCATGGTAGTAAATCGGATATTCTTTTCAAAATCCATATCCAGATTCCAGAAAGGTTCATTTCCGGTGGCATAAAAATCTATACCCTCCTGAAATTTTTTGATTAGAAAATTTGGATTTGGTTCAACGGCACTGCTTTCTTTTTTCATGTCTTCAGGATATAAATGATACATTTTTGCGAGGCTTCCTGTAATTTCCTGCCCGTTTTTGTCGAGCAGGATCAAATAGGGGTTCCCAATTTTTAAATATTTCATGTCGCTGGATCTGCTCAGGGTTATCAGGTAATCCTTGTCCAACGCATATTCACCGCTCTCCACAACTGGTTCTGAGGATTTTCCCTCATAGGTCATCTCTGTGCGGTACATCTGGTCTGCAAATAATTCCAGGCGGTACAGGATGCCACTGCAATCAGCACAGGGAATTTTTCCAATATAAACACCCTGTATCTTTTCAGCCAGCTTTTTGTTGAGGGCCTGCTGTTGTTGTTCTGCCATGAATGCGTCATGTTTTGATAAATGGGCCTGGGTATGAGGATCCACCGTGGCGGTACTAGTGGTTGATCCGCAGGATAAAAGTTTGAATGCCAGGATTAAAAAAAGGATATTTTTCATGCTTTGGTCAATTTATTTAAACAAAATTAATAGAAATTTCTTTGATTTTTATTCAGTTCATAAAAATACGCTTAAATGTACACTTCGGCTTATTTGCAGAAAGGAAGGGCCGGGATTTCATTTATGTGGCAATATTTTTAAGGTTAAGCCGTTAATCTTTCCGCAACCTGAGATGGAGTACCTGTTTTCAAATGGGATCGCATGAATCAGATACAAAGGTACGAATTCATCTTTAATGTTCTTTTTTTTTAGTTTATCAGAAATTTGACGACCAAAATTTTGCATAAATCTCAAAAACGTAAACCTTAATCAAAAAAAGGAATAAATAAATTAGTCAGTACAAATTTAATTTTAAATTTGCGCTCGAAAAATAAAATAGAGAAATATGAAGTACAATACATGGAATCATCCATATAAACCTGCAAAAGAATTTAAAAAGAGAGTAGCCTATTTCAGTATGGAATTTGCCATACATCAGGATCTGCATATATATTCAGGAGGATTGGGATTTTTATCCGGCTCACACATGCGCTCAGCATACGAACTCAAACAGAACATGATCGGTATCGGAATGTTATGGAAATTTGGGTATTACGACCAGGAAAGAAATGCCGATCAGACGCTGGGTATCAATTTTGTTGAAAGACATTATGATTTTCTTGAGGATTCAGGTATTGAAGTTGAAGTACAATTGCATGA
>JBFYPZ010000079.1:0-10058 GCA_041303035.1 Flavobacteriaceae bacterium
TACATGACTGCAAAAGGTATAAGATCACGTAATGACCAATTAAACTTATACTTGCCGAAATTTTTGTTTGGATAGACGGACCTCTGCGATTTCCTGATTAGCCATAAATTGATTATTTAACGGACCTGTTCTTAACAAAGTTCATTATAACCAAACTGGCCAGAAAAAAAACCGAGATCAACAAGATGGACATTTTCATTGATTCCGTTATGGAAAGTACAAGCCCAAAGATAAATGTCCCCCAAACAATGGCCAGCTTTTCTGTCACATCAAAAAAACTAAAATAGGTAGTGGTGTCCTCGGTTTCGGGTAATAATTTGGAATAGGTCGACCGGGACAAGGTCTGAATGGCACCCAATACGAGTCCTATAGAAGCTCCCAGGGCAAAAAACTTATATTCTACTAAAGGATCATTCTTGTCGAGCAGGTAGGCCCCGTAGCAGGTAATACACCAAATGATGATCGTGATTTTTAAAGCATTGACATTCCCTATTTTATTGGGCAATCGTCCAAAAAAGTAGGCGCCGGCAATGCCTACAATCTGGATCATAATGATGGTTATGATCAAACTACTTGTAGGCAGATTCAGCTCGGATTTGCCGTAAATGGCTGACAATAAGATCACGGTCTGAACGCCAATACTGTACAAAAAGAAGGATATCAGAAAATTTAAGAGAACGGGCAGGTCGTACAATTCTCTCAATACTTTCCTTAGCTCCTGATAACCCTTAAAAATGAGTTCTGTATTATTTCCTTTTCGTTCATAATTTCTGCCGGGTAAATACTTAAAAGTATATTGGGCAAATCCCATCCACCAGAGGCCAACCAGTAAAAAGGAAATCCTTGCCGGGGCTGTTGAACTTGTGATGCCATACCATTCCGGTTTCAGAACCATGGAAAGGTTAAAAATGAGCAGCAAAACCGATCCGATATAACCGAAGATAAATCCCCTGGCACTTACTTCGTTCTGCTGATCTTTGTAGGCAATTTCAGGCAAATAGGAATTATAAAAAACCAAACTACCCCAAAAACCGATACTTCCCAGTATAAAGAACAAAATACCAATCCATAAGGTGTCCAGTCCTTCAAAAAAATACAGGAACATAACCGAAATACCGCCGAGATAGCAGAAGGATTTTAAATAAGTCTTTTTGTTGCCAACATAATCTGCTATGCCCGACAACAAGGGTGAGATCGTGGCAACAATCAGAAAGGCGCAGGACAAGGCATAAGTATAAAGCGCATTGCTATCGATTTGCATACCTAGAAAATGAACGAGTCCACTTTCCGTTTGCGTTACACTCTGATAATAAATTGGAAATACCGCTGTGCTTATAACCAACGAATATACTGAGTTTGCCCAATCATAAAAGGCCCAGGCATCGGTTAGTTTTTTTTCTCCTTTCTCAGGTTTCAAGGTGGATAAAGATTTAAGGGGCAATGTAAGGATTTTTTTGTTTTTTAAGATACATTTACAGCAGCAAAAAATATTGTTCAACTATACAAATTATTGAAAAAAAGACAAAGATGAGCAAGTCTAAACTGACAAACAATATATTTGAAATACCCAAGCCGCTCATCTTCACGAGCCGGTTTTTACAGTCTGTTTCAAATACCCTTGCAGCCAGGTTTTTATCGCATTTATTCGAAACTCCACCAAAATTCAAGATACCGGAAAGGGAAGTAACCTTTCGCAAAAGTGCGCAGACTGAAGTCCTGCATGTACCTGACATTCAAAAAGACATCACCGTTTTCAGTTATGGATACTCAAAATCGAAAGTACTGCTTTTACATGGCTGGTCAGGAAGAGGCAGCCAGCTTTATCACCTGGCAGATAAAATACTGGAAAACCGCATGATGGTCATCAGTGTCGATGCTCCTGCCCATGGATTATCAACGGGCAAAAAGACCAATATGCTCGAGTATATCCGGGCCGTAGAAGAAGTTGATAAAAAATACGGACCCTTTGATTTTGCAATCGGGCATTCCTGGGGCGGTATGACCTTGCTCAATGCCCTGGGGAAAAAACTGAAACTGAAAAAAGCTGTAATTATCGGGGCTGACAATAAAATTTCAGAGGTGATCTCCGAATTTGTGAAAAAATTTCAGGTGAGCGAATCTGTTGTACCCGTGATCATAGATCATTACTGCAAGCTCTTAAAGGTTCAAATGGATCAGTTCGATTCTGAAAAAGTTGCTGCCCGCATCGATATCCCGGTACTTGTGATTCACGACACCAAAGATGCATTCGTTCCGGTAAGCAGTGCAATTGAAATAAGGCAACAATTAAAAAAGGGATCTCTTCTGATCACAAATGGTCTGGGACATCACAAGATCTTTAAGGATCCCGAAGTAATGCAAAAAATTATTAATTTTATACAATGAAAAGCGCAGCAGGATTTTTTTTAATGATCTTTCTTATATCCAATCAGGCAGTAATTGCCCAAAATAAAATGACAACAAACAACAAAAAAGTAAAAAAAACGGAAGAAGAATGGAAACAGGTTCTTACTCCGCAGCAGTATTATATCCTTCGGGAAAAGGGTACTGACCGTCCGGGTGATTACGGCTATACAGGCCATTTTGAAAAGGGTACTTATCATTGCAGTGCCTGCGATGCGCAGCTCTTTGCTTCAGATACCAAATATGAATCGCATTGCGGCTGGCCAAGTTTTGATGATGCGCTCAAGGGTGCCGTGAATTACAAAGTCGACAGAAGTATGGGCATGATCAGAACCGAAATACTCTGTGCTTCCTGCGACGGACACCTGGGCCATATTTTTGACGATGGCCCCCGTGATACCACGGGCAAAAGGTATTGCGTGAACAGTACCTCACTAACCTTTAAAAAGAGCAAATAGATCGCTGCAGCGAAATTTCCTTTAACCAAAAAACTTGTCGAGGTACAAATCAGCATCTTCATATTTGTTATCTTTGCAGCCTAAAATAAAGTATTGGCATGTTTAATAATTTAAGCGAAAAACTGGATAAAGCCCTTCATGTATTAAAAGGACATGGGAGCATTACGGAGATCAATGTGGCGGAAACGCTGAAAGAAGTGAGACGGGCCCTGCTCGATGCCGACGTCAATTACAAGATCGCAAAAGATTTTACCAGTACAGTAAAGGACAAAGCACTGGGTCAGAACGTATTGACTACCTTAAATCCGGGGCAGTTGATGGTGAAGATCGTCAAGGATGAATTAACACAGCTTATGGGTGGAGAGGCCGTGGGCATCAACTTATCCGGCAATCCTTCGGTAATATTAATGTCCGGTTTACAGGGTTCCGGTAAAACCACATTTTCCGGTAAGCTTGCCCTTTACCTGAAAAACAAAAGAACCAAACAACCCCTGCTCGTTGCCTGTGACGTATATCGCCCTGCCGCTATTAACCAGTTAAAGATTGTTGGAGAACAGGTAGGTGTTGAAGTCTATACCGAGGAAGGAAACAAAAACCCGGTTGAAATAGCAAAAAATGCGATTCAATACGCAAAAAACAAAGGGAAAAATGTAGTGATCATAGATACGGCTGGCCGACTGGCCGTAGATGAAGCCATGATGACGGAGATCTCCAACATCCACAAAGCCGTTCAACCACAAGAAACGCTGTTTGTTGTAGATTCCATGACCGGTCAGGACGCGGTGAATACGGCAAAGGCCTTCAACGATGTTTTAAACTTTGACGGAGTCATACTCACCAAACTGGACGGTGATACCCGCGGTGGTGCTGCGCTTTCCATAAAATCTGTAGTTGACAAACCCATTAAATTTATCGGTACCGGAGAGAAAATGGAAGCCATTGATGTCTTTTATCCGGAAAGGATGGCAGACAGGATCCTGGGAATGGGAGATGTGATCTCGCTGGTGGAAAGAGCCCAGGAGCAATACGATGAGGAAGAAGCAAGAAAGATTCAGAAGAAGATTGCAAAAAATGAATTCGGACTCGATGATTTTCTGAAACAGATTCAGCAGATCAAGAAAATGGGTAATATGAAAGACCTGGTTGGCATGATTCCGGGTGCAGGAAAAATGATGAAGGATGTGGATATTGATGATGATGCTTTTAAAGGCATTGAATCGATTATTTTCTCTATGACACCCAAAGAAAGAAGTAACCCTTCCATTATTGACGGCTCCAGAAAAAAAAGGATAGCCAAAGGTGCCGGTACTGAGGTACAGGAAGTGAACCAGTTGTTGAAACAGTTTTCTCAAATGAGCAAAATGATGAAAATGATGCAGGGTGGCGGCGCTAAGAAAATGATGGAAATGTTAAAAGGCGTAAAATAATTTAAAGCAGGTTGATCATGGTATTACTTGACGGCAATAAAACCTCGGAAGAAATAAAAGTTGAGATCGAAGCAGCGGTCAGGCTGAGAAAAGAGACCAATAAAAAAATACCACATCTGGCTGCAGTTCTGGTGGGTACTGATGGAGCGAGCATGACCTATGTGGGGAGTAAGGTAAAAGCCTGCGCCAGGGTGGGTTTTAATTCCACATTAATTGACCTCCCTGAACAAACCACAGAGGAACAATTGTTGCATGAGATCGCGGAATTGAATCAGGATAAGGATATTGATGGCTTTATTGTTCAACTGCCCCTGCCCAAACACATTGATGAACAAAAGGTGTTGATGGCGGTTGATCCGGACAAGGATGTTGACGGATTTCACCCGGTAAATGTAGGAAAGATGTGTCTGGAATTACCCACTTTTTTACCAGCCACGCCTTTTGGTATACTTGAGCTTTTAGAAAGATACAAGATAGAAACCTCCGGAAAAAATGTGGTAGTCATTGGCAGAAGTAATATAGTTGGAAGGCCGATGAGCATCCTGCTGAGCCAGAAAAGAAAGGTGGGAGATGCAACGGTAACCATTACCCACAGCAGAACCAAAGACCTGAAATCAATTACAAAAAACGCTGATATTATTGTGGCGGCACTCGGTATTCCTGAATTTTTAACCGGTGACATGGTAAAAGAGGGCGTATCTATAATCGATGTAGGAATTACAAGAATCAAGGACGAATCTAAAAAAAGTGGATTCAGACTGGTGGGTGATGTGCATTTTGATTCTGTAAAAGAGAAGTCTGCCTTTATAACTCCGGTTCCGGGAGGTGTCGGACCGATGACCATAGCAATGCTGCTAAAAAACACACTCCTCGCCTGCGAAAGGAAAGATTAAACTATTTCCTGTACTGCTCCAAAAGATCGCTTACCGCTTTCTCCTTGAGGAGCGCCGGAAAAAGTTCTTCCAAAATAACATGACCTTCAAAGTTTAATGCCAGTGCTTCTGTTAGATAGGTCATACTCTTGTTTAGTTTACTCAGCAAATAATAAGTTCCTGCAAGTCTGTACAGAATTCCCGCATCATCATTAAAGAGCAGCTGTGCTTCTTTGAGTACCTGCAATGTTTCTTGAGGATCTTTTGAAATAATAAGCACATCCGCCAGGGCAAGATGCACTTCTATACTATCCGATTGAAGGCTCAGGCTTTTTTGAAACGATCCGGCAGCAGCTTCAAGCTGGTTCAGTTTTACATATATCTCACCCATTTTATTCCAGTAATCAGGCACATCCTCATCAATACCAATTGCCTTTTTTATATTCTGAAGGGCTTTTTCCGGTTTGTTTTGCGATAGGTAAATGTCAGTAAGTGCCAACCAGCCTTTATCGAGCAAAGGGTCCTCACTAACCGTCTTTGTATAGTATTCAAGGGCAGAACTTATTTTTCCCAGTTTTTCATAACACTTGCCTATCCGCAAATAGGCAAAAGGCGTAGGGGTATCCAGTTCCATCGTTACCTGGTAATAAGAGATCGCCTCTTCAAAGCGGTTCAGTTCTTCCAGTGTTTTGGCTTTTTCGAGGTGGGCACCAATAAAGGTCTCATCCACTAAAATGGCATATTCAAAAGCTTCTAGTGCCATCAAATACTCCTCCAGAATATAATACTGTCTTCCCAACTGGTGCCAGGCAACTTCACTGTAGGGATCCTTGTCTATATAAGATTTCAGATAGGCTATGGCCTCCGCGTGCTGTTCCGCCATATCATAGCAGTAGATCACATTGTACAAGGACGAATAATTATCGTATTCCACATCCAGGCATTTTGCGAAATTCTCCCTTGCCGTATCAAACTCATCCAGAAAAAGATATTCCATGCCGATCAGCGAATAGATCTCACTCACATCATCGGTATAATCCAGGGCGATCTGCAGGTAAACGATGGCTTTTTTATGCAGCCCTTTTTTAGAATAAATGGTGGCCTTCTGAATATATACCTCCTCATTGGTTACGTCAATTTCCTGCAACTCATTCAGCAGCTTTTCTGCATTTTCAAATTTTTCTTCGAGAATAAGCAGCTCAACATGCACCAGTTTTATGTCGACAGACTTGGGATGTTGCTTTAAACCCAGCTGAATCGCCTTGTTGGCCAAAGAAAATTTTCCGTTGTCAATATAGTGCATAATGATTTCCTCAAACTCACTGGCGTCAAAGAAATAAACGCTGTTTGTTTTAAGCATGAGTTCGAATTTCGATAAGGGAATATCGTCAAAATCGTCTGAAAATTGTTGCATATGTTAACAATTTCTTTGAAACGAAAATACAAATACAATTTCCGGAATTCGTGAGCATCCTTGTTTTTTCTTAACAATTTAATTAACATTATTCTTTTTTGCCAGGTAAACAATTCGGATTTCAATAAAATTGCAGGAACAAGAAAAGGCAAGTACTGTCAGGATGCGCTTTGAAAATCTGAAGTGTTTTTATCCAAAATCCGGTTTTTTACAGCCTTCCTGTTCAATTCCAGAAATGCATCATTAAAACAGATGTTATTTTTATGCTGCCTTGTTGCTTTTTGTGATAAGGCCCTTTACTTTCTTAAACACCGTAACCAATAAAACAGCCAGTAAACCAACGATGAGTCCGACTATCAATTCGGCAGCTACCATAGGCAATGCATGAAACAGATCATGTATCTGATGAACATTGTGCACAAACAAACCACCTCCTACAAGCAGCATGGCAAGCGTTCCAACGACTGCCAGTAATTGAATCAGTTTAGGCAAGGTCCAAACCAGGCCTTTTGCAATCGCCACGAAGGTCGATTTAACGACTTTGCTTTTACCTCTGGCCATACGGATCAGGCTCATCCCGGCATCATCCATTCTTACCATCAGGGCTACAAGACCGTAAACGCCTATAGTTGCTACGACAGCGATAAACGTAACAACGAGAATTTGCTCTAGGAGCGGTTCCCCTGCAACCGTACTCAAAGCAATCATGATGATTTCAACCGATAAAATAAAGTCTGTTATAATTGTGGACCTAATTTTGGCTTTTTCAATCCGCATCAATTCTTCCTGAGACAAGGCCAGGGTTTGCTCTACCTTTTTATGTTTTTTGTGAAACAGGGTATGTATGATTTTTTCAACACCCTCAAAACTCAAATAAACACCCCCTATGAGCAGGATGGGAACGATATATTGGGGTGCAAAAGCAGTTAATAAAAAAGCAAAAGGAAGGATGATGAGCTTGTTTAAAAAAGAACCTTTGGTGATGGCCCAAAGGACCGGTAATTCTCTGGATGCCCTGAAACTGGAAGCTTTTTCTGCTCCTACCGCCAGATCATCACCCAGTATTCCTGCCGTTTTCTTGGTGGCCAGTTTCGTCATCACGGCAACATCGTCCATCAGGACCGAAATATCATCTAAAATTGCAAAAAAACCTGTCATGAATTTAGGGTTAAAGGTTACTCCATCAAAAAAGCTAAATTATTGAATTTATTGCGATGAAGAAACAAGCATTCCCAAATTAAATTAATGTGGTTTTCAATTTTAGATTTTTAAACAAATAACAATTGCACGCCTGGCTTCTGATTTTTTGTAAACGCAAAGGCCGCAAAGGTTTTCGCAAAGTTCGCTAAAGGTTTTCTTAAAATTTATGCAAAAACTTTCTTCAATGAACTTATTTTTTGCGTCACTTGCGCCTCATTTGCGTACCTGGCGGTTAAATTTTTTCCTAAACGCAAAGGCCGCAAAGGTTTTTCCAAAGTTCGGTAAATGTTATATTTATTCAATGAAGGAGTTTGTATAAACCGAAACTGTTTATTAATAGTCCCTGACGGTTGATTTTTTGACTTCTGAATCCCTTTGTCGGCAGCCAACTGTTTTGAACAAAGGAACAATCAATGGTTTTCAACACCGTTCAAATCAGCTCCAGATCAACAATAAATATTTTTTTTCTGCTGTCCATCATTTCGAACTAAAAAAATGTAAATTTGTGTATACCTATCGACTGTTTTTGAGATGACAAAAAAAACACTACTTAATGAAAAAGAGATAGAAATTATCCTGCACCGTTTAGCCTGTCAACTTATCGAAAACCACGGCGACTTTCAAGATACCATACTTATTGGCTTACAACCCAGGGGGATCTTCCTCTGCAACAGGTTGGTGGGTATACTGGAAAAAGAATACAAAATAAAAAAAATACTCCATGGCAAGCTCGATATAACCTTTTACAGGGATGATTTCAGAAGAAGAGCACCCATTGAGGCCAACCGGACTGAAATAGATTTTTTGGTCGAGGATAAAAAGATAGTTTTTGTAGATGATGTTTTGTACTCAGGCAGAAGCACCAGAGCGGCATTAACGGCCATACAGGCTTTTGGCAGACCGAAAAAAATTGAACTGCTCGTTTTGATCGACAGAAGGTTCAGCAGGCATCTGCCCATACAACCTGATTACCGGGGCAGGCAGGTGGATGTTATCAATTTTGAGCAGGTAAAAGTGGACTGGAAAGAAAATGGTCAGACAGATGCTGTGTATATTGAAGAGAAGTTACAAACCTGATTTCATATATTATAATATAAATGACAGATAAGCACTTAAAATGAATAACCTTAGCGTCAGTAACCTATTAGGAATTAAGTATATAAATAAAAATGATATCGACCTTATTTTTAAAACGGCAGATCATTTTAAATCTGTTATAAACCGGCCGATTAAAAAGGTTCCTTCCCTAAGAGATATTACCATTGCCAACCTATTTTTTGAGAACAGTACAAGAACGAGGCTTTCCTTTGAACTTGCTGAAAAGAGGCTTTCTGCCGATGTGATCAATTTTTCTTCTGCACAGTCAAGTGTAAAAAAAGGGGAAACACTCATAGATACTGCAAACAACATACTTTCCATGAAAGTAGATATGATCGTGATGCGCCATCCCAATGAAGGAGCTGCTTATTTTTTGTCAAAACATGTCAAAGCTTCCATTATAAATGCCGGTGACGGAGCCCATGAGCACCCCACACAGGCCCTGCTCGACTCCTACTCTATCCGGGAAAAGCTGGGTAGCGTAGAGGGGAAAAAAATAGTTATCATCGGCGATATACTGCATTCAAGGGTTGCTCTTTCAAATATTTACGCTCTGAAATTGCAGGGTGCTGAAATAAAATTATGCGGACCCAGCACGCTGATCCCCAAATACATCACCAGCATGGGGGTCACTTATGAAAAATCCCTGATGAAAGCCCTGGAATGGTGTGATGTGGCCAATGTACTCAGGGTACAGCACGAAAGAATGGATATCAAGTATTTCCCCTCAGTACGGGAATATGTGCAGCTTTATGGAATAAACAAAAATATATTGGATTCTTTATCCAAAGAAATCGTGATCATGCACCCCGGACCGATAAACCGGGGCGTGGAACTGACCAGTGATGTTGCCGATTCAAAACAATCCATTATACTGAACCAGGTAGAAAATGGTGTGGCCATCAGGATGGCTGTCATTTATCTGCTGGCAGAACAGATCAAACATGAATAGCTCAACCCCCGGCCTATGAAAGTTGTTAAGAAAGGTTATTTTACCTATGTAAAACCAAACAGTGCAGATTTTAAGAAAAATTCCGATCTGTATGACCTGTTTAATAAAAATTATCCTAATTTTAAAAAGGATAATATCATCCTTGATTTTTCAGAGATCACAGGTATTAATATTGATCAAATATTATTATTTTCGTCCCTGATTAAAAAGCATAAAAAAGAAGGGCGGTCGTTT
>JBFYPZ010000080.1:0-19708 GCA_041303035.1 Flavobacteriaceae bacterium
GGAAGCCAGACATCAATATGTCGCGGATCGACAAACTGTGATTTGAAATTTTCAAAGCGCTCCAGTCTGCCTGTTGTAACTTTTGCTTCCTGCCCATAAGCAAGGAGGGTGAACAGAAAAATAAAAAAAACAATTGTTCTCATTTTTTAATTGGTTCCTTGGTTATAAATTAGCCCTGAGGGGATCTTCAATGCAACCAAATTTAAATCAAATTTCGATATTTTTAGGCCTTAAATCCTTTGATTTTTAATACAATTCTTTATTCCTAATTCGTATCTTTAGCCTTAATTTTTTAAATAAAAATGACTGTCCTAATCAAGAAATTAATCTGTTTGCTGCTTGTTACCGGAATGATTGTTTCGTGTTCGGAGTCTAAAAAAGAATTGACCATGAGCAATAATAAAGCTGACTTTGAGAAAGTAGTTAAAGGTAAAAATACCACCTTGTACACCCTGAAGAATGAAGGGGGAATTACGGTTACCCTCACGAATTACGGAGCCAGACTGGTTTCGGTCTTTGCACCTGACAGAAATGGGGAGCTTTCAGATGTAGTTCTGGGATATGATTCCATTGACGGCTATCTTACAGATGACGCGGGCCATGGCGCTGTTGTGGGTCCCTATGCCAACCGCATTGCCAATGCCCAATTCGAAATTGACGGACAGGTTTACCAGCTTCCGGTAAATAACGGAAAAGCTTGTTTGCATTCCGGGCCTGACAGTTTTTACCACCAGGTTTTCGATGCAAGAGAAATAAAAACACCCGATGGACCTGCAGTTGAATTGACCATCGCAAGTGCTGATGGTGAATGGGGTTTTCCCGGAAATAAAAAGTTAAAAGTTACCTATACCCTGACCAAAGACAACAGCCTGAAAATTGATTATGAAGCAACAACAGATAAAGCAAGCCATTTCAATCTGACCAACCATGCCTATTTTAACCTGAAGGGTGAAGGTTCGGGCGATATACTCGATCATGTGCTTGTGATTTTGGCTGATTCAGTTACTGTTGTAAGTGATGACCAGCTGATACCCACCGGCGCGATCGCAAGCATCCGCGGAACAGCAATGGATTTCAACACACCCCATACCATAGGCGAGCGCATTGAAGATCCTATGCCCATGTTGCAAATGGGCAGCGGTTATGACCACAATTATATACTGAACAAAGAAAAAAATTCCGGTGAACTGACTTTCGGAGCCAGTGCGTACGAACCGGTTTCCGGCCGCTATATGGAATGCTTTACTACCGAGCCGGCAGTACAACTCTATACAGGTAATTTCCTTCAGGGAACTCCCGGAAAAGGAGCCAAGCCTTATAAGCGCCGTAACGGCTTTTGTCTCGAGACCCAGCATTATCCCGATTCTCCGAACCATCCGAATTTTCCCACTACCTTGCTCAGACCCGGTGAGGTTTTGAAATCTACAACCGTTTATAAGTTTTCGGTAAAGTAAGGAATCAAATGCAGGCTTTTCGAGAGTGAAGAAAGGACAAAGGATAAAGTATAAAGGACAAAGGATAAAGGATAAAGTAATCTATACTCGATGCCTAATTGACGTTGACCGTTTGCTATTCCGATTTATCATCAACCCGGTTTTGAATTTTACATGATTACCTGTAAAACTTTTTCCTGAATTAATTATCTTTAAAATCAAAAAATAATTTAAGATGAGCAGCAGACGCAAATTTATGCAGACTACGGCACTTGCCGGACTGGGAATGTCAATGATCCACAGCAATCTGTTTGCCGGAATCATGAATCAGGAAATTCCCTATAAAATGACACCATTGAGAAATAACGTCGGTTTTTTTACGGAAAAAGGAGGAACCATAGGCTGGATGATCTCAAAAGATGGCCTGGTGGTTGTTGATACACAGTTTCCCGAACAGGCACAGCACCTGATCGAAGCCATCAAAAAACAGTCCGGCAGACAGATCGATCTGTTGATCAATACACACCACCACGGTGACCATACAGGGGGTAATATTGCCTTTAAAGGACTTATTGGCAAGCTGCTGGCACATGAAAACTCAAAGAAAAATCAAACGCGTGTTGCAGAGGCCAACAAGACATCTGCGGCTCAGTTGTACCCCGATACTTTATTCGCTAAGGAATGGTCAGGAAAGGTAGGAGAAGAAACCATTTCTTTAAAATATTTTGGCGCTGCACATACAGATGGTGATGCCCTGGTGCATTTTGAAAATGCGAATATCGTGCACATGGGCGATCTGGTTTTTAACAGGCGTTACCCTTATATAGACAAAACGGCAGGTGCTTCTGTAAAAAATTGGATAGAGGTGCTGGAACAGGCAAATAAGATATATGACAAGGATACAAAATTTATTTTTGGCCATGCCGATAATGGATTTGAAGTTGTTGGAACCAAGGATGACATCAGGGCTTTTCAGGCTTACCTCTCCCGTTTGCTGGAAGAAGTGGGAACAGCAATAAAAGCGGGAAAAACGCAGGATGAAATCATGAAAATACAGGCCATCAAGGGCGCAGATGAATGGAAGGGCGACGGTATATCAAGAAGTTTATCAGCCGCCTATGAAGAATTAAAACCTAAATAGATACCTGCAGGAATTCGTTTACTGAATCTGAAGCTGCGAACCCCCCTTTTCAGGACACAGACACAGTAACTTTTATGTAGGTTCAGTGGTCTTTAGAGTTTCTTTTTTTCCTTTGACAAAATACATTTTCATTGTGCCCTTGTTTTTTACTTCAATTTCGCCTCTAAATTGGCATTTGAAATTATCTTTTACAAGAGCATAGGTATTAGCGGATATATTTATTTCACCCGGTTCTGAATTTGTTTCCATGCGGGAGGCTATGTTTACCGTATCCCCCCAAATATCATAAGCGAATTTTTTACTTCCAACCACACCTGCCACTACCGGGCCCGTATTGACACCTACACGAACATCGAATTGCGCCTGATGGAAATCGGAATTATGCTTACATGATTCCACAAATTCTACAATTTCCATGGCAGCGCTGACGATATGTATGGCATGGTCATCAGTAGGAATGGGTAATCCTCCGGCACACATATAGGCATCCCCGATGGTTTTGATCTTTTCCAACCCGTTTTTTGTTATGATCTCATCAAATTTTGAAAAATAAAATCCCACGCTTTCAACCAATTTCTCGGGGGGTAAATCATCAGCATAAGCCGTAAATCCTTTAAAATCCGTAAACATAACACTAACAGCATCAAATTTTTTAGCTATCACTTTGCCGTTTTGTTTTAATTCTAAAGCAGTTTCTTCCGGAAGAATGTTCAACAATAAAATGTCAGATTTATTCTTTTCTTCCTCGATAATCAAATTTGTTTTTTTGATGTATTGATATCGCCTAAACCAGCCAAAAGCAAGTAAAAAAGTTAAAAATAAACCTGCAGCACCGACATAAAGAAAATTTCTTTGTCTTTTGGACTTTAGGAATTGTAATTGATTCTCTTTTTCCAGAAGATCCACTTCTACCTGTTTTTGTGCGACTTCATAATCAGTGCGCAGATCTGCCATGGCCTCTATATTCTTGATATTCAATACACTGTCCCTGTATTTTATATGGTCTTTGTAATAACTATTTGAGATCTTATAGTTACCCACATGTTCGTATAACTCGGATAATTTGAGATTGGCATCGCTGATCTGTTCTTTTAGTCCGTATCTCTGTGCAAGAACTAAACTTCTTTTTGCGTATCGTTCTGCGGCTTTCCAATCATTTTTTTTGAGATAGATGTCTGACATATAGGTTAGATACACTGAAATTGGGTAGTAATCTTCTAACTCTTCCAAAATTGCAATGGCTCTGGTCATATTGGCTTCAGCTTCCATATCATTGCCCAGCTCAGCATAGATCATACCTATATTACCCAAATTATAGGCTGTTCCAATTAAAAAGTTGGATTTTCTAAAAATGGCTCCTGATTCTTGAAAATATTGCAGTGCCAGTTCAAATTTATTTTGCTTAAAATATTCATCACCGGCATTCAATAATGCGGTCGCCAGATTGAGAGAATCATTCGTGTTTCGCAATAGCGCAATTGCATTGGTATAATATTTTTCAGCATTGTTCGAATTACCCATTTCTGAATAGGCATCCGCGATCGAGATGCTCACTGCGCCCGCATCTTTGAGACTATCTTTTTGATTTGCAAGAGACAGACTTATAAAATAGGCCTCGAGTGCTTTTTCATATTCTCCTCTTAATCTGAAAGCATTCCCCTTTTGCAAATAACCGTTGTAAATATATCTATATACAGAATCAACAGAAGCCGTCTTGATTAATAGGTCAGCGTATACTAATTTACTATCAGGTTTTGATTCTTTATTCGCAATAAGATTAAGAATATCCAGTTCAGTTTCTTCGTATATCCCTGACTTATATAATTGAATTAAACTGTCTGCCTCTTTTTGATTCTGACCAAAGGATATATTGACAAGGATTATAAAAAACACAAATGAGGAAGAAAAAACATACTTTTTCCGATTCATTTGAGCTTATTTTTGGACTTGTAGTTTTGGATCAATGATATAAGTAGTTGAACTTTGACCGTTGGATGTTACAGAGAAGACAACCAAATAATTTTCAGTTTCACCTTCGTTTGGGTCACCTTTAACTTTACCTTCGACCAAATTTCCACTTTGGTAGTAGCAATCCTTTTCCAAAATATCATCTCCTCCTAAACGATTGGGTTTCTTTAAAACGGCTACTACTGTAACGCTATCTCCCGGATTACTTTTTCCGGGATTGGAGTTTACAACTGCGGTCCAGGTCACTTTTTTGCCCTTATTTACTTTTGATATGTAATTTTTCGAATTGCCGCCTGAGCTGCCACCGTCCCCACGGTCATCTGAAAAAATTACGTTTTGGTCTACATTACTACCGTTAATTAAGGCTGATGAAACTGAGAGAATAATATTTGTGTTATTGTCTTTGTTACTCATAAGATATAATTTTATATTAAAATGATTAAAAAAACATGAGATTATAAAGCATTACCTGAAAATGCTCTTCAGAGGCAGCTTTTATTCCTTATCAGTTAACTGCCAGTAAACCTTTTATGGAAGGTTCGGTAGTCTTTTGAGTTTCTTTTTTTCCTTTGACATAATACATTTTCATTGTACCCTTGTTTTTTACTTCAAGCTCGCCTCTGTAAGTGCAATCGTATTGATTTTTTATGAGCTCATAGGTATTTTCTCCTATATTGATCATTCCTGATTCAGATGCGGTTTGCATGCGTGAGGCTATATTTACTGTATCGCCCCAGATGTCATAAGCAAATTTTTTACTGCCTACAACACCTGCAACTACAGGACCTGAATTGATCCCGATACGAATATCCCAGCAATGCAAGGCGTCACTCACATGATCGCTGTGCTTACATTTTTTTACTGATTCAACAAATTCCAAAATATCAAAGGCTGCCAGAATCATTCTTTCGGCATGATTTTTTGAAATAAAAGGCAGACCCCCCGCACACATATAGGCATCTCCCAAAGTTTTGATCTTTTCGAGCTTGTGTTTTTCCATGATCCTGTCGAATTCAGAAAAATAAAACCCGACATTTTTTACCAGCTCCTCAGGACTCATGTGCTCGGAATGTTTCGTGAAAGAGACAAAATCAGCAAACATGACCGTTACTGAATCAAATTTTTTAGCCTTTACCTGCCCTTTCGTTTTAAGCTCAATGGCAGTTTCTCTTGGTAAGATATTGAGCAATAAATTATCTGATCTTTTCTTTTCGGCTTTGATTATACGATTGGTTTTCTCGACAAATTTGCTCCTTCTGAACAATCCAAATGCAAGCATTGCCACCAGAATGGTCACGAGAACAGTGCCGTACAGGAAATTCTGTTGCTTCTTCTTTGACAGTTCCCGCAGATGGGCTTCCTTCTCCAGCAGGTCGACTTTTATTTGCTTTTCAGAAACCTCAAACTCAGTGCGCAGGTTGGCCATTTGTTGTACCAAATTGATATTACTTACACTATCCCGATAAGTTATATAATTCTTGTAATGTTTTAGGGCGAGCCCTTCTTTTCCCGTCTTTTCGTACAGTGTTGAAAGCTTCAGGTTTGCCTCACTGATCTCATTTTTAAGTCCGTATTGTGTGGCAAGCTCAAGGCTTTTATTTGAAAAATAAAGGGCAGTTAAGAAGTCATTTTTTTCTTCATAAATCGTGGACATATAATTTAAACAAGTGCAGATTGCATTGTAGTCACCATATTTATCAAGAATTTTTATCGCCTGGCTCAGTGTTTTTTCTGCCTCAATAAGGTACCCGTTCTGGGCATGAGCTATACCCATATTGGCATAATTATGGCCCATACCCAACTCAAATTTCAGGTCGTTGAAGATTTCTCCTGACCTGATGAGATAGACCATGGCAGAATCGGGTTTTTTCATTTGCAGATAAACATCACCCAGATTTGACAAAGTGATACCGAGTCTCATGGAATCATTTACTTTTTCAAAGGTAACGATGGCTTTTTTATAGTAAAGAACTGCATTCCTTCCGTCCTTTAACATGCCATAATTGTCAGCAATTGCGGCGTTTATCCTCCCCTGCTCTTTCTCATCATTTAATTGGACTGCAATTCCGGCAGCTTCAAACAGGTATTGCAAGGCTTTTGCAGGATTTCCCTTGCTTCTGTAAGCATGTCCTCTGTTCAATATTGTAAAAAGTACAATTTTCAGAGAATCAGGTCCCCCGGCATTTTTTTCCAGGATATCACAGTAATGGATTGCCTTGTCGGGATCCGGAGTTTCATTAATCAGGTCTTTTAAAATAGAAATTTTATTCTTTTCTTCATACAAGCCTTTTTTGTAAATGTTTTCCAGGCTGTCCGCAAGCTTTGAATTCTGACCTGAAACAATAGATGTTACAAGAAAAACAAAGCCTAAAAAAATAAAGGCTTTGTTGCGTATGGGTCTGTTTATGTGAAAAGAAAAATTCATTTAACAGGCTAATTAATCTCTAAACATATTTAATTATTTTATTTTTAAAACAGGATCTATTTTAAAGGTCTCATTCTGCGGATTTGTCTGGCTAACTATTTTAAAGTGTAATTTATACTTTTCTGTATCTCCTGAGTTGCCTTTGGTTACTTTGGCCTTAACGACTTTTTCTCCGTCTATATCATCACTGTTCAACAGTTTGTCTTTCTTATCATGTTTTATCTTAGTGATATAGACGAGATCGGTATCCGGCGCTGAAGATGATACACCCACCCATTCAAGCTCGTCATTCAAATTGACCAAAACCGTATAATCTTCATTTGAAATGCCGGCCTCCTGACCAAAATTCGCGTATTGATTCACATCCCTGTTGTGCGTAAGCGCTGAGGTATCCACAAAAAGGGTGATCGTATGCAGCTCTTGTGCAAGGGAATTCTCCGAAAGGAAAAGCAAGAGAAATACCGGTAAAATTAAAAGTCGTTTTGTAGTTTTCATTGGTACCTTGATTAAAGTTAGTATTAAAGTTTATAAATTATTCCAGATTTGTGGGCCTTTTGTTAATCGTTTTTACGATGAACCCTCCTAAGGTAAGGCCCGAAATTAAAATTTTGACCTTTATTTTGTATATGAAAGTACGAATATAAGTTATAGAATGAATATTAACTTGGACATTTCTTGCAAAAACATGGACTTTTCTTGCATAATCACTCGCGGAAATATAGTTTTTAAAAAAAGATCATGCGTTTCACATAAAAAAATGAATGGAGCAGGACTATATTAAAAACATTCCAAACACATCAAAATTTCAATCTTAGCACCAGCCAGGATTGGCTGTTTATTTTTGAATGCGACTTTTTATTTTACTTTTAATAGGCAGGATTCTTTTATTAAGATTATTTTTACAGCGTAAAATTTAAAAATGAATTTATCAAAAGTCAGGTTGGTAGTTGCCGACATGGATGGTACGCTGTTGAACTCGGAAGGAAAAGTGAGCGCAAGGTTTTTTAAACAGTTTGCACTGCTAAAGAGCAACAATATACATTTTGTAGCAGCCAGCGGGCGTCAATATTTTAGTATCAGTGATAAGCTCGATTCTATAAAGGATGAGATCACTATAATCGCAGAAAACGGAGGTTTGGCCAAACACCGGGAAACAGAACTGGTTTTTAACAGCCTTGGATTGCAGAGAGCAAAAGAACTCGTTCCTATTCTGAGGCAGATTGACGGAGCACATATAGTTCTTTGCGGCAAAGATTCTGCATATCTTGAAAGTAAGGATATGGCCTTTATTGAATTGTTTCGTGAATATTATTCAAAATACACTTGTGTTGATGATCTTTGCGATGTTGAGAGCGACGATATCTTTAAAATAGCCGTGTATCATTTTGAGTCCTCAGAAAAACATCTTTACCCGCACGTGTCCTACCTTGAGAACGAAATGAAGGTGAAAGTGAGCGGCCATAACTGGCTTGATATCTCACACCCAAATGCGCATAAAGGATTCGCCTTAAAAATTGTTCAGGACTATTTTGGGATTAGCAGGGAAGAGACTATGGTATTTGGGGATTTTAACAATGACCTGGAAATGCTGGCCGAAGCAGATTTTAGTTTTGCCATGGGAAATGCCCATGAAAATGTTAAAAAAGCGGCCCGGTACCAAACAAAAAGCAACAATCAGCAGGGCGTAGAAATTGTTCTTGAGGAATTGATAAGATCAAAAACAAAGTAAAATTTCTTCTTTGTTACCATAGAGTCGTACCACCGGGGTTAATGTGTTTAAAAAAAATATGTTGTATGAACTGTCTAAATACCTGCAAAAGCTTCCTTATTTTGACCACCTTTTTTTTTATGACTGAACAAGCATTAGGCCAGGACTGGGCCGGACTTAACCGATATAAAGAAGAGAACAGGATCCTCGCATCAAAAGAAAATAATGGGAAAAGGGTTGTTTTTATTGGTAACTCCATCACTGAGGGCTGGGCCATTCAGAATCCGGCTTTTTTCAAAGAAAATTATATCAACAGAGGCATCAGCAGCCAGGTTACCGCTCAAATACTTTTGAGATTTAAGCAGGATGTCGTGGAGCTCAGTCCAAAAGTTGTGGTCATACTGGCCGGCACCAATGATATTGCGGAAAATTCCGGACCCATAAGCCTTGAAGATATACTGGACAATATCAAAGCCATGGCGCAACAGGCTAAAAATAATAACATTTCAGTGGTATTATGTTCTGTACTGCCCGCCAATGATTACCCTTGGAGGCCGGGTTTGCACCCTGATAAAAAAATACCCGAATTAAACAAAATGATCCAAGCATATGCGGCAGATTCCGGATGCGTTTACTTGGATTATTTCAGCGCTATGGCTGATGAGCGAAACGGACTTCCAAAAAAGTATGCTGAAGACGGAGTTCACCCCACGAAAGCGGGTTATGCCGTAATGGAATTACTGGTTGAGGAGGGTATAAAAAAAGCTTTTTTTCAGAATAAAATATAAGTTCTAAAACTTTTTGTTTCTTTGCGAGATATACAAATTCATCATGTCGATTACAGTAAAAAATACGAGCAAATATTACGGAAAACAAAAGGCTTTAAACGATGTCAGTTTTTCCATTGATACCGGAGAGATCGTCGGCTTCCTGGGTCCGAACGGGGCAGGTAAATCGACCATGATGAAAATAATTACAGCCTATATCGAGGCGAATGAAGGGGAAGTTCTGGTAAACGGTCTGGATGTTCAAAAAGATGAACTGGCGGTCAAAAGATCAGTAGGTTATTTGCCTGAGCACAATCCGATGTATCCGGATATGTACATCAAAGAATATCTGCAGTTTCATGCAAATATCCATAAAGTTGACAAGCAGAGAATAAGCGAAGTAATCGATCAGGTCGGATTAGGTCCTGAACAGCACAAAAAAATAGGGCAGTTGTCCAAAGGTTACAGGCAACGGGTAGGTTTGGCCGCTGCCTTGTTACATGATCCTCAGGTTTTGGTTTTGGATGAGCCTACTACCGGATTGATCGTTGCAGACAAAAATCTGAAGGAGTTGATGAACAGCAAAGAACAGGTAATCGAAGCAGAATTCGACAGGCCTGTGGAAAACAAATTATTGCATGGCCTTTCCGGCCTGACTCAGGTGAAAAACTCGGAAGGAAATATTTGGCAGCTCGTATTTGACACCCAGGACGACATGCGTCCGAAGATCTTCGATCTGGCCAAAAATAGCGGCTTCAGAATCTTGAGTATACAGCGGAAAGTAGTCAACCTGGAAGAACTTTTCCGTACTTTAACCAATTAGTAACCGGATAAAAGATCACCAATTGAAGTGCATGGAATTCAAACCCGGGTATCAGTCTTGATCAACCGGCATTTAGTTGTAAGTATCAATTATCTGAAATTCTGAGTATCTTTATCTTTTAATTTTAAATTTGCTTTTTCATGGACCTACAGTTAATTCCGCGAATAAAAAATCTGAACAGCAACAACTTCTTTCTTTTGGCCGGTCCCTGTGCCATAGAAAGCGAAGAGATGGCGCTTCAAATCGCTGAAAAGGTGGTTGAGATTACGGAAAAACTAAAAATTCCTTATGTTTTCAAGGGTAGTTTTAAAAAAGCCAACCGCTCGAGGATCGACAGCTTTTCGGGTATCGGAGATGAAAAAGCCCTGAAGATCCTGCAGAAAGTAGGAAAGACTTTTGATATTCCCACCGTTACGGATATACACGACGTGCATGATGCAGAGATGGCGGCCGCTTATGTGGATATACTGCAGATCCCGGCTTTTTTGGTACGTCAAACTGACCTGGTGGTTGCTGCCGCAAAAACAGGTAAGGTGGTCAATCTCAAAAAAGGACAGTTTATGAGTCCGGAATCCATGAAGCACGCCGTTAAAAAAGTGCAGGACAGCGGTAATGAGAAGGCGATGATCACCGACCGCGGAACCATGTTTGGTTACCAGGACCTTATTGTCGACTTTAGGGGAATACCCGTGATGCAGCAATATGCAACCACGGTTCTTGACATCACCCATTCCCTGCAACAACCCAATCAAAACAGCGGGGTAACGGGCGGGAGACCTGAACTGATAGAAACAATTGCCAGAGCAGGTATTGCCGTGGGTGTTGACGGATTGTTTCTCGAAACACATTACGATCCGGCCTCGGCCAAATCAGATGCCGCAAACATGTTAAAATTGGATTACCTCGAAGGACTGCTCACCAAACTGGTTGCTATCAGAAGTGTGATTAACCGGTTTTAGATTTCAGACATTTTTTAAACGGCGGATCACCTCGCCGGGATTTTTGGCGCCAAAAACAAAACTACCTGCCACGAAGGCTGTGGCACCTGCTTCCTCCAGTTTTCTGATGTTGATATCATTTACCCCGCCGTCAACTTCAATGATGGTTTTCGCCTTGCGATCAGCGATCATTTTCTGCAATTGTTCTATTTTTTTATAGGTATTTTCTATAAAACTCTGTCCGCCAAATCCGGGATTCACACTCATGATCAGTACCAGGTCGAGGTCATGAATGATATCTTCCAGAACAGAAACCGGGGTATGGGGATTCAGAGAAACCCCTGCGAGCATCTTTTCAGCTTTTATTTCCTGAATGGTGCGGTGTAAATGGGTGCAGGCCTCATAATGCACGGTTAAGATATCTGCACCCACTTTTTTAAAGGTGCTGATATAGCGCTCGGGCTGTACGATCATCAAATGTACATCAAGAGGTTTGGTAGCATGTTTTTTGATCACCGAGATCACGGGCATTCCGTAAGAAATATTCGGAACAAACACACCATCCATGATATCCAGATGAAACCAGTCAGCTTCACTTTGGTTGACCATTTCTATATCTCTCTGCAGGTTGCCGAAATCGGCGGCTAAGATGGAAGGTGCAATTATGCGTTTCATTATTTTCTTTTTCACAAAAGTACTAAAAAACACAAAAGCCTGCGTTTTATCGCAGGCTTTCTGTTGTTCAATTAACCGAGGTAAGTTTTTAAGATCTTACTTCTGGAAGTATGTTTCAGTCTTCTGATCGCTTTTTCCTTGATCTGTCTTACTCTTTCGCGGGTCAGGTCAAAGGTTTCTCCAATTTCTTCCAGCGTCATCGGATGCTGGTTTTCCAGTCCGAAGTACAATTTTACCACATCGGCCTCTCTTGGAGTCAGTGTTTCCAGTGCCCTTAGAATTTCTACCTGTAAAGACTCGTGCAGCAAAGCGCGGTCAGGATTGGGTGATTCGCCGTAATCCAGTACATCGTAGAGATTGGAATCTTCTCCTTCTATCAAAGGTGCGTCCATGGATACGTGTCTGCCGGAATTTTTCATGGATTCCTTAACGTCGGTAACAGTCATGTCGAGTTCTTTGGCAATTTCTTCTGCAGAAGGAACCCTTTCATTTTCCTGCTCTAAACGGGCATATGTTTTGTTAATTTTGTTGATAGATCCAATTTTGTTCAGGGGCAGCCTTACTATCCTCGATTGCTCGGCCAGAGCCTGCAAAATGGATTGTCTGATCCACCACACAGCATAGGAAATAAACTTGAATCCCCTTGTTTCATCAAATCTTCTCGCAGCCTTTATGAGGCCTAAATTTCCCTCATTGATCAGGTCAGGCAGTGTTAACCCTTGATTTTGGTATTGTTTCGCAACCGACACAACAAACCTCAAATTCGCTTTGGTCAATCGTTCCAGTGCGGCCTGATCGCCGGCTTTGATTTTCTGGGCCAGCTCTACCTCTTCATCTGCAGTTATCAGGTCAACTTTTCCAATTTCTTGTAAATATTTGTCTAATGATGCGGTTTCACGGTTAGTTACCTGTTTTGTGATCTTTAGTTGTCTCATGTATTTGATTTAAGTTAAACTACATTACAAGGGTGTATATGATTATACGTATGTTTTGAAGAAAATGTTACAAAACTGAAAAAAAAAGTCAAAAAAAAATATTATTTAGGATTTCGTATGACAAAAACGTAAGAGTCACACATTTATTTTGTTTATCAAAACGGGTAAACAGCAAAAAACCTGCCAAAGTGACCTGGCAGGTTTAAATTTAAGAGATCTTAACTATTTAGTCCCTGTTGTTATCGCGGGGTTTTCTGTCGTCTCTTCGGTCATCGCGCCTGTAGTCACGGCCTCCGCCACGGCTGTCACGGCCACCTCTTGAATCTCTGTCTCTTGAACTGTCTCGCGGTGGTCTTTCAACATAGCCTTCCGGTTTTGGCAAAGTAGCTTTGCGCGAAACTTTTTCTTTTCGTGTTTTAGGATCAATACCTATGTACTTCACTTTGAACACATCACCCATCTTAACCACGTCGGTCACATTTTCGGTGCGTTCCCAGGCGAGCTCGCTCACGTGCAAAAGCACTTCATTACCCGGGGCATCCAGATATTCTACAACAGCACCGAAATCGAGCAATTTGATCACTTTCACATCGTAAGCTTCTCCAACGGTTGGTTTAAACAACATAGAGTCTATCTTAGCAAGTACTGCATCAATGCCGTCCTGATTGGTTCCCAGAATTTCAACAACTCCCTGTTCATCCACTTCATTGATCACAATGGTGCAACCGGTAGCTTTTTGCAATTCCTGTATCACTTTTCCACCGGGGCCGATCAGGGCGCCGATAAAGCTTCCCGGTATCGTTCTGGTAATGATCTTGGGTGCATGCGGTTTAACATCGGCGTTGGGTTGAGCGATGGTGTCGGTCAGTTTTTCCAGGATATGCAAGCGACCTTCACGGGCCTGGTGTAAGGCTTTGATCAGGATCTCATAAGGCATGCCTTTGATCTTCATATCCATCTGACAGGCGGTAATACCATCAGCTGTTCCGGTTACTTTAAAATCCATATCCCCCAGGTGATCTTCGTCGCCTAGGATGTCTGACAAAACAGCAAAGCGTTCTCCGTCAGAGATCAAACCCATGGCTATACCGGAAACCGGTTTTACCATTTGTATACCGGCATCCATCAGCGCCATGGTTCCTGCACAAACAGTTGCCATAGAAGATGATCCATTGGATTCTAAAACTTCCGAAACGACTCTTACTGTATAAGGACAATCAGCAGGAACCATATTTACCAGAGCTCTTTGTGCCAAATTTCCGTGTCCGATCTCCCTGCGTGAAGTTCCCCTCAGTGGCATAGCCTCTCCAGTAGAGAACGGAGGAAAATTGTAATGTAAATAGAATTTCTGTTCTCCCTGAAAGGTAGGCATATCGATCATATTTGCCTCTCTGGAAGTTCCTAAGGTAACCGTAGCCAGGGCCTGGGTTTCACCCCTGGTAAAAATAGATGAACCGTGAACCGAAGGCAAATAATTTACTTCACACCAAATTGGGCGTATCTCGTTCGTCTTCCTGCCATCAAGTCGCAATCCTTCTGAAAGTGTTAGTTCTCTTACAGCTTCCTTCTCAATTTTATGGTAGTAAGTTTTGATCAGGCCGCTTAGTTCGGCGAGTTCTTCCTCGGTAAAGGAAGCAAGTACCTCTTCTTTTACCGCAGCAAAAGCGTCACTTCTTTCTTTTTTACTGCTTCCCGCTTTTGCGATCGCATAAATTTTATCATAGGCCAGTTTGCGTACTTTGGCAGCGATCTCATCACTGCTAACAGCAGGAGGGTATTCTCTGGTAGCTTTCTTGCCAAAGGCTTCTGCCAGTTTTACCTGAGCCTTACACTGTACTTTGATCGCTTCATGCGCAAAACGGATGGCTTCCACCATATCTTCTTCCGAAATTTCTTTCAGCTCACCTTCCACCATCATTACAGAATCCTCAGAGGCACCGATCATCATATCCACATCAGAGATCTCTAATTGTTTCTGGCTCGGGTTCAAAATAAATTTTCCATCGATTCTTCCTACACGCACTTCCGAGATCGGGCATTCAAAAGGAATATCGGATAACTGTATTGCTGCTGAGGCAGCTAAACCTGCCAAAGCATCGGGCATAACCTCATCGTCATGAGACATCAGCTGGATCATCACCTGGGTCTCATACCTGTAATCAGAAGGAAACAAAGGGCGTAAAACGCGGTCAACAATACGCATGGTCAGTACTTCGCCATCGCTGGGTCTGGCCTCTCTTTTGAAAAATCCACCCGGATATCTTCCTGCGGCAGCGAACTTTTCGCGGTAATCTACTGTAAGCGGAAAGAAATCAACCGGACTTGGGTTGTAAGATGAAACTACGGTACAGAGCAACATGGCGTCTCCCATTCTAACAACTACAGAACCATGGGCCTGTTTCGCTAATTTTCCCGTTTCAATGGAAATAGTTCGGCCATCACTCAGTGTAATGGTCTCTTTAAATGTTTTTGGTATCATAAAATCGATTGTTAATTTGCCTTTCAGGCATTATTAATTCATTTTTAACTTATGTAGTTGTGTTGCAGGAAGTTGCCAATGAATTACCAATAGTGCAGAATAAAAAAGAGAGGCACAGGGCCTCTCTGAAATATTATTTTCTTAAACCTAATTCTTTTACAATCTGACGATATCTTTCAATATCTGATTTCATCAAATAGTCCAAAAGGTCTCTTCTTTTACCAACCAACTTCAACAAGGAACGCTGGGTGTTATAATCTTTACGATTAATTTTCAAATGCTCCGTCAAATGGTTGATCCTGTAGGTAAATAAAGCTATCTGACCTTCACTTGAACCGGTGTCGCTTTCTGATTTTCCGTGTAATTTGAAAATCTCTTTCTTTTTTTCTGTAGTTAAATACATGCTAACATTAATTAATTAATAATTTTTATGTATGGTTTTTTTGATATTTTTATATCAGGCGGCAAAGATAGATTTTTTATTTTGATTAACAATATGAAAATTGAATTTGCGTTTTAATTTATTGGGATATACCGCTTTGCCATGATTTTGAGCGGACCTTTAATAATTGCTAAATTAAATTAATATGATTAATACTTTTATAAAAATCCTTAAAATGGGTCCTTTTGGACTTGTATGGATCCTTTTGTTTTCTTGTGGGGAAAACAGCACGGAAGACCTGGAAATAAATGGCCAGGAGGAAGAGTCTGTTCAGTTGCAATTGAGCGCTCAAAACACACTGGAAAGTGTTTCTTTTCTGGTAGGGGATACCTACGAATTGGATGCGGTAGCTATAGCCAATGACGGGATCCTTGCCAAGGGAACCGAATTGCTGGATTGTGGAACGCTTAGTATTGAACTCCTGCCAACCGGCAGAAAGACCATCCGCAGTTTTGACACAAACTGTACCACAAAAAATGGAATTTTGGTTAGTGGTAAAATATTTTCGGTAATTACCCTTGACCGGGTAAATTTCACAGCCAGTATTCGACACACTTTTGAAAATTTTTATGTCGATGGCAATAAAGTTGAAGGTTCCGTTGAAGTGGAGAAACTATTTATCAATGCCTTTGGCAATCCGCAGGCAAACAAAATATTTGATATTTCGATACTTAAAAAGGACGGTACGGTCTTAGTAATGAAAGGACAAAAGCAAAGAGAATGGATAGAAGGACTAACAACCACTGACCGGTCGGATGATGTTTTTCTGATTACCGGAACTTATACCATATCAGATCAGAACGGTGGCGTTTATACACACAGGATTAAAGAACCCCTGCGCAGAGAACTGGCTTGCACCCATATTGTGAAGGGTACAATTGAGCTTATTAAAAATTCCCGGACGATCATTCTGGATTTTGGTAACGGGGAGTGCGATGCGCTGGCTACCATTGAGCTCAATGGAAAATTGCGGGAAATAACCCTGAGAAATAAGAATTAATTCTATAAAAAAAGAGGCCGTTAAATCAAACGGCCTCTTTTTTTTTAACTTCTCAGGGGTTGGTTTTGAATCAGATCCAGGTATTGATTTACCATTTTTTTCAAATCCTTGCGTTCTACTATTTTATCTAGAAATCCATGCTCAAGAAGAAATTCTGAACGCTGAAATCCTTCAGGAAGGTCTTTTCCCGTAGTGTCTTTCACAATTCTGGGTCCGGCAAAACCGATCAGGGCACCGGGTTCAGCTATATTTATATCACCCAGCATGGCATACGATGCCGTGGTACCTCCGGTAGTCGGATCTGTACACAGTGAGATATAAGGTATCCTTGCTTCTGCCAGCTGCGCGAGTTTTGCCGAGGTTTTTACAAGCTGCATCAGTGAATAGGAAGCCTCCTGCATTCTGGCACCTCCCGATTTAGAGATCATCAGGAAAGGGATCTTCTTTTTAAGGGAATAATCGATGGCCCTGGCAATTTTTTCACCTACCACACTGCCCATCGAACCTCCGATAAAGGCAAAATCCATCGCAGCAATGACAAGATCTTTGCCCATGGATTTACCCACAGCAGTTCTCACTGCATCCATCAGTTTGGTTTTGGCCTGTGCTTCCTTAAGCCTTACCGTATATTTTTGTGTGTCTTCGAACTTAAGCGGATCTTTTGAAGACATTTTGGCATCCAATTCCTTGAATTTGTTTTCATCAAAGAATATTTCAAAATATTCTTTACTTCCAATGCGCACGTGATACCCGTCTTCCGGGCTTACGTATAAATTAGCCCTTAAATCGTCAGTATCAATAATTTTACCGCTTGGGGATTTATACCATAACCCTTTTGGAACATCCATCTTCTTTTCTGTCGGGGTCTGGATTCCTTTGATCTTTCTTTGAAACCAATTACTCATTCTTGCTGTTTTTTAATTTAATTAATTGGCGGGGGAAGATTAAAAAAGGAGAACCATTTTTAAAAAAAGATTCTCCTGATATTCATTTTTTATAAAGTATTCACGTTGTTCAGATCCTCAAAAGCCTGCTTTAGCCTGTCTTTCAATGAAATCTCACCCAGACGGATCCAGTTTCTCGGATCGTAATATTTCTTATTTGGTGCGTCGTCTCCTTCAGGATTGCCTATTTGTCCCTGCAAATAATCTTTTTTACCCTGCATAAAGTCCCTCACACCTGCCATATATGCGTATTGCAGGTCTGTATCGATATTCATTTTGACAACACCATAATCAATGGCCTCTCGTATCTCCTCAACCGAAGACCCCGAACCGCCATGGAATACAAAATCAACTGGATTTTTTTCTGTATGGTATGTTTTCTCAATAAATTTTTGTGAATTATCCAGGATCTTGGGTGTCAATTTAACGTTTCCGGGTTTGTATACTCCATGAACGTTACCGAAGGAAGCCGCAATCGTAAAGCGGTCGCTTACTTTTTTTAATTCTTCATAAGCATAGGCTACTTCTTCGGGCTGGGTGTACAATTTCGAAGCATCGGCATCGGTATTGTCAACGCCATCTTCCTCACCTCCCGTGATGCCTAATTCTATTTCAAGAGTCATTCCGATCTTGCTCATTCTTTGGAGATAAGTCTTACAGATCTCGATATTTTCTTTTAATGGCTCCTCTGATAGGTCGATCATATGCGAGCTGAACAGGGGTTTTCCTGTTTGTTTATAGAATTCTTCACCGGCGGCGATTAAACCGTCCAGCCAGGGAAGCAGTTTTTTTGCACAATGGTCCGTATGCAAGATTACCGGCACTCCATAAACTTCTGACAAAATATGTACATGTCTTGCGCCAGCTATACCACCCGCAATCGCTGCAGCCTGGTTTTCATTGCTCAATCCTTTGCCTGCATTAAAAATTGCACCTCCGTTGGAAAATTGAATAATGGCCGGAGCATTCAATTCTTTAGAAGCCTCCAAAACGGCGTTGATCGTGCTTGAACTGATCACATTGGCGGCCGGCAGGGCAAATTTTTTCTTTTTTGCAAGTTGAAACATGGCCTGAACGTCATCACCTGTTACGACTCCTGGTTTAAATTGTTTTGACATAATGTTTTTTTTGACTTTTATAGAAGGACAAAAATAAGAAATAAAACTTTTAAAAAGGGTAATTGATGCCTATATTGTAAACGGCATTTCCAAAATTGTAATTTGTCAGCCATTTTTTGTCCTCAGCCAAATAGGGTTCATAAGTTTTGAAACCGATATCAAAACGGAAAATGAGAAAATCAAAATCATATCTCAAACCGAACCCTGACCCAAGGGCGATATTTTTCAAAGAAGCGAATTCGGTAAACTTACCTTCCTCGGTAACCAGGTTGGAATTGGTAATATCCCAGATATTACCTGCATCCACAAACAGAGCGCTGTAAATATTGTCAAGAACCTTGAACCGGTACTCAAAACTGGATACGATTTTCAGGGTTCCAACTTTGTATTCCAAAAAATTTAGTTCGCCACCGGGACCCAGATCATAGGTTTGCCAGGCCCTTATATCATTTGAACCTCCCGCACTGTAACTGCGGCTAAAAGGTATGTTGGTCGAATTTCCATAAGGGATTGCAATACCTAAAAAATTTCTCCACACAAAAACATTGCTGCCATTGGGGTTCCAATATCTTTTGAATTCAAACTCAGTCTTCAGGTATTGAGCAATCGGCAAATCGAACATTGTTTTTTGCCCTGGCACCATCACATCCTCGATCAGGATCTCCCTAAGCTCATCCACATCGGAAACTGTATTATATTCATTTAAGTCACTTTGCTCATACCCGTTTGCCGGATCGAGGATCTCATCCATAAAGGCCAGAATTTCATCGTTGTCCTGTGGCAGTGTTTCATCAAAGAGAGATTCCGATACCCCATTCAGCTTTTCGTATTCGGAATTATATACCAAGAAATAATTGTCGATATTCTGGTTTTTTATGTACTGAAAATTAAAAAGTTCAATCTTATGACCCA